>JAAYSU010000001.1 GCA_012523915.1 Clostridiales bacterium
TACGTCATTCCTGATTTCCAAAATCCAACAAGCAGATGTTGGTCCTATGAGAGAAGAAAAGCTTTTATGGACCTAGTTAAAGACTATGATGTTGCCGTTTTAGAGGATGCGGCTTACTCTGAACTATCTTTTAAGGAAGAAAAAGAAAAGCCCTTGATAAGTTTTGGAAATGGCAATGGTCAGTTAATATACTGCGGTTCTTTTTCAAAGACATTTTGTCCTGGCTTAAGGGTTGCCTGGATAGCTGCAAGAAGAGATATTATTGAACAATATCTGATGCTAAAGAGCAATGTTGATTTATCTTCTTCTGCTATTACACAAAGGCAGATGTCATACTACCTGGATCATTATGATATAGATGAACATATTAAAGATATTACATCCATATATGAAAAAAGAAGAAATGTAATGCTAGAAGTGATAGCAAAGGAATTCCCTGAGTCCGTGACTTACAACAAACCCATGGGTGGACTCTTTATATGGATGAGACTGCCTGAAGGAAAAGATTCAAGGGAGCTTTTAAGACGTGCACTTGAAGAAAAGGTCGCATTCGTACCTGGAGGGTCCTTTTATCCGGGTGAGGCAAAGAACAATGAATTGCGCATAAACTTTTCAAATTCAACGGAGGAACAGATAATAAAAGGAATGACAATCTTAGGAAGAATTACAAGAGAATATTTAGCAGAATAATGGAATCAAAAGCCCGCGGACAAAATGTACGCGGGTTTCTTTTGATATTTAATAGTTGTAACAGTTACAGAAGATGATGACCAGCAAGAGGAAGAAAAACAATAGGCTGGTATCAACACATCCTGCTCCACCAAGGAGACCGCGTCCACTTGACATTATTTATCACCTGCTCTTTTTTATTATTTTTGTTGATGTACTATAGAATATTCAGAGACAGGTTATAATGTGAATCCTATTGAAAAATATTAAAGAGCTTCAATAGCTTTTCTGAAACGGTCTCTTACCTTTTCTTCTCCCATGATCTGCTGAATTTCCCACAAATCAGGAGAAGTTCTTCTGCCCATAAGGGCTACACGTATTACTGTACTCACATCACCAACATGTCCTTTATATTGTTCAGGATTCTTTCTGTAATCCTTTGGTTTTGCTGCATAACCTAAGTTTGTTGCCAACTCTCTGATTTTAGAAAACCATCCTGTTTGATCATCGTTAGGATCATATGTTTCTAAATATCCATTTATAATTGGGACTAGATCATTTCTATCTACATTTTCAGGATAATCGTTTAAAACCTTATAGTATTCATCGAAGAAATAACTAATATAATCAAATATCTGCTCACAATAGATTAAATCTTTTCTAGGTTTTTCCCCATGGCGATCCATAGCTAGTATTCTAAGCATCATCGATTCATTCTCTTTAAATAGAGCAACTAGCTCTTCCTTGTAATTGTTAGCCCATTCGAGCATAAATTCATAGAGATCTTCATCATCGATTCGTGCAATTACTTCCTTACTTATGTCATTTAATTTATCTAAATCGAAAAGGGTTCCTGAACTACTCATCTTTTCGGTTGTAAATTCAAATTCATCTATGGGAGAATCAGGGTTTTCCAGTCTCCATTCCTCATAGTTTGAATTTAGAATAGTCATCAGATATTCTCTCACCGCTTCAGGATGATAACCTAAACTTCTATAGTAATTAAGTGAAAGCTCGGGATCATTGCGTTTGGATAGCTTTCGCCTGGTGTCGCCATCTGCCTTCATGAGAACTGTTGTGTGGCAGTAGACCGGCAATTCCCAATCCATTGCTTTGAACAATGCTACATGTATTGGGAGAGAGGATAGCCACTCTTCACCTCTTACTACATGGGTTGTTCTCATAAGGTGATCATCTATTACATGTGCAAAGTGGTATGTCGGTATGCCGTTTTGTTTTAAGATAATTACATCCTGAAAGTTTTCAGGCATCGATAGTTCGCCGCGTATACCATCGATTATTTGGAAGTTCTTTTTAGGATCTCCGTATGATTTAAGCCTTATAACAAAAGGCATATTGTTATTAAGTTTTTTCTCAACGGCATCAAAGTCAAGTTCTCGACAGTTTGCCCACTTACCGTAGTATCCCGGGGTTTCTTTAGCTGATTCCTGCTTATTTCTCATTTCCTGAATTTCATCCTCAGTGCAGAAGCATGGGTAGGCTAATCCCTTGGAAACTAACCATTTGGCATAGCACTGATATATTTCGGCCCTTTCACTTTGTTTATAGGGACCGTATTGGCCTAACTCGCCATCTAAAGTAATACCCTCATCAAATTCAAGACCGAAATAGTTTAAGGATTCAATTATAGCTTCGATAGCACCTTCCACCTGCCTCTTATCATCTGTATCTTCAATTCTAAGATAGAAAGTGCCGCCGCTTTGGTGTGCAAGCCTTTCATCAACAAAGGCTCCGTAGAGGTTGCCAAGGTGAATGAATCCCGTAGGGCTAGGACCTAGTCTTGTTACTTTGGCACCTTGCGGAAGATTTCTAGGAGGATAAATCTCCTCGTAATCCTTTGGTGCTTTGGATATGTTAGGGAATAAAATCTCTGAAAGTTTAGTATAATCCATAAAAATTTCTCCTCAACTGTTGATTAATAAAAACAAAAATGCTAAAGATATTATACCCGTTATTTGTTTCAGAAACAATAAACATGGTATAATAAAGTCATGGTAATAGGAAAGATTAAGAACGCTATTAAAGAAAAGTCATTAATTGATAAAGGCGATCATATCGTTATCGGTGTTTCGGGAGGACCCGATTCGATATGTTTACTTCATGCTCTTTACAGTATCTCTGATGAACTTGACATAAGTCTACATGCAGTTCACATCAATCACTGTCTAAGAGGCGAGGAGGCAGACAAGGATCAAATCTATACCGAAAGATTTTGTGAGAATCTCGGTATACCCTGTCATGTCTTTATTTATGACATAAATAAGATGGCTGCGGATCAAGGCCTGACAACAGAGGAGATGGGCCGCAATGCAAGGTATGAGGCCTTTGAAAAGGTAAGAAAAGAGATTATGACGACGGGTAAAAAGAGTGTGAAAATTGCTGTTGCCCAAAACCAGAATGATCAGGCAGAAACCCTTTTAATGCGTATTATAAGAGGGACAGGTACAGACGGTCTTGCAGCTATTGAGTACAAAAGAGACGATGAGGTAATTCGTCCGCTATTAGATGTAAGTCGTGAAGAAATTGAAGAATATTGTAGGAAAAATAATTTGGAAGCTCGAATCGATAAGACCAATTATGAGCCTATGTATACCAGAAACAAGATTAGACTTGAACTGATACCTTACTTAAAAGACCAGTACAACGAAAGTATAATTGATGTTTTAAGCCGTCTGTCTCAGATTGTTGCTGAGGATAAAGACTTTATATATTCGCATGTTGACGAAACTCTAAAAAGAATATGTACAAGATCCAGAGACAAAGTCTACCGTAATGAGTATAAAAGTCTTCATCCTGCTATAGGTAAGAGAGTTATCTCCAGTATCTTTAAAGAAATGGGCTTATTTCAAGATATATCAGCTGTACATCTAATAAATGGCGATAAGTTAATCAGGGAAGGTAATACGGGAGATCAAATAGATTTCCCAAGGGGTTATCTGCTGCGAATCTCATATGATATGGCAGAGTTTATAGATTCTAATTCAATAGATAACGAAAAAAGTTTGGAGTTTTGTTACCCCATTAAGATAGAAGGAAAGACAGAAATCTCTGAATTAAATGCCGTACTAAAGACCAGAATCCTAGAGGCAGAGAAACTAGATCGAATAATAAAGGGAGATCCCTATTCTTCATATTTGGATATCTCTGATGTAAGTAAACGGGGAGATTTAGTGATTAGATCCAGAAGACCTGGAGATTTTATTACTCCTTTTGGGATGGCTGGGACAAAGAAAATTCAGGATTTTTTTGTAGATGAAAAGATAAAGCGTGTAGATAGAGATAGCATCCCATTAGTTTGCTTAGGATCAGAAGTCTTATGGGTAATAGGCAAAAGAATTAATGAAAAATACAAGGTAAAAGATAGCACAAAAGAAATACTTCATCTTGAATATAGGCATTTAGTATGATAAAATACTGAAATGCTGTGAAGGCATTTATCTGAAGGAGGAATAGGATCGTTGAATAGAATTTTTAAAAATCTTAGTATATATATAATAATTTTTGTTTTAGTAATGGGGTTCGCTTGGTTTTATCAACAATCGCAAGGACCTCAAGTAAGACCAGTAGAGTTTTCTGAATTTGTTGGATACTTACAAAATCGTCAAGTCGAGGAGTTGACTATAGTTGAGACTAACTTACTTGGAAAGTTAAAATCAGGAGAAAGAATTTCTGCATATGCACCCTCATCTGTAGAATTAATGTTATTAAGTGAGAAGCATGTATTTCCACAGATAGAAGAAGGCGCACTGGTACTGACCAGTGAGAAGCCTTCTAGTTCGTCGTGGATAATTTCTTTATTGCCTACTATTGTTATGATATTAATCTTTGTTTTGTTCTGGTTTGTATTTATGCAACAAGGCCAGGGTGCAGGCAAGGGTGTGATGTCATTTGGTAAGAGTAAAGCAAGACTTCATAGGGCGGAAGATTTAAGGAGAGTAACCTTTGCTGACGTTGCCGGTTTAGATGAGGAAAAAGAAGAGCTGGCAGAAGTGGTTGACTTCCTGAAATATCCGAAGAAATACAACAATCTAGGTGCCAGGATACCAAAGGGAATATTATTGGTTGGCCCTCCTGGCACAGGTAAAACCTATATATCTAGAGCAGCTGCTGGGGAAGCAGGAGTGCCCTTTTTTAGTATAAGTGGTTCAGATTTTGTTGAAATGTTTGTAGGTGTAGGTGCTTCCAGAGTCAGAGACCTTTTCGATCAGGCAAAGAAAAATTCTCCATGTATAGTATTTATTGATGAAATAGATGCTGTCGGCAGGAAAAGAGGGGCAGGACTTGGAGGAGGACATGACGAGAGAGAACAGACTCTAAACCAGCTTTTAGTTGAAATGGATGGCTTTGAAGATAATAGTGGTATAATAGTTTTGGCGGCAACAAACAGACCTGACATATTAGACCCTGCTTTATTAAGACCAGGTAGATTTGACAGACAGATCGTAATTGGTATTCCTGACATCAGGGGTAGGGAAGAAATATTCCGTATTCATTCGAGAAATAAACCTTTGGATGAATCGGTGGATCCGAAAGTGTTGGCAAGGAGAACTCCAGGCTTTACACCGGCTGACATAGAGAACATGTTAAACGAAGCAGCTTTGTTAACTGCAAGAAGAAATGGCCGTAAAATACGTATGGATGAGTTAGAAGAGGCTATAACTAAAGTAATAGCAGGACCTGAAAAGAAGAGCCGCGTTATAAGTGATGAGGAGAAAAAACTTACTGCTTATCACGAAGCGGGGCATGCATTGGTTGCAAGATTATTACCTAATATCGACCCTGTTCATCAGGTTTCTATAGTTCCTAGAGGCATGGCTGGTGGATTTACCATGATACTGCCGAAAGAGGATAAGTACTATGCTACCAAGACAATTATGGAGGAACAAATTATCCATTTGTTAGGAGGTCGCGTAGCAGAGAAATTGACTTTAAATGATATCAGTACTGGCGCTAGCAATGATATAGAAAGGGCTACAGAGATAGCTCGCAATATGGTTATTAAATACGGGATGAGCGAAAGACTTGGCCCTGTAAGCTACAGCTCGTCAGACGAAGTATTCCTTGGTAAGGATTTTTCCACAAGGAAAAATTACTCTGAGGAAATAGCTAAGGAAATAGATGAAGAGATAAGAGCAATTGTAGAGAATGCTTTTATGGAGGCAGAAAAACTGCTGACTGAGAACATAGATAAACTCCATTTGGTTGCGGAAGTTCTATTAGAACTAGAAACCCTGGATGGAGAGCAATTTGAGCAGCTGTTTACAGGCGATAAGACTGCTGAAGAGCTAATCGAAGATACTAAGGAAAGAGAACGATTTATTGAAGCTAACAACGCTAAAGAGGCTGCAGAACACTTAGCAGAACTTGCTGCAGAGGAAGAAGACGAAGACGAAGATGAAGAAGATGACGATTATGATTATGAATATGAGCTAGACGATGATATTGATGAAAAGGATGATTAATAGCAATGGGCGAGACCTTTTCGAACGACCTTATAAATAATACAATTTATCACCTGCTCAACTTTGAGAAGCATGGGAGTTTTCAGGCTGCCGCAAGGGAGGCAGCCATAAATAATAATTTCCAGCTTGTACTTCTTAGTGAAGATTTCAATCCGGTTTTTACTGTTGAGACCAGGCATAAGAAAACTGTCGATGAGGTAGTGAGAAAAGGTATAGAAAAAGGTATAGAGGGTCGCTTTACTTCGATTGACGTAGAAGGGATTCTTACCTACTGGGGTCCTGTGAAAATAGATGGCAAGAAGTATTATTTAATGCTAGTTGATAATGAGAATTCCTACTCGCAGGATGATATAAAAAGATTGGCTGAAATTTTAGAACTTGCCATGGGTATGTGGAAATATAGTCCGATTAGGGATGTTACAGCAGAGTTTGTTAAAGCGTTAAGACGTGGAAATAAGGGGCTGGCAAACACACTAAAGGAAGAGGCGGAATTTAGGAATAAGAGCATAAAAGCTGTGCTCTATGTAGGAGGGCTGGAAAAGGATACTGGTTTCAAAGTTATATCAAAATTTGAGAAAGAAACAGGTCTGCGAATTCTAAAGATTGCTGATGGTAATGAAATAAGCTGTGTTCTTTTAGAAAAAGAAGATTCATTACCTGAAGAACAAAACTGGAATTACCTCTGTGAAAATCTCTTAAAAGCCAATGCAAAAGAGGTACTCTATTTCAATGGGATTGACAGTGTTGAAGGAGCAGCCGATGCTTTTCAACTTATTAATGAAACCTGGCCATTCATACATTATATATTCCCCCATAAAAAAATCTTCACAAAGTATGAACTAGCATTAGCAAGTAACTGTATTAACATTTCTTTAAAAGGTGGTATGGTTAAAAAATATTATATGGATCTATTAACCCCCTTTAAAAAGATCGGCGAAAGTAAGAGAAACCAGCTTTTAGAAACCCTAGAGATCTTTATTCTCGATGCAGATATGAAGGCTTCGACCACAGCTAAGATTATGTCAATTCATACGAATACTGTCCAGTATAGGTTGAAGAAAATAAAAGAGATCTTAGGGATTGATATTATGGGGACAACTGTAATACCTGGGTTAATAATAGCCTTAGCCCTTGAACGTATTGAGAATATTGTTAAAGTTCTATAATTTTAAATGCATAATAGAGCATAATAGATAAATATAAATTTGCTTGAATTTTTAAATGAAGTAATATATAGTAATTGTGTATATATTAAGTATGGTACTAGTTTCATATCGAATAGATGCTAACTAGACAATAATAAATTAAGGAGGGGATTACGCATGAATAAGATTGAAGAGCTCCGCAGCAAAAAAGAGAAGCTTGAACTTGGCGGAGGGCAAAAACGGATCGACAGCCAACATGCTAAAGGAAAGCTAACAGCTAGAGAAAGAATCAAACTACTATTCGATGAAGGTAGCTTTGTAGAGATGGATACCTTTGTATCCCACAGATGTACCAATTTTGGTATGGAAAATGTTGAAGCGCCAGGCGATGGTGTTGTAACCGGTTATGGTACAATAGATGGTAGACTGGTATTCGCTTTTGCTCAAGATTTTACTGTATTGGGCGGTTCACTTGGAGAATATCACGCAGAGAAAATCGTTAAAGTTCAGAATATGGCATTAAAAATGGGCGCTCCAATTATTGGATTAAATGACTCCGGTGGAGCAAGGATTCAAGAAGGAGTAACATCTCTTTCGGGATTCGGAAAGATATTCTACAACAATACGATTGCTTCAGGCGTAATTCCCCAGATTGCAGTTATAATGGGTCCTTGTGCGGGCGGAGCAGTATATTCACCTGCAATAATGGACTATGTCTTTATGGTCGATAAGACAAGCCAGATGTTCATTACAGGACCTCAGGTCATTAAGACTGTTACGGGAGAAGAAATATCAGCTGAGAAATTAGGTGGAGCAATGGCTCATAACTCTATTAGCGGTGTGGCTCATTTCATAGGTAAAAATGATGAGGACACCTTGGCTTCAGTAAGAAAACTCATATCTTACCTTCCTTCTAATAATTTGGAAACTCCACCAGTATATGAATCTACGGATGATCCTAACAGATTGATCCCTGAGTTTAATGAAATTATACCTGAAAACCCAAATAAGGCTTATGATATCTATGATATTATTACCAAGCTAGCTGACAACGGTGAGTATTATGACGTAATGCCGCATTATGCTAAGAATATAGTAACTTGCTATATTAGGTTAGATGGACAGACTGTCGGTGTAATAGCTAACCAACCTAAGTTTTATGCAGGTTGTTTAGATATAAATGCATCTGATAAAGCTGCTAGATTTATCAGAAGATGTGATGCATTTAACATTCCTCTCTTAACTCTAACAGATGTGCCTGGCTTCCTCCCAGGAGTAAGTCAAGAGCATGGTGGAATCATTCGCCATGGGGCTAAGATGCTTTATGCTTACAGTGAAGCAACAGTACCCAAGGTTACTATGATTTTAAGAAAGGCCTACGGTGGTGCATATATCGGTATGTGTAATAAAGAACTAGGAGCCGATATGGTTCTAGCATGGCCAAGTGCTGAGATAGCAGTAATGGGAGCTGAAGGCGCAGCGAACATTGTATTTAAGAAAGAAATTGAAGAAGCAGATGATCCTATAGCAAAAAGACAAGAAAAAATTGCAGAGTACGAAAAGAGATTTAATAATCCCTATAGAGCTGCGGAATTAGGATATGTAGATGATGTTATAGAGCCGGCAACTGCTAGACAGAGGGTAATAAGTGCCTTTGATATGCTTGCCTCAAAGAGAGAATCGTTGCCCGCTAAAAAGCATGGCAATATACCGCTTTAGGAGGTATTTAAATGGAACAAATTGGATTAATGGAACGGTTCGCAGACCCGAATCTGTTTGCAAATTTGAGCTTTGCTGACAAAATTGCTGGCAGTCTAGTTACGACTGTCATGGGTATGGGTGCAACCTTTGTTATTCTTATAATCATATGGCTTGTAATCAGCATAATTTCAAGGATAATAAATCCAACACAAGGTAAAGCTAAAAAACCCCAAACCGATATAGCAGTAGCAGAGGCTGTTAAAGTTCAA
>JAAYSU010000109.1 GCA_012523915.1 Clostridiales bacterium
ATACATTCTGTAACCAATCTACGTCCAATAAAGACTGATGACCAAGAAGGATCTAGTTTTGGGGCAACCTCAACGACGTCAAAGCCTATAACATTAAGATCAAACAAACCCCTAAGCAAATCCAAAAGTGCACGGCTACTAATTCCACCTATTTGCGGTGTCCCTGTTCCGAAGGTATCTAAGACATCGATGTCAATAGTAATATATATTTTCTTATATTTCCCCATAACTTCAACAACTTGATTAACGACTTGATCTGTTCCAAGTTTCTCATATTCTGCCGCACTGATAAGGTTAAGCTTGTTATTCTTCATGAACTCTAGTTCATCTGGTTCTGCCGAACGAATTCCAATAAAGAAAATATTATCTGCTGAGCTGATGTTTTTCAGTTCAAGTGCCCTTCGTTGTGTACATCCATGGGATAATTTGTCATCATTCAGAGTGTCGCAAAGATCAAAATGCGTATCTATGTGTATGATACCAAATTCCTCATCCAAGGAATTATCAATGCCCCTCAATACTGGAATAGTAACAGAATGATTTCTTTAGTTGTCTTCATGATTTGCTCCTTTCAAATTCTTTAAATGCCTTAGCAATCCGTTTAATTCCTTCTTCAATAGAATCTATATCCATAGTAGCGTAGCTCAACCTTATGTTATTCCGTCTAGATTCATCTGCACAAAATCTACTGCCCGGGATAATAGTAACTTTTTCATCAATACATTTGTTCATTATGTCTTCGCCTACCCAACCCTCAGGCAGGGTTAACCAAACAAACAGCCCACCTTGTGGATTGGTATATTTAATATAATTAGGGAAGTATTTGCGAATAGCGCTGATCATAGCATCTTTTTTCTCTTTATAAGCATACCTTATTTTATTTAAATGCTCATCTAATGAATAGTTCTCTAAATAATGGGCGGTCTGCAATTGGGATAATTCATTAGAATGGATGTCAGCAGCCTGTTTAGCTATAACATATTTTTCTATTATATTTCTATCTGCACAAATCCATCCAACCCTGTTGGCAGGACATATAACTTTCGAGAAGGAGCCAATAAAGATAACATTCCCCGAATCATCCAGGGCTTTAATTGGTGGGATATTTTCGCCTTCGAATCTAAGGCTATAGTAGGGATTATCTTCAATTATGACAATATCGTGTTCTTTTGCAAGCTCTAACAATTCTTTTCTTCGGGCATAGGACATGGTTTTGCCTGTAGGATTTTGAAAGTCAGGTATTACATAAATTAATTTATATTTATAGCCTTTCTCAATTCTCCTCTTTATTTCCTCAACACTTATACCCTCATCATCCATCTCAACAGTATCAAATTTGGGCATGTACTGTCTAAATGCATTAATAGCTCCCATATAGCTTGGTCCTTCAACTCCAATGATGTCTCCTTCTTCTATAAATAGTTTTCCGGTCAAATCCAGACCCTGCTGTCCCCCAGAAGTGATGATGATGTTATCCAGCTCAGCTGTTATGCCCCATTCCTCAATATATTTTATTATTTGTTTCCTTAATAACTCATTACCCTCTGAAACACTGTATTGAAAAAGAATATTGGAGTCCTCATCAATTTTTTTATTGAAAGATAAAATTTGGGAAATCGGAAAGAATTCTGGATCAGGATCTCCCCCCGCGAATGAAATATAGCTTGGATCTAAAGAAAGCTTGAGCATTTCTCTAATTATTGAAGGCTCTGCATCTTGCATCCTTCTAGCAAATTTTATATTTTTCATATAATCTGCTCCTTTTCTTAATCCTCAGCTCCATTGTAACTTCAAATCAAGTGACAGGCCAGTGAAAATAACAGAATTTATTGAAATGAAAAACCCGCTAAAAAGCGGGCTTTCCTATTTTGTAATTTCTATACTGCGAGAGCAAATCCTGCAATCAGGAAGAACACTGTGCTCATCGCGGATACAATTATGATGTATGGTAACTGTGCAATACAGTAGTCTACGTTATTTACCTTACAAGCTGAAGCTGACAGCAAGACTACGTCTGAATAGAAGCAGGCCTGTGCTCCAAAGACGGCTGCAGATATAATTGCACCTAGGGTCAAAGGTAAATGTGCTCCTACTGCAACTGCTAAGGGTACTACAATAGGAGTAGTTACTGCTGGTATACTCCAAATGTTTCCTGTTGCGAAGCAAATTAGTCCAACAACTATAAACACAATTGCTGGTAACAAAGCTGCACTCATAAAGGGACCTGCTACTTCGATAATGAACTCTGGCAGTCCTACTAATAGCATGGACTCTCTGTAGAATAGACTTGTTACAAGTACAACTCCTATGAAGAGCATGTCTTCAAGGCCTTTGTGGCACATGTCACAGAACTTTCCAAAGGACATAATCCCAGCAGGAATGTATAGTAAACAGGAAACGATACCTGCTGCTACACCTATTAAAATATCACCCTGCCAAATAGTTATTAGAATTACAATTATCATAGGTAGAAGGAAGGTCCAAAGCCTTGGTTCAAATTCTCTCTCAGCTTCTTCCTCAGAAGCAATAGCTCCAGTTGCACCTACCATTTCCTCCCTATTTAGCATG
>JAAYSU010000110.1 GCA_012523915.1 Clostridiales bacterium
ATACGCAATAGCGCCGGATGATCTTGGATCATACTGGATAACAGGCATTCCATGGCTTGGTGCTTCTGCAAGTCTTACATTCCTCGGAATAACTGTAGTATACACTTTTTCTTTAAAATATTTTTTTACTTCTTCTACAACCTGCATTGATAGATTTGTTCTGCCATCAAACATGCTTAAGATAACTCCTTGAATTTCTAGACCTTTATTTAAATTTTTCTTAACAAGATCTATCGTACTCATGAGTTGACTTACGCCCTCCAAAGCATAAAATTCACACTGGATAGGTATGAGTACACTATCAACTGCGGTAAGGGAGTTGATGGTTAACAGGCCTAATGAAGGTGGACAGTCTATAAATATGTAATCGTACTTATCGCTTATCTTGTCCAAAGCTTTCTTTAGTCTCTTTTCCCTTCCCTCTAGTTGAACCAACTCTATCTCAGCACCTGCCAGCTGAACACTAGCGGGTATAATATCCAAATTCGGTATATTCGTAGGTATTATTGCATCCAAAACATTGATTTTATCATCAACTAATATCTCATAAGAAGTTAACTTTAGTCCTTTCTTTGAGATACCCATACCGCTTGTTGTGTTGCCCTGTGGATCTATATCAAGAATTAAAATCTTCTGATCTTTCATAGCTAAACATGCGGCCAAATTTATATTCGTTGTTGTTTTTCCTACTCCGCCCTTCTGGTTAAATATCGCTATGGCCTTTCCCAATATATTCACCCTTTCTTTTTTATAAGCTTGGTCATTTCAGTATCAATTTTATTATATATCAAACTCAAGATATCACCAACTAATTTTTACAAAAAAAGAATGTTTCACATGAAACATTCAAATAGAAGCACTATAATTCAGTTAAAATAATCAACCAATGCTATTTTATCAATAATTTCATCCTTAAAATAAAACTCGATTGTATACCCAAATATACCAAAGGAATAAGTTAAGAAATCATCAGTTCCATATACTTCTGCCTGCTCAGAAGGATCTATTTCAGGATAAGCTTTTAATAGATCCTTTAAAGAATCTCCTATTTTAATACCTCTATGGGTACAGATTTCCTTTGCGCTGTCACCTGTAATTTCAATCCCATATGCATATTTCATATCTTCTTCTTCATTTACCAAATATGTAAGCTCTACACCTTCATAATATTCTCTGATCCAGTGCGTATTATCCCAAATGTTATCATAATCTAATACTTCAGTATCTTGAAGGGATAAGCTGGGGAAATCGCCTGTACTATGGAGACCAAAGAGTTTGCCTTCTACATTTAACATAAATTCAGCATAATTTGCAAGAGCTATGTCAACTTCATCTGTCATAAACTGCAAATTGTTTTCTTCATCAAAATAGAAATATAAATTTTCTAATAAATGCTCATAGGAATCCATATATTTTCCATAGTCTTCTTTATGTTCTTCAATAAATATCTTTTTAATATCGTCTAAAGTATAGCCTAGTTTAAAAAGATATTCTGCCTGATCTATAACCTCACCTGTGTTTTCGTCATAATAAATAGAATGGATATAACCCCGTTTAATTTCAGTGCCATCCGTTGAACTTATATCTCTATTAATAATATCGAGACTGCAGATGCCATCCTTGTTGCTAAGGCTATAATATTTGCTCATAGAATGTAAAGAATAGTCTTTTGGTTCAAGAGTTGTTGCCTCCCACCTTTCTTCCCAATCTTCAAGGCTGCCGTATAATTCATAAAGTCTTTCATTTATTATTTCACCACCAGGAACCTCATCAGAAACTTTGGGTATTACTAGATCCCATTTATATAAATTTGGTATTTCCTTATGGAACTCATAGGCTGTCTTAACTAAAAATCCAGCTGACTTGTTATTGTAGCTGTCACTATCATAACAGGCTGGAAGACATAAAACCATTAGTAAGGTAATCATTATATATGCTAATCTTTTCATAGGGTAGTCCCCCCTTAGGCTTCTTTTATATTCCAATTATACTACAATTAATATAAAAAAGAATGTTTCACATGAAACATCCTAAAAAAGTTATTATGATTAGCCTACCTTTTTCGGAATTATTATTCGAACCTCTAAGTGGTCTCCTTTATCTTCTTGGAAGTATTTTGCTCCATCTTCAACTTCCTGTATGGTATTAAAGGCTTTTTTTATGGTATTTATATAAATTCTGTAATTTATAAAACTTAACTTCTCTCTTTTTCGTCTTTCCTCTTCTGTCTTAGTTAAGAAATCTTGTATCAATTTTTCACTCTGTTTTACATTTAGGTTATGACCGATTATCCTCTTTAATATCTGTTTTCTCTGATTATTATCAGCTATCTTCAATAGAGCCCTAGCATGGCGCTCAGTAAGCTTGTTTTCAGTTAAAGCATGGCGAATCTCTTCAGGAAGAGATAAGAGTCTAATTTTGTTTGAAATAGTTGACTGTTTTTTACCCACCTTTTTAGCAATTTCCGACTGGGTAAGTCCATAATCATCCATGAGACTTTTGTAGGCCATTGCCTCTTCTATGTAGTTTAAATCTTCCCTTTGAACATTCTCAACTAATGCAATCAAAGCAGAATCTCTTTCATCCGCATCACGAATGGTTGCAGGTATTTTATCTAACCCTGCCATAATAGTTGCTCTCAGTCTACGTTCGCCGGCTATCAGTAAATATTTTCCCCCAACTTTCTTAACAATTATAGGTTGTATTACACCAAACTCCTTTATGGAGGAGCATAATTCTTCAAGATCTTCATCCTGAAAAATTTTTCTGGGTTGATCCGAGTTAACTATGATTGAATCAACTGGTATCTCTGTTTGGTTGATTTTTATCCTTGAAAACATAAATATACCCCCTTTATTATATTCTAAAGGGGGTTAGTATTATGATAAACAACAATCATATAACAAAAAACTACATAAAGCCCTAAACTATTGGCTTTTTCGATGGAAGTCCTGCCTTTCTCGGATATTTCGCAGGCGAATTACTGGATTTTAAAATCCATACTATTTTATGATCGAGATTTATTAAGTCATTTTCCTGACTTATTTCATCTTTATATCTTCCTCCTAAGATTTTAATAGCCTTCCTGCTTTCATCTAATTCATCATCTATACTTCCTGATTTATATGCTCCGAAATAACCTCCAACCTTAACAAATGGCAGACAATACTCTGAGAGCACTGAAAGATGCGCAACTGCACGGGCCAAAGAAACATCATATTTTTCCCTATGTTTTTTATCCTTGGCCAAATCTTCTGCTCTTGAGTGTATGGTCCTAACATTTTTAACACTCAAAATGTCAATTATTTCATCCAATATCTTTATTCTCTTGTTCAAAGAATCTACCAATACAAACTCTTTTTCAGGATAACAAATTGCAAGGACTAGCCCTGGAAATCCGGCACCTGTCCCAATATCTATTATCCTGTCTGCCTTCTTAAAAGCATGAAAAGAATAACATATTAGGGAGTCGACAAAATGTTTTTCCTCAAACTCTTCTAAATCTTTGATAGCAGTCAAGTTTACCTTTTCATTCCACTTAAGCACCAAGTCACGATAAATTCTAAATTTCTCTATCAAATCATCTTGACTGTCTATTTCCATTTTATCTAATGCTCTTTTTAGTAATTCCATATCATTTCCTATTCATGCGTTCAAGATGTATTAACAAGACATTGATATCAGCAGGAGATACTCCTGAAATACGTGAGGCCTGTCCTATTGATCTCGGCCTTATATTTGAAAGCTTCTGCCTTGCTTCTATTCTTAATCCATGCAAATTATTATAATCCAGGTCTTCTGGTAGCTTCATATCCTCTAGCTTTTTAAATCGTTCTATTTGTGTAAGCTGCTTTGAAATATAGCCTTCATACTTAATATTGACCTGAACAGTAGTTTTTACGTGTCTTGAAAGGGGTATTCTCTCAGGATCTATAGCCTCTAAAAGATCATATGTTATCTCCGATCTCCTTAAAAGCTGAGCCAAAGAAACACCTCTATTTATTTCTGAGCTTCCAATCTCATTTAGAAAAGGATTGGCTATAGAAGGTGTTACAATAGTTTTTTCAAGCCTTGAGATTTCATCTTCTATTGCCTGTTTCCTCTCCTTATATCTTTGATAACGCTCTTCAGAAACAAGCCCTACTCTATAACCCTTCTCAGTCAACCTTTGGTCGGCATTATCCTGGCGAAGTAAGAGCCTGTATTCTGCCCTTGATGTCATTATCCTATAGGGTTCATTTGTACCCTTAGTAACTAAGTCGTCTATTAAAACACCAATATATGCTTCTGAACGATCTATTATAAAAGGCTCTTTATTATCAATCTTTAAACTAGCATTTATTCCTGCAATAAGTCCCTGAGCAGCAGCTTCTTCATAACCCGAACTTCCGTTAAACTGGCCTGCACAAAACAGATTAGCTATCTTTCTGTGTTCTAAACTCAGTTTAAGGTCAAGAGGGTCAATACAGTCGTATTCTATAGCATATGCCGGTCTTACAATTTTTAAATTCTCCAATCCTGGGATCGTCCTATAGAATTGATCCTGTACATCCTCAGGAAGGCTAGTCGACATACCCTGAATATATACTTCATCTGTATAAAGACCTTCAGGCTCGATGAATAGCTGATGTCTTTCCTTATCTGCGAATCGGTTAACCTTATCTTCAATAGAAGGACAGTATCTAGCCCCTACTCCTTCAATATCTCCTCCGAATAGTGCAGAACGGTGGAAGTTATCCCTTACAATTTGATGTGTTTTCTCATTGGTATATGTAAGCCAACAGGGAACCTGTTCACACTCTAAATCGTCATTCATAAAAGAAAAGGGTGTTATTTCATCATCACCGGGCTGCTCTATCATCTTGTCATAGTCTAAAGTGCTGCCTAAAACCCTAGCTGGTGTACCTGTTTTAAATCTTCTCAACTCGATACCGTGACCTTTTAAAGATTCTGCTAAACTAATAGAGGGTGCCATGCCATTGGGTCCACTTAAAAAATTATTGTCACCAATAAATATTTTGCTGCCTAAGAAGGTCCCTGTTGCCAGTATAACAACTTGAGCTAGATACTTGGCGCCTGTATTCATTATTACACCTTTTACAACACCATCTTCTACTAGAAGGTCTATTACTTCTCCCTGTTTTAAATCCAGCATTTCCTGCTTTTCAAGGGTTTTCTTCATCTCCTGATGGTATAGCATTTTATCAGCCTGGGCCCTAAGTGAATGGACTGCGGGTCCTTTTGATGTATTTAACATCCTGCTTTGAATAAACGCTTTGTCTATAGTTAATCCCATCTGTCCACCCAAAGCATCTATTTCACGAACCAAATGGCCCTTTCCTGTTCCTCCAATTGAAGGATTGCATGCAAGCATAGCTACAGCTTCTAAGTTCATTGAAAGAATAAGGGTTTTTTTACCCATTCTGGCTGTAGCTAATGCGGCCTCACATCCTGCATGGCCTGCACCCACAACTATTACCTCATATGTTCCCATTAAATAACTGCTCATATGTCAAATAATCCTACTTTCCTAAACAAAATCTTGAAAAGACCTGATCAATTATGTCTTCTGTTACTGTCTCTCCTATTATTTCACCCAGGTATTCCCATGCCTGCCTTATATCTATCTCTATTAGATCCATTGGTTGATTGTTCAATGCCATTTTCTTAGCATCTCCAATCGAGTTTTTTGCCTTCTCTAATAGATCTTTATGTCTTATATTCGTAACCATATCACTATGCTCTTGGCTAACCTTCCCGCCATAAACAAGATTAAGTATTGAATCTTCTAGCTCCTTTATCCCCTTGTCATGAATAACGGCGGCATCTATTATTATAGCATTATCTAAAAGCTCTTTAATTTGTTTTTCTGTTACACTTTTTCCCAAATCGCTTTTATTTAATATTACTATAACCTTCCTATCTCCAATCTGATCTGCTATCAAGTAATCCTCTTCCCTAAGTGGAAGGCTCCCATCAACCATAAATATTATTAAATCAGCCCTATTAAATGCTAATTTACTTCTCTCTATTCCTATCTTTTCTATCTCATCTTCAGTGCTGTGAATTCCCGCTGTATCGGTTAAATATACGGGTATGCCTCTTAAGTTTAATACTTCTTCAATAGTATCTCTGGTAGTACCGGGTATATCAGTTACAATTGCACGAGATTCTCTCAGCAATGCATTCATCAAGGATGATTTTCCTACATTTGGCCTTCCTACGATTGTAACCCTTAGTCCTTCTCTTATCATACGGCCCGTGTCGGCTGTAGATAAGAGTTTTTCTATTTTATCGCCTATTGACGATAAGCTTGTTAGTGTCTCCTCATAGCTTAATTCTTCTATATCTTCTTCAGAATAATCTATATTTACTGCTATTCTAACCAGCAGGTCCATAAGACCATCTCTAAGCTCTTTTACCCTTTGTGAAAGATGGCCTTCCATTTGGTCTATGGCAAGCTCAAAACTCTTTTCAGTCTTCGCTTTTATAACATCAATAACAGCCTCCGCTTGCGATAAATCAATTCTTCCATTTAAAAATGCACGCTTTGTAAACTCACCTGCTTCTGCAAGCCTAGCTCCCGAATCCAAAACAAGAGAGAGTGTTTTATTAAGAGAGACTGTACTCCCGTGACAAAAAATTTCTACAACATCTTCCCTTGTGTAAGTTGAAGGTGCTTTCATAAATACAACTAGTACTTCATCAATAATCTTATTATCTTCAGGAGAAACTATATAACCATAGGTTAATTGTCTATTAACGATGGACTTTCTGTCTTGATTTTTAGCGGGTTTGAATAGCTTATCTAAAATTTCTTTAGACCTATTACCACTAATCCTAACTATACCTATTCCACCTTCTCCATAAGCGGTTGCAATTGCCGCAATGGTATCTTCCATTCTTATTCCTCCTAAAAAATGAGCTTCTTATGTAGAATAACCTGCGGTATCGCAGGTTATTCTTCTATTTATTTTGTTCTATGATAACTCTTCGATATGGCTCTTCTCCCTCACTTCTTGTAGTTACAGTTTTACTCTTCTGTAGAGTAGAATGAATAACCTTCCTCTCGTAGGGATTCATAGGCTCCAAGCGTACATTCTTTCCTGTTTTTTCTACTTTATCAGCCAGCCTCCATGCCAGTTGTTCTAAAGTCTTCTCCCTCTTAGCCCTATAGTTTTCTGCATCTACTATAACTCTTGTGTATTTATTAGAATCTTTATTGACTACAAGGCTGGTTAAATACTGAATAGAATCGAGGGTTTGACCCCTTTTTCCTATTATTGTACCTGAATCTTTTCCATACATCTCTAAATATAGACAATCATCATTTGCATAAGCTTTTATATCTAATTCTAAACCCATTTTTCCTGTAATGTCTCTTAAAAAATCTAAGGCTGGAGTATCATTTATTTCTTCAAGGTCCTCTGGCTTTTGGCTTACTGTAATATGACTTTTATGCTGTGTTTTCTTTTTAGTCTTAACGGATTTTTGTTTTCTTCTCTGTCTCTTATGCGCAAATTCGACTTTCTTTCTATCTTCATCTTCAAATCTTACTTCTTTTTCTTCTTTTTCCTCAATTATTTTCTCTACTCTTACCTTAGCAAGTTTTGATCCTATTCCAAAGAATCCTTTTGATGGCTCCTCTAACACGATTACTTTTACCTGGTCTCTTGTCACATTTAAATCTTTAAGTGCAAGATCGACAGCCTCATCAATATCTCTGCCCCATTTTTCAGAAAAATCCATATTATACCTCCATTTATTCAGGCCTTTTTAATTTAATCCTTTTCTTTCCTTAATTTTATTCATCAGCAAGGTCTGACCAATCATAAATAGTGTCCCTATAAACCAATATAGGGTTAGAGCTGAAGGAAATGCTCGACCCATCCACACTATCATGATAGGAAAGAAGAATCTCATCATCTTCATCATTCCTGCTGTTCCACCTACATCTGGACTTGCCATGGTTTGAGTCATTGAGAATGAGAAGAAAGTCGCTAAACCGGCTAAAATAGGTAGAATCCAAGGATCGGGTTGTGAAAGATCCGGTATCCATAGGAATGACTCATGCACTGCCATAAGCATTTGTGGATCAGACATAAAAGCTATAGGATTTCTTATTAAAACAAAAAAGGCTAGAATAATAGGCATCTGAATTAATAAAGGCAGACAACCTCCCGCTGGATTAAAGTTTTCTTCTTTGTATAGTTCCATCATTTTTATATTCAAGGTCTCTTTATCGTTAGCATATTTACGTTGCAACTCCTGCATCTTAGGTTGGAATTCTTTCAATTTTGCCGAATTTTTAATCTGGGAATTATATACAGGAAATAGGCATGCCCTGATTAATATTGTGAAGACGATCAAGGCTATACCATAATTGTTGATAAAGTCATATAATAAAGTCAATATCCAACCCATAGGTATTGCTATTACAGACATTATTCTTTCGTAAGTTGTCATTAGTATCCTCCAGTTATTTTAAAGGATCATATCCTCCCCGATTGAAAGGATGACATTTTAGAATCCTTTTTATTCCAATAAAACTTCCCCTAACAGATCCATACTTTTCTAAAGCCTGTATAAAATATGTCGAACATGTAGGGTAAAAACGACATGTTGCCGGAAAAAGCGGTGAAATAAATTTCTTATATCCTTTAATAAGAAGTATTAATAATCTTCTCAAATTCGTCACCTTATTGTTTTCTCAAATATATTCGCTTTTTTAAGTGCGGCTTCCATAGATTCTTTCACATCCGCGCATTTCAGTTTCAAAATACTCTTTCTTGCAATGAAAATTAAATCATAACCCTTTTTTATGTCATCTTCCAAATGCCTATAGCTTTCTCTTAATAATCTTCTGGCACGATTCCTCTGGACACTACCTCCTACTTTTTTACTTGCTAAAAAGGCCCTTCTATTAAAAAGTAAACCATTTTTTTTATAAAACACTACCAAATATTTTCCACCAATAGATTTTCCATTATTATATATAGAAGAAAAGTCCTTTTTGTTACGCAATACATCAGGTTTACGCATTAATTCTCCTTTGTCCGAAACAAAAAGACCACTTTTGCGGTCTCTATGCTGTAAGTGCTTTTCTACCTCTTAATCTTCTTCTTTTCAATATATTTCTACCGTTTTTTGTTTTCATTCTTTTTCTAAAGCCATGTTCTTTACTTCTCTGTCTTCTTTTCGGTTGATAAGTCCTTTTCACGCATATACACCCCCCATATTCAAAATCTATTATAAAAAAAATTGTTTACTTCGTGACAAGTGCTTTTAAATTATACATATATAAGCCTACTTTGTCAATGTTTTTTCAACCCTGCCGGAACTGACTTCAAAAACATATCCAGACTGTATACTGTCTAGCAAAACATTGTCAATTTCAGTTGTTGTAATGAACAGCTGAGTATCTGATAGGGTATCTATCAAAAACTCCTGCCTTTCTTTATCTAGCTCAGAAAGCACATCATCCAGTAAAAGTATTGCATCTTCCCCTTTTTCTTCTTTTATCAACTGTATCTCCGCAAGTTTAAGAGAAAGGGCAGCTGTTCGCTGTTGTCCTTGCGATCCATAATTCCTTGCATCTATATCGTTGATAATAATCTTAATATCATCTTTGTGTGGTCCGAAATTAGTAATTCCTCTTAATATATCTCTTTTTCTGCTTTTTTTAAGCTTTTCTAAAAAATCATTCTCAATATTTCTTATTTCTCCATTAGAAAGAATATTAGACTCATATTCTAGATCAAGTTCTTCTTTTCCATTAGTAATTCTTGAATGAATTTTTCTACTTAAAATATTTAATTTATCAACAAAATCTTTCCTTTTTTCAACAATCCTACTTCCATATTCCGCAAGGGATTTATCCCATACATCTAGCATAGTAGCATCATTAACACCCTTTTTTAAAAGTGTATTTCTCTGAAGTAGAATCTTTTTGTATCTTTGTAGTTCTTTATAATATACAGGTTTTAGCTGACATAGTTCTCTATCAATAAACCTTCTTCTCTTTTCAGGTTCATCTTTAACTATTTTTAAATCCTCAGGAGAAAAGACAACAGTATACACATTATCTAATAGTTGGCTGGTCTTGCCTATTCTAGCACCATCTACCTTTATAGACTTTCCTTTTTGGGAAATAATCATCTCTATTTCATTTTCTCTATCTTCTTTAATGTATATACATCTGACAATACAGTAATCCTCATCAAAGGCAATCATTTCTCTATCCTTATTAGTACGAAATGATTTGCCTAAGCTCATAATGTATAAGCTTTCTATGAGGTTGGTCTTTCCTTGGGCATTTCTACCTGTTATTAAATTTACCTTAGGATGAAAAATAACTGACTCATCTTTATAATTTCTGAAATTTTTTAATCTTACTTCTTTAAAATACATTTGTATCACTATAATTATGCAGCTATTCTTACAGGCAGTATCAAGTATAGGTATTCATCTCCACTTATAGGTTTGATGAGGCAAGGATTTACATTTGAACCGAATTCCATAACTATCTCTTCATCATTTATAACTTTTAAAGCGTCAATAATATATTTAGCATTGAAACCAATTACTAAATCATTACCCTCTTTATGAGTATTGATTTTTTCAATTACATTACCTTCCTCGGAACTCGATGTAATTACAAGACCACCCTCTTCTAAAGATAGCTTAACTAAATTATTTCTCCCCTCTCTTGCCAAAAGTGATGCCCTTTCTATACTATCCAGAAGCTCTAACCTGTCTACTATTAATTTAGAACTATATTCCTTTGGTATAATACCCTTATATTTGATAAACTCTCCTTCCATTATTCTGGATACTATTCTGGTATCTTCCATTAGGAAGACAGCTTTTTTATCATCAAGAATCATTTCTACATTTTCGTCTTCATCTGTTTCCATGAAAATCTTATAAATCTCATTCATAATCTTTGCGGATATAACAATTTTTCTGTTTTCATTGTATGATTTTTTCTCTTTTGCCAGGGCCATACGGAAACCATCTAAAGCAACCATTGATAGGTAGTCATCTTCCATTTCAACTAATATGCCTACAATTATTCCCTTAGACTCCTCTATACTGGCTGAAAAAGAAGTCTTTTTGATCATATCCTTTATAACTGACTTGTCGAGCTTTATCCTTTCTTCTGAGTTTACACTACCTATACTGGGGAATTCTTCTGCAGACTGCCCAACTATAGTAAATTCTGAAGCAAGGCAGCGAATAGTAACTGTATTATTTTCTTCTGTTACTTCTACATCCTCATTTGGAAGCTTTCTAATAATATCGTTAAAGAGTTTTGCGGATACTACTATAGAGCCTTCTTCAGGAAGTTGAACTTGAAGATTTTTCTCTATGCTTAAATCCATATCGGAAGCAACCATTTTTAAATTCCCATTACTATCAACAGTTAATAACAAACCTTTTAATATTGGAATAGTTGTTCTAGGTGTTACTGCCTTCAATACTATATTCAGCGCTTTAGCTAATACTTGCTGGTTGCATATAAATTTCATGGTAGGGCCTCCTTCTTTTTATATCTATTTGTAGTAGAAGTAGTAGTAGGGTCTGTGGATATGTTGATAACTTCTGTGGACAATAGAATTTCAACAATTAATTATTATTAAATTCTGTGGATAACTTTAAAAAAACCTTAATAACTGCTGTTTATATTATTCCCCTTTAATCACTTCTTCTAAATGTTTGATAACTTCATTTAATGCTTCATTTGAGCGTACTTCCTTTGAAATTTTATCACAGGCATGTAAAACAGTCGTATGATCCCTATTTCCAAAAGCCTCACCTATCTTAGGAAGTGATAGTTCAGTCATATTTCTGCACATATACATAGCAATCTGCCTTGGAAAGGAATATGTACGTGCCCTTTTTGAGGATTCCATATCAGAGGGCTTTATATTAAAATGCTTTGATACATGCTTCTTAATTAAATCTGGTGTTATTTCTTTTGTATTTAATGCAAACACATCTTTTAATACTTCTTTTGCAAGATCAGTTGTGATGGCTTGTCCAGTTAATGAAGCATATGCTACTACTCTGATAAAAGCACCTTCCAGTTCGCGAATATTATATTGTATTTTCTCAGCGATTACGGATATAACATCCATGAATTCATCATTTATTTTAATATCCTCCAGCTCAGCCTTTTTACAGAGAATAGCTACTCGGGTTTCATAATCGGGCGGTTGTATATCGGCTATCAAGCCCCATTCGAAACGAGAGCGAAGCCTCTCTTCTAATGTAGTTATCGCTTTAGGAGGCCTATCACTAGATAAGATTATCTGCTTAGAAGCTTCATATAAGGTATTAAAAGTATGGAATATCTCTTCCTGGACACTTTCTTTCTTTTCAATAAATTGGATATCATCGATTAAGAGAACATCTATATTTCTGTATTTCTTTCTAAAATCAGATGTTTTATTTTCCCTTATTGCTCTTATTAACTCGTTAGTAAACATCTCGGAAGAGACATACAATACTTTTGTATTCGGAGATTTGCGGATAATATGATGGCCTATTGCATGCATTAGATGGGTTTTCCCCAGTCCGGCGCCGCCATAGATAAAAAGTGGATTATAGGCAGTACCTGGAGGTGTTTCTGCAACGGCCAAAGAAGCTGCATGAGCAAAATGGTTGTTTTTACCGACAACGAAAGTGCTAAATACATACTTTGGATTCAAATAAAGCTCATCACTAAAGGTGCGGTTTAAGGCATTGGCCTTTAATGATTCAGCTAACTCAACTTCTTCTGCATCGAGAAAGACAGCTTTTAACCTATATCCAAAAGCCTCTTTTATTGCAGATTCAATAATATTGCGATAGCGGTCTTCTAATAATTTTTTACCTACTCCACCGCCAAGAACTAGGTAAAGCGCTCTCTCTTCTTCGTCTAACCTAAAAGGGGTTAGAGGATCTATCCAGGTATCGTAGCTTACTGGTGTAAGCTCTGGTTTTAAGTATTCTAGTGCTTTTTCCCAAGTTTTTTCTAAATCAATCATATAAAATATCCTTTTCTATGAACTACAGCTTGCGACTAAGGATTGTTATTCTAATAATACAAAAAAAGTTATCCACAGGCAATACCAAAAACGAAAATAGAGAAAATAAATAATTTAAAAGTTATCAACAGCTTGTGGATAACACTTTCCACAAGCTGTTATATATATGAATAATTATTATACACTTAAAAACGCAAAATTTGCGTTATAAGGCCGTTTTTCTTTAAAACCCCAATATAAAAAACCTGTTATAGATAAAAAGTTGTAAAATAACGGATTTTAAGTTATAATTAAAAGTCGTAATTAAGGATACAATTGTTTATGGATAAATAAATTTAGGAGGACAGAAATGACGGCAGCAAATGTAGAACAACAATTATATAATGCCGAACAGATACAAGTTCTGGAAGGTTTGGAACCGGTTAGGAAAAGGCCCGGTATGTATATTGGAACAACAGGACCTAGGGGTCTTCATCATTTAGTATATGAAGTTGTTGATAACAGTATAGACGAAGCTTTAGCCGGTTTCTGTAAAAATATATATATAAAAATACAAAAAGACAACTCCGTTGTAATTAAGGATGACGGCAGGGGTATGCCTGTGGATCTTCATCCAAAACTTAATATACCTGCTGTTGAAGTTATACACACTGTATTACATGCAGGCGGAAAGTTTGGAGGTGGAGGATACAAGGTTTCCGGGGGCCTTCATGGTGTTGGTGCTTCAGTTGTAAATGCCCTTTCCGAGATAATGGAAGTTGAGATAAGAAGAGAGGGAAAGATCTACAGACAGACCTACTCTAGAGGAAAGACCTTAACAGCTCTTGAAGTTGTGGGAGAATGCGGTAAAGAGACCGGATCTAAGACAATGTTCAAGCCGGATGAAGAAATCTTTGATGAAATTGAATTTAACTATGATACCTTAGAAAATAGGTTTAGAGAAATGGCCTTTCTCAATAAAGGCATAAAGATCACATTAGAAGATGAAAGAGAAGGTAAGAAGCGCAAAGAAGTCTTCCATTATGAAGGCGGAATCCGTGAATTTATAAAACACCTTAATAGGAATAAGGAGACGATACATCAAGATGTAATCTATTTCGAAAATATGAAAAAGGATATGGAAGTAGAAATAGCATTACAGTATACGGATAGATTTAATGAACTGATCCTTGCGTATGCCAATAATATTAACACTACTGAAGGTGGAACCCATCTGATAGGCTTTAAGTCTGCTCTTACGAGGGTTTTCAATGACTATGCAAGAAAGCATAAATTTATTAAAGATAATGAAGAAAACTTAATGGGTGAAGATGTAAGGGAAGGAATCACTGCTATAGTTTCAGTAAAATTGATGCAACCTCAGTTTGAGGGTCAAACTAAGACAAAATTAGGAAACAGCGAAATTAGAGGATTTGTAGAAACTACGACCAATGAGTTCCTGACAGCATTTTTAGAAGAAAACCCTCAACAAGCTAGAATTATCATCGATAAATGTCTCAGAGCTGCAAGAGCAAGAGAGGCAGCGAGAAAGGCAAGGGATTTAACCAGGAGAAAGGGAGTTCTTGATAATATTGCTTTGCCTGGTAAACTTTCAGACTGTCAGGAAAAGGATCCTGCCCTATGCGAAATCTTCCTGGTGGAAGGGGATTCCGCTGGCGGCACCGCAAGGATGGGAAGGGATAGAAGGAGACAAGCCATCCTGCCCCTTCGTGGAAAAATTTTGAATGTTGAAAAGGCAAGACTAGATAAAATTCTCAATTCTGATGAGATAAAGAATATGATAACTGCATTTGGATGTGGCATAGGTGATGATTTTGATCTAGAGAAGCTGCGATATCACAAAATAATTATTATGACCGACGCAGACGTTGACGGTGCCCATATAAGAACCTTGCTCCTGACCTTCTTTTATAGATACATGAAGCCCTTAATAGAAGGTGGATTTGTGTATATAGCTCAACCCCCTCTATATAGAACTGTTAAGGGCAAAGAAATATACTATACCTATTCTGAACGTGAACAGGAAAAACTTTTAAATGAAATCGGAAGACAGGGTGTCAAGCCTCCTCAAAGATACAAGGGTCTAGGAGAAATGGATGCTGAGCAGCTGTGGGAAACAACTATGGATTACAACAAGAGGAGCTTAATCCAAGTTACGGTTGAGGATATGGCTGCTGCCGATGAAATATTCACAATTCTAATGGGCGATAAGGTGCCACCTCGTAGAAAATTCATTGAAGATCATGCTAAATACGTTAGGAATTTAGATATATAAAAAGGAGACAAAGATGGAAAACAGTTTTCTTGAAGATTCAAAACTGATACAAACCGAAATTCATGATGAGATGAAAACCTCGTATATAGATTATGCCATGAGCGTTATTGTGGGAAGGGCTCTGCCTGATGTCAGGGACGGTTTAAAACCTGTACACAGGAGAATATTATACGGAATGTCAGAGCTTGGCATGTCGCCTGATAAACCCCATAAAAAATCAGCTCGTATAGTAGGGGAAGTATTAGGTAAATACCATCCACACGGTGATAGCTCTGTATACGATGCTATGGTAAGATTGGCCCAGGATTTTTCCATCCGCTATACTTTAATAGACGGCCATGGGAATTTCGGCTCCATCGATGGTGACGGAGCAGCGGCCATGCGTTATACTGAAGCTAGAATGACGCCTTTAGCCATGGAGATGTTGAGGGATATTGATAAAGAGACTGTCGATTTTACCCCAAACTTCGATGGGGAAGAAAAGGAACCTGTGGTTTTACCCTCCAGATTTCCAAATCTTTTGGTTAACGGAAGCAGCGGAATAGCAGTAGGTATGGCAACATCAATACCTCCTCACAACCTTGGGGAGATAATAGATGCTGCAGTTTTAATGATTGATAAAGAAGATACTGATATAGAGGATCTGATTAAGATAGTAAAAGGCCCTGATTTTCCTACAGGTGCAATTATAATGGGGAAAAATAGCGCCAAAGAGGCTTACAGGACAGGACAAGGAAGGGTTACAGTTAGAGCAAAGACCCTTATTGAGGAAACAAACAAGGGAAGGCAGCAGATAGTTGTGAGCGAAATTCCCTACCAGGTAAACAAATCAAGATTAATAGAAAAAATAGCTGATCTGGTAAAAGACAAGAGACTTGATGGAATTTCCGATATACGTGATGAATCCAACAGGGAAGGAATGCGTATAGTTATTGAGCTGAAGAGAGATGCCAACCCACATATCATACTGAATCGTCTGTTTAAAAACACCCAGCTTCAGGAGACTTTCAGTATAATTATGATTGCTCTTACAGGCGGAGAGCCTAAGATATTAAACTTATATGAGATGCTTGATCAATATTTGTTGCATCAAAAAGAAGTTGTTACAAGAAGAACGCAGTTTGATCTTAGGAAGGCTGAAGCAAGAGCACATATATTAGAAGGATTAAAGATTGCATTAGATAATATTGATGCCATTATAAAGATTATAAGAGAGAGTTATAACGATGCTAAGCAGAGATTAATGGAGACATTTGGTCTGTCAGAAATACAGGCCCAAGCTATTCTTGATATGCGGCTTGCAAGACTCCAGGGGCTTGAGCGCGAAAAGATTGAGAATGAATATAAAGATCTGCTTGAAAAAATTGCATGGTATAAAAAGGTATTGGCTGATGAAAAGCTCTTAATGAACATCATTAAAGAAGAGCTTTTAGAGATAAAGAAAAAATACGGGGATAAGAGACGCACCAAGATTGTGGCTGATGCAAAGGAAATCGATGAAGAAGACCTGATCGAAGAGGAAATGGTAGCTGTTACCTTGACTCACCTAGGTTATGTTAAGAGGGTCTCTTTAGATAACTATAAGACACAGAGACGAGGAGGTAGGGGAATAACAGCGCTTACTACAAGGGATAATGATTTTGTAAAAACCCTTTGTTTAACCTCAACCCATGATCATCTATTGTTCTTTACTAATACAGGTAAGGTTCATCGCCTAAAAGCTTATGAGATACCTGAAGCACAAAGAACAGCAAGGGGAACTCCTGCGGTTAACTTTTTAAATTTAATGCCGCGTGAGAGGATTACTGCAGTTATCCCCATACAAGAATTTGCTGAAGACAGATACCTAATAGGTGTAACGAAAAATGGTATTATTAAAAAGACAGATCTCTCCCAATTCAATGTAAACCGTAAAAGCGGCCTGATAGCAATTAGGCTAAAAGAAGGGGATGAGCTTATCGAGATACAGGAAACTCCAGGTTCGAGCAATGTGATTATTGTTACAAAACAAGGAAAATGCATCTGCTTTAGAGAGCAGGATGTAAGGCCTATGGGTAGATTAGCCATAGGTGTGAGGGCTATTACCCTTGATAAGGGTGATGAAGTTGTTGCTATGGAGCTGGCTGATAAAGATAAGGAACTCATGGTTGTCACCGAAGCGGGTTACGGCAAGCGTACTCCTATTAAGGATTACAAAATTCAAGCAAGAGGTGGCAAGGGTCTGTTGACATATAATAAGAATAAGTTCGATAAGACAGGCGAACTAATAGGTGCTACTGTAGTAGATGAAAATGATGAGGTGCTATTAATCAATTCTGATGGTATAATAATCCGTATTAGGGCTGATGAGGTTTCAAAACTTGGAAGAACCACACAAGGCGTGAAGATTATGCGTGTAGATGAAGATACAAATATAATAGCTATGGCCAAGGTAATTCGCGAGGAAGAATTTGACGGAGCTTTGAATTCTGATGAATTAGAGCCAAAGAAAGATGATAACGATGATCAATTGAAGCTGAAATTATAGCCGTTGCTTTACACATAAGACGTTTATTATAATGTCTTATGGGGTATATTTTTAAGGAGGACTTAGTATGACACTACATATTCAAAAAAGCTTTGATCATAATAAGGGTTTGTGGAATATTGCTCCTCAAGGAGAGGTAGATATATCCACCGCCCCTGTTTTGCGCTCTTGTATAGACGAAGCTTTTAATGAAGAAAACGGAAACATTATTTTGGATTTTGATCAATTGCGTTACATGGATAGTACAGGATTGGGAGTTATTATAGGTGCATACAGCAGGATGAAGGAAAAGGGTTACAGTATTGTTCTAAAAAATCCCAGAAAAAACATTCTAAAGTTACTCCAAATCACCAATCTTGATAGAGTTCTGTGCGCAGAATTATATGAATAAAGAGAAGGAGAGGACCATGGCTGATTTATTAAAACTGTCAGTCCCAGGAAAACCTGAGTACGTTGGAATGGTACGTATGGCTATTTCGTGCTTGGCAAATTCAGTCGGATTTGATATCGAAGCAATTGAAGACATTAAAGTAGCAGTTTCAGAAGCATGTACTAATGCTTTATGCCACTCAAAAAACAGGGCTGGGGGTTATGAAGTATACTGTGAAATGAGTGATGATAAGATCGTTGTCTCGGTTGTCGATCAATCTGGCGGATATGATAAAAACAGTTATAAAGAACCATGTCTTGATCAACCTAAAGAAGGTGGCTTAGGCATCTATATCATCAAAGCTCTAATGGATGAGGTTGATATTTTTACAGAGATTGGTATAGGCACGAGAATAAAGATGGTAAAATACACTAAGTAATAATATGCAATATGGAAAGGTGTAACTATGGCCTCAAAGGAAAAAAGCGAGAATAACAAGCTTTTTGAGGAATACAGCCGGACAAGAGATATCGATTTGAGAAATCAAATCGTTGAAAGATATTTGTATATGGTTGATATTTTAGCAAAGAAGTACATAAACAAAGGCGTAGACTATGACGATTTATATCAAATAGGTTCTATGGCCTTGGTTTTTGCTGTGGAGCGTTTTGATCCGGGAAAAGGATACGAATTTACCAGTTTTGCAACCCCAACTATTATTGGAGAAATAAAGAGATACTTCAGAGATAAGGGTTGGGCGGTAAAAGTTCCAAGAAAATGGAAAGAGATTTCCGCCAAACTTCCGGAAGCCAAAGAAGTTTTATCACAACGCTTAGGCAGAGCTCCAAAAATTGCTGAGATAGCTGAATACCTCGGTCACACTGAGGAAGATATTTTAGAATCAATGGAAAGCGGACGGGCATACGGAACATACTCTCTTCAGCAGACCTTCGAAGATGGAGGTAATGAGGGAGATTCTTCTGTTTTTGAGCGCTATACCGCAAGGGAAGATACCGGCTATACGAGCTTTGAGAACGCTGATTTGGTAAAAAGAATATATGACAAGCTTACAAAAGATGAAAAAAGATTCTTCCAAATGAGATATTTTGAATCTCTTACACAACAGGAGATAGCTGACAGCATGGGCGTTTCCCAAATGACAGTTTCTCGTATGGAGAAGAGATTAAAGGAGAAATTCAGGGAAGAATACTACAAAGTAGTGTAAATGACAGGAGGAAATTATGAAGCGAATTTTTTCTGGCGTGCAACCAACGGGAAACATCCACATTGGAAACTATTTAGGAGCATTAAAACAGTTTGTTGAACTCCAGGATGATAACGATTGTATATATTGTATTGTAGATCTTCATTCAATTACAGTTCCACAGGACCCATCTAAACTTAAGGAAAACATATTAAACGTAGCCGCTCTATATTTAGCAGTGGGATTAGATCCAAAAAAATCCACTATATTTGTTCAATCTGATGTAGCTGCTCATTCCGAGCTTGCTTGGATTCTGATGTGTAACTCCTATACCGGAGAACTCTCTCGTATGACTCAATATAAGCAGAAAAGCAAGGATCGTGAATCTGCCCCTGCAGGTCTATTTACTTACCCTATATTAATGGCTGCAGATATTCTTCTCTATGACACTGATATTGTTCCTGTAGGCAATGACCAAAAGCAGCACATTGAACTGACCAGGGATATTGCAATAAGAGTAAACAATGCATACGGGGAAACCTTTGTGGTTCCAGACGGAAGATTCTTAAAAGAAGGTGCAAGGATCATGTCACTTGATGATCCCACATCAAAGATGAGCAAGAGCGCCCAAAATGAACACAGCAGAATATCCTTATTAGATGAACCTTCAAAGATAAAAAAATCCATCATGAGGGCAACTACTGATTCGGAAGGCAGTATACGTTATGATATAGAAAACAAACCAGGAATAAGTAATCTGCTCAGCATATACAGTGTTTTTGCCGGTATATCCATAGAAAAATTGGAAGAACAGTATCAAGGGCAAGGCTATGGGGTTTTTAAAAAAGACCTAGTAGAGATTGTATGTGATAGCCTGGCACCTATTAAAGAACGCTACAATGAAATTCGTCCATCCTCTGAACTTATCGATATACTAAAAGATGGAGCTGAAAGAGCGGATTTGATAGCCCAAAAAACCATGAAGCGAGTTAAAGAAAGATTTGGGTTAGGAGTATAAGAAAGAAGGTGTGTAATTTATGACAGCCAATTATTCTGACTTACAGAAAAAAGCGAATGAGCTTCGCATAGATGTTATCAGATCTTTAAAAGAGGCAGGATCAGGACATCCAGGCGGATCTCTTTCAGCTGCTGACATTATGTCCGTTCTCTACTTTCACGAGATGAATATTTATCCTGATGACCCCTATAACAAAAACAGGGATAAATTCGTACTTTCAAAAGGTCACGCAGCACCAATCCTATACGCTGCTTTAGCACACAGAGGATTTTTCCCTGTAGATGACCTGATGACCCTTAGAAAACTTGGAAGTAATCTCCAGGGTCATCCAGATATGAAAAAGGTTCCGGGAGTTGATATGTCTACTGGTTCCTTAGGCCAGGGTATATCAACAGCTGTCGGTATGGCTATTGCAGGAAAGCTAGACAAGAGTCCAGGAAGAGTATATGCAATGTTAGGAGATGGTGAGCTACAAGAGGGGATTGTCTGGGAAGCTTTGATGGCTGCAGCCCATTATGAACTGGACAATTTAGTTGCAATAATAGATTGGAACGGAATTCAGATCGATGGTTTCAACGATGATATTATGAAAGTAACTCCAATCGATGAGAAACTTAGAAGTTTTAACTGGGAAGTTATAGTAATAGACGGTCACAACATTGAGGAGATAGTTAAAGCCTTTGAAGAAGCTAGGAAGTGCAAGGGAAAACCCTTTGCAATAATTGCTAAGACTGTAAAAGGCTGTGGTGTATCATTTATGGAAAACCTTAGTTCCTGGCATGGAAAGGCTCCAGATGATGAACAGACCCGAAAGGCTTTAGAAGAACTGGGAGGTGTTTGCTGATGGCAGAAAAAATTGCAACGAGACAGGCCTACGGCGAGACTTTGGCGGCCTTGGGTGAGAAAGATGAAAACATAGTGGTACTGGATGCAGATTTGTCAGGATCAACTATGACTAAGATGTTTGCCAGTAAATTCCCTGATCGCTTTTTCAATGTGGGTATTGCAGAACAGAATCTATACGGGATTGCAGCTGGGCTTGCGGTTTCGGGAAAGGTAGTATTTGCAAGTACTTTTGCGATGTTTGCAACAGGAAGGGCCTTTGAGATAATAAGGAATAGCATAGCTTATCCCCATGCAAACGTTAAAATATGTGCAACCCATGCTGGGGTTACTGTCGGAGAAGACGGAGGAAGCCATCAGTGTATAGAAGATATAGCCCTTATGAGAACTATACCAGGAATGGTAGTTTTAAATCCGGCGGATGCGGTATCAGCTTCGAAATTGATAGAAAAGGCATATGAGATTGACGGGCCCGTATATGTAAGATTAGGAAGGGCTGCTGTACCTAAGATTTATGACGATAAAAAAGACTTAGAAGTAGGTAAGGCCGTCAAAATTAGAGCAGGCAAAGACTATACAATTATAGCTACTGGCGTGATGGTAAACGAAGCCTTGATAGCTAGTGAGACTTTAAAAGCAGAAGGTATTGATGTAAGAGTACTAGATATGCATACAATCAAACCCATCGATGAAGAAGCTATAATTAGTGCAGCAAAGGAGACCAAAGGAATAGTTACTGCAGAGGAACATACAGTAATGGGTGGCTTAGGCAGTGCCGTATCAGAGGTAATTGTAAGAAACCATCCTGTACCAATGGAATTTGTAGGAATTAAGGATGTATTCGGTCAGTCAGGAAAGCCTGCTGAACTGTTAAAAGAATACAATTTAACTGCTGATGATATTGTTAAAGCAGTTAAACAATTGTCATCTAAATGAGATTTATAAATGCATTTAAAATTACCAGGCCTTGAAATGTATTTA
>JAAYSU010000111.1 GCA_012523915.1 Clostridiales bacterium
CCATTTACAGGCAGAGTGTTCGCAACTATAATAATAGCATGTTTATAGAGGGAATAGCTAATAGGGTGACGATATCATGATTAGATTTCAAGCTAATAAAAAATTCTATCAAATAATGATGTGCGTTGTAATCTTATGTCTAATTTTATCAGTTGGTTCTGCCGCATACGGAAAAGGTGCTACCGGTGGAGTGGCCATTGATGGAATAATGGATCTTAGGGAGTGGAATAGTCAAGCAGACAAAAGCATTGAGCTTAATGGCCAATGGGAATTCTATTGGGAGGAGCTTTTAGAGCCGCATGAATTGGAAAGCCAGCGCAGGCAAGATAAGAAGTACATAAATGTTCCCGGCTCTTGGAACAGCTATGTCGTTGGTGGAAAGTCTGTTGGTGGGGATGGATTTGCCACATACAAATTAACTATATTAGTCCCGCAAGACACAGAAACTACAGCCATAAGGCTTCCTTCCATATATACATCGCACAAGCTATGGGTAAACGGCAAGCTTGTCAGTGAGCAAGGCAGAGTAGCCAAATCAAAAGAGGGCAGCAATTCCTTGCATTATCGCGTAGTAGTACCATTAGAGCAGGTGGACGGTCGTATAGTATTGGTGCTGCAGGTATCCAACTTTATGCATAGGATGGGAGGTCTGTGGTCACCTATAGTATTTGGCAGCTATGATTACATAAAAAACGCCTATGACCGGAGCATGGCGGTTGATATATTCATCTTCGGAGTCTTATTATCTCTGGGGATGTTTTATTTGGCATTTTATTTAATTAGAAATCATGAAAAGGCGGCTTTATATTTTGGGCTTTTTTGTCTTATAATTTCTTTAAGAGCCATATCTGTAGGCAATATTCTAATAGTCAGATTTTTTGACTTTATATCTCAGCAAGCAGCCCTGAGGTTAGAATATATAACCTTCTACGGTGGAATTGCGGCCTTTGCAGGATTCATCAAATTTATGTTTTTGCAAGAAGTATCAAAAACAGTATGGACTATAGCAAAAACAGTAGCTCTTATTGGCACTATAGTGGTGCTTGTGACTTCGCCCAGTTTTTTCTCCCGTATATTAATAGCATTTCAGCTATATACTGTGTTGCTTCTTATATATTTACTATTTAGTTTGATAAAAGCAGTTTTAAGGAAAAAAACCGAGGCCTGGTTCGTTATAATTAGCGGAGCTATTTTTTTTGGTACCGTCATAAATGATATGTTGTATTATAATGAAAAATCCAGCATCGGCAATTTGTACCCCTTAGGGGTAATGGTTCTCGCATTTACTCAAGCAATATTGATTTTAAAAAGATTCACCGGCGCCTTTTCATCTGTGGAAATTTTGAACCAGAAATTAATAGATAAAGATAGGCTTAAAAATGAATTTTTGGATGATGTCGCCCATGGCTTTATGACCCCTATAAGCGGTATGATAGGCATAGCGGAAGCTCTTTATGACGAAAAAGGCGGAAAACTGAACGAATATCAAAAAGAAAGTCTGGGACTTATAGTGTCCAACGGAAGACGCCTGGCAAATTTAGTAAGTGATGTGCAGGACTTTTCTAAATTAAAAAACAGGGATATTGTCCTGAACTTGGGTAATTTGGATTTAAATCATGTTGTAAATTCAGTTTTCGCCATATGCAAACATTTGCTAAACGATAAAAAAATAGAATTGATAAATGAAATACCTCCTGATGTTTTTTATGTAAAGGCTGATGAAAATAGAATTTATCAGGTTTTCTACAATTTAATAGAAAACGCTATTAAATTTACCGCTGCAGGTAAAATTGGTGTATCTGCTTTTAAAAAAGGCCATAAGATTGAAGTAACTGTATATGATACAGGCTGCGGAATACCTGCGGAAAAGCTGCATGGTATATTTGAACCTTATGTGCAGGCATCTCATAGCGAAGCTTTAAAATATGGTGGGTTTGGTCTGGGGCTTTCTATAACAAAGAAGCTTATTGAGCTCCATGGAGGTATTATAGAGGTACAATCCCAGGTGAATGCAGGAACAAAATTAATATTTACTCTTCCTGCAGGAACAAAACCGGCTGTCAGCAAAAGTAATGATTTGTCCGACGTAAGAAAGCAGACAGGTATCAGCTATCTTAAGAGCCAAAAAGCGGGGGACAGAAATAGAGCGGATAAAATACTGGTAGTCGACGATGAAGCGATAAACAGGGAAGTGCTAAAGAATCATCTGATTCATGAAGGCTACAACGTAGATGCCGTAGGGAGCGGAGCGGAAGCCTTAGCCAAAATAGAGGCCGGAATTCACTATAATCTCATCATTCTTGATATAATGATGCCGGAAATGTCCGGTTATGAGGTCTGTCAGTCCCTGAGGGAAAAGTATAACTTAATTGAGCTGCCCATCTTAGTAATCTCAGTAAAAAATAGGGCAGAGGATATCCAGAGGGTATTTAATGTAGGTGCCAATGATTTTTTAAATAGATCATTTGACAAAAAAGAACTATTGGCAAGAGTAAAGACCCTAATTATGTTGAAAAAATCTGCAAAGCAAGCCTTGGAGGCCCAAATAGGATTTTATCAAGCTCAAATAAAGCCCCATTTCCTGTACAATACACTAAACAGCATTATGGGTCTTTGCTTAGACCAGCCTGAAAAGGCCTATGAAATGTTGGGAGAATTCAGCAATTATTTGAGGGGCAAGTTCGGACTGAAAAGCATGGACAGCCCTATCCCTTTAAGAGATGAGATAAATCTTATAAAAGCTTATTTAAACATTGAAAAAACACGTTTTGGGGACAGGCTAAGCTATGAAATTGATATTGGCACAGACGACAATCTACTTATACCACCATTGATACTTCAACCCCTCGTGGAAAATGCAGTAAAGCATGGAATATACCACAAGGAAGAAGGCGGTAAAGTAAAAATATCCATAGGGCAGGACAAAAACGAACTGGTATTTCGTGTTGAGGACGATGGAGTTGGGATAGATAAAGCCAATTACATAATTGAAGGCAATAATAAAGGAATAGGTTTAAAGAATGTGAATGAGAGACTGAAGCTTTATCATGGTGAAGGTCTCTCCATCAAGAGCGCGCCGGGAGAAGGCACTACGGTTAGTTTGAGAATCCCGGTTTAATGTATCTATTTAATACTCACTGAATAATACCATTTACGAACGTTATTTTAGAGGGGAACGAAAATGATAACGGCAATAATAGTTGATGATGAAGTATTGGCATTAAAAAATCTTAGTTATGCTTTGGAGCAATATGAAGATATAGAAGTATTGGATATGATCTCAAGCCCTCTGGAGGCTCTGGCAAAAATTATGGGATTAAAGCCTGACGTAGTTTTCTTGGACATAGAAATGCCTGGAATAAACGGATTCGCCGTGGCAGAAGAAATATTAAAAGTGGCTCCCAAGACATTGATTGTTTTTGTCACCGCATATGATGAATATGCAGTGCAAGCTTTTGAAGTAAATGCTTTAGATTACTTGCTAAAGCCGGTAACCACTGAACGGCTGGCTCACACCATAGATAAAATAATGGATAGATACCCTGTAAGACAGTCAAAAGATGCTTACAGGAACTCTATATATAATGCCTCCAATATGCTGACATTAAAATTTGACAAGGTCATAGCATGGAAAAACAATGAAATATTTCTTATTAATATAAACGAAATACTGTATCTAACCGTTGTAAGCGGGAGTGTTATCATAAATACCGAAAATGAGGTGTACAGGGTAAAGGGAACCCTGAATAGTTGGGAGGAACGCCTGAGCGATTTGGGGTTTTTCCGGTGCCATAAGAGTTACCTGGTGAATATTAATAAAATTGCGGTAATAAGCCCTATATTTAAAAGCACCTTTTCCATCAAGCTGGAAAACTGTAAAACCGATATTTTCATGAGCCGCAGATATGCTGCAAAGCTCAAGGATATTTTGGACATATGACAGGGGATCCGACACAAAAATTCTCGGGAATTTTATCAATCCTTTAATCGGATATTAGTACAACGCCAAAACCGCTTATTCGACATAATGTGCCTCTTAACGTGAAAAAGATACATGTTAGCGTAGAAATATTGTTTTTTTACCAAACTCTATTGTAGAATAATTCTATAATAGGGTTTATTTTGTGAAAAATACTGCGTTTATAGCAGGCTTTAGATAACAGTAATATAAAATTCAAAAATTGAGAGACGGTGTTATTTA
>JAAYSU010000112.1 GCA_012523915.1 Clostridiales bacterium
AGCCTCATCTTGAACATCAAATGAATATACCTTTCCCGTTTTTTTAACCAATTTTGCCAACGCCAAAGTATCATTGCCATTGCCCGCCGTTGCATCTACAACAATATCGCCTTCCGAAACATATTCTGATAATATCTTTAAAGCCATTGCAGTAGTCTTAACAATCAAGTTATTCATCTTCGATTCCTATATCAACACAGACATTTTCTCCACAATACTTTTGTGCTTCTTCTATTATATGAACAGGTTTGAAGCTATGAAAGGCAATAGTATAATCCGCTACTACCGCATCTTCATCAGCCTCGCCCGTATCACCATTTAGTCCACTTGGGATATCTAGGGCATAAACTTTTGCCTTAGATTTATTAATATATTTAGTACACCTTCTTACACGGTCTTTTAATACACCGTGGAAGCCTGTGCCATAAACAGCATCTACTATTATATCTGCTTCTTCTTTGTAATCAGCCAAATCTTCTATAATAGGTATTCTCATATCAAGACAAATCTTCCAATTCTTAATAGAATCTTCCGTCTTAGGTTGACCCTCAACCATAAGCACAGTTACTATAGCACCCTCCAAAGACAGCTTACGGGCTACAACAAAACCATCACCACCATTGTTACCTTTCCCACAAAAGATAAGCACTTTCTTAGCCTGTAGCTGTTGAGATTTAGCTATGAAGGAATATGCTGCCGTCCCCGCATTTTCCATCATCTGATAATATGAGAGTCCTCCTTCAGCCGCCCTTCTTTCAATATCCTTCATCTCTTGACATGTCACAGTTTTCCTATTTTCCATCATAATATTCACCTAGCGCTTTATCATAGACCTTCTTAACATCTTCGCTAAAGCAAACCATCTCGACTTTCTTTATAACATCTGAATTTTTACAATAGTCAATTATAGTTCCGATTGCAATTGGTGCCGCCTTCTCTACAGGAAAGCGATATACACCTGTACTTATCGACGGAAAAGCAAGATGCTCACAGTTGTATTCTTCGGCCAATTTCAAACTGTTTTTATAGCAGTTTGCCAGCAGTTCTTCCTCCTTGTTTTTCCCACCATGCCAAATAGGGCCTACAGTATGAATAACATATTTTGCGGGAAGCTTGTAGCCCTTTGTGATCTTAGCCTCTCCCGTTTCACAACCTCCAAGTTTCTTGCATTCTTCTAAAAGATCCGGACCTGCTGCGCGATGAATCGCCCCATCGACACCGCCGCCACCCAGAAGTGTTTTATTGGCTGCATTTACTATGGCATCAGCCTTTACTTTTGTTATATCACCCAATGTAATTATAAGTTCCAAGCTATCACCTCCAAAAAATCTAGGTAAACAACGCTTCCCACTCTGACTCTTTGAATCCAACCAATATCTTGTCTTCTACCAACAAAATAGGTCTTTTTACAATCATCCCATCACTTGCCAATAACTCAAATTGTTCATCTTCACCCATTTCGGGCAGCTTCTTAGCAAGTTCCAAACCCCTGTAGATAGCACCGCTTGTATTGAAGAATTTCTTTAGGGGAAGTTGGCTCTGCTCTACCCATTTCCTTAATTCTTCCTCAGTAGGATTTGGATTTCTTATATCGCGCACTTCATAGCTTATGCCTTTATCATCGAGCCACTTCCTTGCCTTGTCACAGGTACTGCATCTTGGATGGCAGATAAATTGCACTTTCATTACTACAGACCTCCCTCTCATATGAATTTAATATAATTATACCATAATTTACACATATCATAGATGATTGGAAATAATAATATAGAATAGGGGGTTAAGGGAGGCTTCTTATATGACTAGCTCTTGCCGCTGGATCGTAAAGGGGATACCAATAATAATTATCGTTGCCTGCATAATGCATTATGCTTATGCCTTATCAGGTAATTTAACTATTGTAGGATTATTTGCATCTGTAAATGAAAGCGTATTTGAACATCTGAAGTTGTCATTTTGGCCTATGCTTATCTGGTGGATAATTGGATATTTAATTCATTACGTTAGGATTTCATCAAAAAACTGGTTTACGGCTGCAACTGTAGCCTTGGTAATCTGCCCCCTCTTTATAACGGCATTCTACTATACTTACACTGGGGCTTTTGGAATTCATTCACTCTTCCTCGATATCTCTTCACTTGTAATCGGAGTTATAATAGCTCAATATCTTGCACTACATATCTATATCCATGCAAGAATTGGCTTAATAGGC
>JAAYSU010000113.1 GCA_012523915.1 Clostridiales bacterium
CACCGCTTTTCCTTGCTTTATACATTCAGCTGCGGCCCTCATATAGACTTCGTTCTTTCCACTGCTTGTCACTCCATGAATGAGGAAAACCCTATGAATATTCTCATCTATTGCACCCTTAATCCCCATCAATACTGAAGCCTGTTCATCAGTTAGCTCGGGTAATTTCTCAGGAATGAAATCCCTTTCGTCGTTAATAGGCTCTTGTATCTTTTTTTTAGGCGGATTACCTGGTGGGGCAAAGCATTTAATTGCATCTATATATCTGCAAAAATAACGCTCCCTCATCCAATTTGAAACTTGGATAACAGAAGGGGATAAGGAAAGCTCTTCATTCTTTGAAATTACAAATTTTAAGTCCTTTATATCAATGTCAGGCTTATCTATGACAGTGTGGACATAGGCATCTCTTATCCTATTTCCCCTCGCAAAGGGAACCGAAACCTTGTCCCCGGCTTTTAATCCTGTAATCTCGGTTCCGTATGTATAGAGTCTATCCGTCTTATCATTGCTGTTGTCAATAACAACTTTTACATATTCCATTAATCTCACCAATTGGCTTTACAGGAGATAGATTTCATTTTCTTCACAGATTTTAATCATTTCTTCAGGCCACATTGAAGATTGCACTTCGCCAATATGTGCTTTTCTTAAAAAGTACATACACAGTCTCGACTGGCCGATGCCACCGCCCACTGAATAAGGCAGCTCTTCATTTAATATCATCTTATGGAATTCCAGTTCCTTACGATCTTCAGCACCAGCTAGTTTTAATTGACGGAGCAAAGCATCCCTATCTACACGTATTCCCATTGAAGTTATCTCGAAAGCTGTCTCCAATATTTCGTTCCATAGAATTATATCTCCGTTCAGATTCCAATCGTCATAATCAGGAGCTCTTCCATCATGCTTATTCCCAGAGGCTAATTTATCCCCAATTTTCATTATAAAGACTGCTTTCTTTTCCTTAGCGATAGCGTCTTCTCTTTCATGGGGGGCTAGGTCAGGATACATGTCCTCAAGTTCCTGAGTAGTTATAAAGAACAGTTCGTTAGGTAACTCTGTCCTTATTTCCTTATAAAGCCTGTTTACATAATCCCCAAGATTTTTTACAGCGATATAGATTGTCTCGACTGTTTGTCTTAAAAATTCCTCTGTTCTATCTTCTTTTCTAATTACTTTCTCCCAATCCCATTGATCTACATAGATTGAATGCAGGTTATCCAGTTCCTCGTCCCTTCTGATTGCATTCATATCAGTATATATTCCTTTACCCGGTTTTATTTTATAGCGTGCAAGAGCAACCCTTTTCCATTTCGCTAATGACTGGGGTATTTCTGCAGCCTTTTCATTCATATCTTTAATAGTAAAAGAAACAGTTCTTTCAACGCCGCTTAAATTGTCGTTCAAACCTTTCTCGGGGTCCACGACCAATGGTGCTGATACTCTTCTTAACTCAAGCCCATAAGCCAATTCCTGCTGAAAGAAATCCTTAATTTTCTTGATTGCTCTTTGGGTTTCCATTACCCCAAGTGGCGATTTATAACCTTTTGGTAGAATCAATTTTCCCATCTAATTCGCTCTCCTTATTTAATTTTTGAAAATTTACATCCGCAATAACTCTGTCGATAAAGGCCATATTCTTTAGATAACTGAATAGAGCGTGAAAATCCGTCTTTCTTTTTAAAATCCTCCTTAAGAAAATTTAAATCTTTTTCCTCATATTCAGTTCCTATTGCTTTAATATCCTGGTAGCTCTTATGAGGGCTTACCGAAAGAGTCGTGCTGAAGTTCTTTATCCCTAACATTTTTGCCATCTTTGCTGTTTCCTTTAATCTTAAGCGAAAGCATTTTATACAACGTCTCCCACCCTCGGGTTCATTTTCCAAACCCTTAACCCCTTTATAGAAGCTTTCTACATCGTAATCCCCTTCCATAAAGTCTATGGACTTACCATAACTATTAAGAAAATTTATCTGAGAAGCCTTGCGCTTCTCATACTCCTCAGGGTCGGTAATATTTGGATTATAGAAAAAGACCGTAATATCATAATCATCCAACAGTCTTTCCAATACTGAAGTACTGCATGGGCCACAACAACTGTGCAGTAATAGCTTCGGTTTTTCCATAATATTTACCCCATTCACGATTAATATGGCTTCACAACTCTAGCGAAATATTATATCATATATTAATATCCCTCTCAAGGATTACTAATCAAGAAATAGATAGAATGCAAATGAAAAATATTTTTGGAAGTGTACATTTTAATACAATAGGAACGTATCTAAGGAAGAAATTTGGCTGTCAAATAAGCAAATTATCATTAGATGCAGGTTTTACATGCCCAAATAGAGATGGGACGGTGGGATTTGGAGGCTGCATCTACTGTTCTGATGATGGAGCCGGTCACTTCGCAGGAGATATACCAGATCAGATCGAACTCTTATCAGGTAAATGGCCGACGGGTAAATATATGGCATACTTTCAAAGTCACACCAATACTTATGCCCCTGTAGATATACTTAGGGAGAAATATCTAAAAGCTCTATCCCATAAGGATATGGTAGGAATTGCTATTGCAACAAGGCCTGACTGCCTGCCAGATGATGTTATGGACCTCTTGAGCGAGCTTAATAAACGGACCTACCTTTGGGTTGAACTTGGTCTGCAGACAAAGAGCGACAACACTGCAAAACTTATAAACAGATGTTATCCCACATCTGTATTTGAAGAGGCTATGGAAAAGCTTACAAAAGCAAATATCAAGACAGTTGTCCACCTAATATTCGGTCTTCCTGGCGAAGATCGGGATGACATGATGTCATCTGTAGATTTCGTTGCTAGGCACAGGCCTTTCGGTATTAAACTACATCAACTATATATAATGGAGAACACTCCCTTAGCAGAACTCTACCCTGAGAAAATAAGGGTGCTAGAAAAAGATGAATACATCAATCTGGTAGTCGATGCTCTTGAGCGTCTACCTCAAGATATTACCGTGCATAGATTGACGGGAGATGCACCTGAAGATTCACTTATTGCACCTAAATGGTGCCTCGATAAGAGGTCTGTACTTAATGGAATACAAAAAGAGTTTAAAAGAAGAGGTACTTTCCAAGGTTATAGTCTCTAGCCAACTTCTTTATCTTCTTTTCTATTTCATTTATTACAGTAATAAACTCTTCATCACTTTTTCCACTGGGGTCATCAAGTCCCCAGTCTTCTATATATTCGGCGGAAAAGTTTGGGCATTCAACATTACAACCCATTTTAATTACTATATCAACATGGGGAATCTCTGATAACAGTTTAGGATACTGAGTCTCCTCCATATTTATATTGTAAATCATTTTGATCAATCTAACCGCATCTTGGTTAATCCGATCCTTGACCTTTGTCCCAGCTGAATAGAATTCAAAGTCATCAGAAGCAAAATGATTTCCCAAAGCTTCTGCTATTTGGCTTCTACACGAATTGTGTACACAGATAAATCCTACCCTGGCTTTTTTATTATTCATAACTAACCTTTTCAATTAGTTTCATTATTTGTTTCGGTTTTAAAACCTTTCCTGTAGATAGGACCTTTCCATTGATCACTAGCCCTGGAGTTGACAAAACTCCGTACTTAGCAATTACTTTGAAGTCAGTGACCTTTTCAATATTTGCCTCTTTTTTAAGTTCTGCAAGAGCTTTTTCCGTGTTTACTGCTAATGTTTCGCAGTTTTTACAACCTGGCCCTAATACTTTTATATCCATAGCTTTTCCCTTTCGATTTATATAAACAGGAAACTGATAATATTAAACGAATAGCCGATTATCAAAATTCCTATAATTACAATTCCCAAAAAAAACAGCAATAGTTTCATTTTTACGACATTTTTTAACATGATTAAAGAAGGAAGTGATAAGGCCGTTACTGCCATCATAAAGGAAAGCACTGTGCCTAAGCCCACACCCTTAGCTACTAAGGCTTCTGCGATCGGTAAAGTTCCAAATATATCTGCATACATAGGTAATGCTACAAAAGTCGCTATCAGTACAGAATACCATTTGTCGTGTCCTAATAAAGCAGAGATAATCTCCTCAGGTATCCAATTGTGAATAGCTGCCCCTACACCAACTCCGATTACGACATATAGCCAAACCCTTTTTATTATACTCAACACCTGCTCGCTTGAAAAATTAACCCTATCTTTTCTTGTCAAGTCAGCTTGCTCTACTTCAGCCATATCATTGCTGTAAACGAAAGGCGCTACATAACCTTCGAGATTAGATTTGCCAATAACTGTACCACCTATTATAGCGAGAATAAGTCCAACAATAACATATGCTATTGCGATTTTCCAATTAAATATGCTCGCAAGTAGTATTATAGATGCCAGGTCTACCAATGGGGAAGAAATTAAAAATGAAAAAGTAACCCCTAAAGGTAACCCTGCATTGGTAAATCCTGTAAAAATCGGTATCGAGGAACATGAACAAAAAGGTGTCAGGGTACCGAGTAATGCTCCTAATATATTAGCACTTATTCCATCTAATCTTCCTAACATTTTCTTTGTACGTTCAGGCGAAAAGTAGCTTTGAATATAGGATATTACAAATATTAGCACTGATAAAAGTATAAATATCTTTATAATGTCATAAATAAAAAAATGTAGGCTTCCCCCAACAGGAGTGCTTACATCAAGTCCAAACACATTTTCTACTAATGACTCAACCAGCCTTGCAAGCCATTCCATTTTGAGCAGTTGATTATTTAAAATGCCGAATATATTCATATGTCTCCCTAGTTTCATATAGATAATTGTCTATATTAGTATATGGGAAACATAGATAGTTGTCAATATGTTATGAGTAAAAGAACTCTTATATAAATTAGGAGCAATTCATTTGCAAATGCAATCTTCTTTATCCCTTGTTATCCTTAACATGAATTTATGCAATTCTTCTATATTCTCAGAATTTAGCGAATAGTGCATCCATCTGCCCTCCCGTCGTGCATTAACGAGCCCTGTACTGCATAATATTTTCATGTGGTGAGACAATGTGGGCTGAGTAATGCTAAATTTCTCTAATATCTTACAGGCACACATTTCTCCACAAGAAAGCATATCGACTATACTGAGTCGGGTTGGATCTGATAAGGCCTTTAGTATTTTTGATTTTTTAATATATTCACTCTTCACTATGGTAATCACTCTCCCAGACGCCCATCGTTATAATGCTTTCTGCACAATGAAACATAAAGATCATTACCGCCTATCAATATCTGCTCTCCTGTTTTAACAATCTTACCGTCAACCACCCTGGCTACCATTGTTGCCTTTCTTCCACACCAGCATATTGTTTTGATCTCTTCTATCTTATCGGCATATACCAACATATAATATGAGCCTTCAAAAAGTTCATTTTTAAAATCATTTTTTAAACCATAGGCAAGTACGGGAGTATCATAGCTATCTACAATCTCAACCAGTTCCTGAACATGATGTTTCTGTAAAAACTGGCACTCATCAACAAGCACACAGTCTATTTTTTTCTTGGCATGCTCATCCATAAAGAGCTTTAAAATATTTGTATCGTCATTAATAATAGTAGCTTCTCTGCTAATACCTATTCTTGATGTAACAACACCTTCACCATAGCGATTATCTACACTTGGTACTAATACTAAAACATGTTTACCACGCTCTTCATAGTTATATGCTACCTTGATTAATTCTATGGATTTACCTGCATTCATAGTGCTATATCTATAATACAGCTGAGCCAAAGCCAGCACCTCTCTTCCTTTAGTAAATAGTCCAAGTTATATTGTACCATATTCTAGTCGGTCATTTCCACTTTAAGGTCGCTTTTATAGCATCCCAACACTTCTAGGTATCCACAACAGGCCAAAGCATTCCTTATACCTCGTGTTACATTTTTATCAAGTATGTTTCCTTCTAAATCAGCGAAAAAACAATATTTATTCCCCATCATAGGTCTTGATTCTATACGTGATAGATTAATACCTGCAGACATGAAGTGGAATAGTACCTCGCATAGGGCACCACTTCTATGGCTAACGCTGAAAGTGATGCTGATCGTATCGCAGGCCTCATCGTATTCTGGTGCAGAGGCAATGGCGATAAACCTTGTTTTATTTGCCTTATCATCAATGATATCAGGAACGATTATATCTAAATCGTGCAGATCTGCAGCTCTTTTGGAACCAATTGCCGCTATACGCCTATTCTCCTTTTCCATAGCAACCATCTCAACAGCTACCGCAGTATTTCTACAAGAGGTTAAATCCCAGGCTCTTCCCTTTAAAAAGTTTCCACATTGTCGAAAACCTTCCGGATGGGAAAAAACCTCCCTAATATCTTCTATCTTTGCACCCTTGTTTGCTATGAGACAGTGGCGTACAGGCACCCAGGTCTGAGCTACGATATAGCAGCCATATTTCCTCAGAAGATCATAGACCTCTCCTATCGCACCTGTTCTGGAATTCTCAATAGGTACAACCCCGTAATCCACCTTTCCGTCTTTAACCGATTGGAATACATCCTCAAAGCTATCCAGTCCAATCTTTTTATTATCCTTAAACATCTGTATGGATGCCTGTTCCCCCCAGGCTCCTGCTACTCCCTGGTAAGAGACTGTAATATTTGTTTCAGGAGGTTTTCGCGAAGGAGGTAATAGCTCTTCTTCTTTGTTGTCAAAGAGCAGCTTTCTCTGCCTATATTTCGAAAGACTTAAGAGTGTTCTCGTAAATGTTTTAGCTTCACCAGTATACTCAGGTTTGCTCAAATCTACCATCCTGTCCGTTATTTCCTGCTCGCGAGCCTCGTCGGAAATGGATATATTGGATTCCCTCTTTACTTCAGCAACTTCATTAATTATATCCATTCTCTGTGTAAAGAGTTCAATTAGTTTTCTGTCTATTGCATCCAACATATCCCTAATTTCTCTTAAATCACTATTCATTTAGCAACCTCCTCTATTTCTATTTCATTTCATGTACAGCTTCATAAACACGCTTTATCCTCTTCATAAGGTGATGGAAAACTTCAGGTGTTATCGACTGCTGACCGTCACAAAGAGCATTCTGGGGCATATTGTGTACTTCAATGATAAGCCCATCAGCACCAACAGCGACTGCAGCTAGCGAAAGGGGCTCCACAAGATACCAGTATCCCGTTCCATGAGAGGGATCCACAATGACAGGCAGATGACTTTTCTGCTTAAGGACAGGTACAGCTGACAAATCCAATGTGTTTCGAGTTGAGGTTTCAAAGGTACGTATTCCTCTTTCACATAGGATTACCTGATCCGATCCACCGTTAATTACGTACTCTGCTGCCATCAGCAGCTCCTCTAGGGTAGATGATAGACCTCTTTTTAAAAGCACCGGTTTTTTTAGACTTCCAACTTCCCTTAGAAGGGTGAAGTTCTGCATATTCCTCGCCCCAATTTGGATTATATCTACGTCTTCAGCAAAGTTTTCTAGATGTTCTTGGGATAGTATCTCTGTTACTATAGGCAAATTTGTCTTCTGTTTGGCTATCTTTAAAAGTTCAAGACCATCTAGCCCCAGTCCATGAAAGGAATACGGTGACGTTCTGGGTTTGAACGCACCTCCCCGTAGAAATTTGGCGCCAGAGTTAGATATGTCCCGGGCAATAGATAGTATTTGTTCTTCGCTTTCAACAGAACAAGGACCTGCAATTACTGCAAAGTTTCCTCCTCCTATCTTTGCATCCCCGACACTTACAACTGTATCTTCCGGATGAAACCTCCTTCCGGATAGTTTATAGGGTTCCCTAACTTTAAGCACTGATTCTACAATATCGACTCTGTCCAACGAATCCTCTAAGGCTTGGGGGATGTCTCCAACAAGCCCCAACATACGTCCTACCCCGCCTCTTTTTATATCGTGTACAATAAGTCCTTGGCCGCTTATTTTATCTATTAACTTTTCTATCGCCTCTTCTTTCACATCAGCTTTTAGCACTATAATCATAATATATCAACCTTTCCTATTAGATTGTTATAAGCTCTTTTGTAGGCTTTTTTAAACGATAGTTCCGCACCTAAGAAATATTGGTCTGCATAGAGAGCCTGGTAAATCAACATGGGTAAACCACCCATGGTTTTAAGTCCTCTTTTCTCCCCCTCTTTAAGCAAATTTGTTTTTGTAGGACTATATATTAAGTCGCACAAAAGAACTTCATCTAAATTATCCAGAAAACCAAAATTTTCAAAGTCATCCTTAATTCCCGTCATACCAAGGGGAGTAGCATTTATTACTATATCAGTATCTAATTTATCATTAATTAGAAAATTGCGCCATTTGCATTCAATGCCAAAGTCTTTTTCTATCCTTTTAATTATTTCTAAAGCAGGCTCTTGTCTTCTGGCAAAAATATCTATCTTTTTTGCTCCCTCTTTGGCCGCTTTAATAGCTAAACTTCTACCAGCTCCGCCTACCCCCAATATAGTTACCTTCTTGTTTTTAAAGCTCCTTCCCTTTTCTTTTAAAGCTATAGCAAAGCCTAAGCCATCAGTGTTATAGCCATGCATATGGCCATCTTTTTTAACAACCGTATTAACGGAACCGAGCACTACTGCTTCATCGTCTATACTGTCTAAGAGAGGAATAATTTCTACCTTATTTGGCATAGTGACATTGAATCCATCCAGTTCCTTTTCCTCCATCCATTTACTTAAAATATCTTTTGGCACTCTATGTCTGTCATAGGATACATTTTTTAATATTTTATTTAGAACAGGTAGATGGATATCAGGGGATAAACTGTGTTCAATTGGATCACCTATAACCCCAAAGTTCTTTTCACTTTTACTTAAATCGAAGATGTTTATTAGCTCTTTTAATGTCTCCTCGTAATCATTGCTTCTTCCAACTATGAAATCAGCATACTCTTCATACAACGAAGATCTTTCTTCGTTAAGTTTATAAATCTTAGAAGGGTTATCCTTTAATAGGGGGCGAAACTCTGAATCTATATTGGCTAAAATGCTTTCAATAGATCTATTAATATAAACAATAATACCCTTTTCTGAAAGCAAATCCATGTTGATCTCTTTTAGTACAATGCCTCCACCACAAGCAATTACCATTCCCTGTTCCTTTGCAGTCACCTTAACCGCCTCAGTTTCCAGCTCTCTGAAACCCTGCTCACCAACACTGTTAAAAATGTCCTCAATCTTTTTTTCACTCCTGTTTTCAATAACGGAGTCTATATCAATGAAATTTAAGGATAACTTGTTTGCAAGCTCCTTTCCCAGTGTGGTTTTACCACTTCCCGGTAGTCCAATTAGTATAATGTTTTTCATGATTACCACCTATCACTTAACATACTGTCAAGTATGCATAAGGCAAGTGCAGATTCGACAACTACAAGCGCTCTCTTTACTATACATGGATCATGCCTGCCTTGAATACTTATCTCAGTATTTGTCATCGTCTTTAGATTAACAGTGTTTTGTGGCTTTTTGATCGATGGTGTAGGTCTAAATGCCAACCTGAAGACAATCGGCATTCCATTGGTAATCCCACCGTTAATCCCCCCGCCATGGTTAGTTTTTGTATAAAATGATCCGTCTTTAAGATATATCTCATCATTTGCCTCGCTTCCTTTCATAGAAGCAATGTCAAATCCTGCTCCGAATTCTATGCCTTTCACTGCTGGTATTGAAAACATCATAGAAGAAATTGAACTTTCCATAGAATCAAAGAAAGGCGATCCTAGACCTGAAGGTATGCCAATAGCTGCGCACTCAATAACTCCACCTACAGAATCCGAATCTTCTTTTGCCCTGAGTATTGAAGCCTTCATATCCTCCTGAACCTTTTTGTTTATTAAGGGAAAAGAAGATTTAGATAACTCTTCTAAAAGTTCATGATTGATTTCACTAAATCGCTCATCTGATACATCAGAAATTTTTAGAATATGTGCACCAATTGAAATTCTATCTCTTTTAAGAATCTGCCTTGCTATGCTTCCGGCGAAAGTCAAAGGCGCTGTTAAGCGACCTGAAAAATGACCTCCCCCTCTGTAGTCGTTATAGCCATGGTATTTTATATAAGCTGTAAGATCAGCTGTTCCAGGCCGTGGGAGATCAGGATTGTAATCCGATGACCTAACATCGCTATTTCTTATGACTCCACACAAGGGTGCTCCAGTAGTCTTGCCGTTAAAAAGGCCGCTTAGTATCTCCACCTCATCCCTTTCACGCCTTGAAGTGGACAGTTCATCTTTTCCCGGTGAACGTTTATCCATATAGAAGTTAATTTCATCTATATCGATATCTTTCCCTGGCGGAAGACCATCTAAGATTATACCGATACCTTTTCCATGGGATTCACCGAATATGCTGACTCTAATACTCTTTCCCCAAACGTTACTCACTGAGTTTCCTCCTTCCCTTCACCGCAAAAATCATTCCAAAAGTTAGGATATGATTTATTAACGCAGCTTGGATTTAGAATGTTTACAGCAGCTTTGCTTCTTATTGATGCTATTGCTAAAGCCATAGCTATACGATGGTCATTATGAGGGTCTACTGTTCCTCCTTTAAGTTCTTCTACACCTTTTATTATTAAAGAATCCCTTTCTTCAATAATTTCGGCTCCTAAGATATTAAATTGAGATGCCAAGGCATGTAGTCTGTCGCTTTCCTTCATTCGCAGTCTAGCTGCCCCTACTATTTTGCTTTCACCTTGAGCAAAGCATAACAATGAGGTTATAGGAGGAACCAGATCCGGAATATCCCGGACATCTATAGTAATTGGTTTAATTTCATCTGTGATTACTCTGATTTCATTCTTTTCGTCTACAATTACTTCAGTACCACAATCTTTTAGTATATTTAAGATCTCTTTATCGCCTTGAAGCGAATTTAAATTTAAACCTCTTAATCTCACATCGGATCCTAACGCTCCTGCTACAAGGAAAAAGGCTGCTGCAGAAAAGTCAGATTCCACTAGATATTCACTTGGTCTATACTGCTGATTACCCTCTACTAAAAAGCTATCTTTATCTCTCTCAATTCGGACGCCAAAGTGTTTCATTACGTCTATTGTAAGATCCACATATGCTTTCGATTCCATAGGGGTAGTTAATATTATTTCACTATCTCCGTCTAAAAGAGGAAGTGTTAACAGCAGTCCTGTGATAAATTGCGAACTAATATTAGCTGGAATATGGAATTTTCCAGCTTTAATTGGCCGCTTTACTGTGAGAGTTCTTTTATCAAATTCGAACTCTGCGCCCCTTTCTATCAGAGCAGTTAAAAACTCCTTTAATGGCCTTTCCATTAACCTGGTGTGACCTGTTAAGGTTACGGGAAGGTCAAAAAGCATAGAAACAGGGATGAAAAAACGTAGAGTAGAACCTGATTCTCTGCAATCAAGCTGGGAGCTCTTTATCTTAGACTTTCTACCGTCTATTATCAATTGATTGTTATCACCCTTGAAATTTATGCCCAGGCTATCTAAACATCCTAATGTCGCATCAATATCATCACCAGAGCCCCGGTAATTCTTTATTATGCTTTTACCATCGGCTAGTGCAGCACAGATCAATGCTCTATGAGCAATACTCTTAGATGGCGGTAGAAATATTGTTCCTTTAGGACGGCAGTTGACTTCTTTAATATCCATATGGCTTAAATCCCCCTTTCTACCAGGCCTAAAAGCACATCAGCATCAATAGTATGGATTAGACTTTTTCCGATTTCGTTTAATAGAATTAAGTTGATACCACTCTGAGTCTTCTTCTTATCCTTTACTATATATTTAATCAGTTCTTTATAGTCCAAATCAGCGTTTACTGGGAGCTTATGTCGACTTATTACCTCAATGAGTTTATCGGAGCATCCATGGGCTGTTATTCCTAATTTTTCACCTATTTTTGACGCTATAATCATTCCCAAGGCAACAGCTTCACCGTGCGTATATTGTTTGTAATCCCCTGCTCTTTCGATTGCATGACCAAATGTGTGGCCAAAATTCAATTTCATTCTAACTCCCAAATCCAATTCATCATCTTCGACTATCTTCCTCTTGATATCACAGCAGTTATAGATTATCTTTACAATATTTTTCATTAGCTCATTTTTATCTTCATACTTCAAAAGGCTATCAAAAAGTTCTTTGGATTCAATTGCCCCGTATTTTATCACCTCAGCCATGCCAGCTTGAAATTCCCTGGATTCCAAGCTATCTAACAGACTGACGTCAGTTATGACTAACATAGGTTGCCAAAAAGCACCTAGAAGGTTTTTGCCATGTTTTAGATTTATTGCAGTCTTTCCTCCAACCGATGAATCCACTTGGGCCAAAAGAGTAGTGGGTATCTGAATAAAAGGAACACCTCTCATGTATGATGCTGAGGCAAAGCCTGCTAGATCTCCTACAACCCCTCCTCCGAAGGAAATAACCAGGTCTGTACGGATCAGGCCAATTTCAGCAAAATATTCACACAAAGCTTCAAAATATTTGATAGATTTGGTCTCTTCGCCTGAAGGTAGAATATATACTTGGTGTTTAATACCATCTAGAGATTCCGAAAGAGCCTTGCCGTAAAGATTCCATACAGTTTCATCTGATACAATTACAACCTTCGAGCCATTTATAATTGGTTTTATCAATTCTCCCGTCCTATTCAATAGACCAAAGTCTATTAATATTTTATAAGGATTGTTTAAATTAACATCAATAGTCTTCATAATGGATTCCCTTTCAGAAAAAAAGAGAGAGGTGTCGCACCGAACCTCTCTTTAAAAACTCTTTTATTAACAAGTTTTATTGAATTTATAGTCCATGCGACAAAGTAAATTTTTTGTATCCAAAAAAACCGAAGCTAAAATAAAAGCTTTGGTAAAAGTTTATAAAATAAGATACAAAATTAAAAACAGAAAGCATAGTCTATAATTTCCCCTCTATATATTCTAAAATACTTTTCCCATATATAACATATTTAATGGAGTAATGCAAGCAAAATATGCAAAAAAGCAAAATAACCGATCGGACTTTACGTCAGCAACCGGTTATTCCTTTTAGTGGTGCCCAGACTCGGAATCGAACCAAGGACACGTGGATTTTCAGTCCACTGCTCTACCAACTGAGCTATCTGGGCATGCAGGACGACAATTTCA
>JAAYSU010000114.1 GCA_012523915.1 Clostridiales bacterium
TACCCTTATATTTACGTAAAGAAAACAGGATGTGTGATTTGCATTATGCTATAGAAAATATTCATTTTCCTAAAGACGCTCAAAAGCTTAAAGAATCTAAGTTTAGGCTTGTTTACGATGAATTGTTCTTACTTCAATTAGCTCTATTATCTATCAAACAAAGATTTGACAATGAAAGTAACGGCATAGTATTTTCCAATCAAGTTAAGATGCAAGATTTTGTATCAAGCTTCCCTTTTAAACTGACTAATGCCCAGAATAGGGTTTTAGCAGAAATAGAAAATGATATGGAATCTGAAATAATTATGAATCGTTTGATTCAAGGGGATGTGGGATCAGGGAAAACGGCTATAGCAGCTACTGCAGCATATAAGGCTATTAAAAGCGGATATCAGGTGGTTTTAATGGCTCCTACTGAAATATTAGCTAGGCAACATAATGACACCTTAAAAAGTATGTTTGAACCTTTTGCTATTAATGTAGAGTTGCTAACAGGAAATATGAATGTGAAGAATCGTGAGGAACTACTAAATAAATTAAATAAAGGTGAAATAGATTTTTTGATCGGCACGCATGCAGTAATTCAAAAGGATGTCCAATTTGCAAATCTAGGACTGGTAATTACAGACGAACAACATAGATTTGGAGTAAAGCAAAGGTTACTTCTTACTCAAAAAGGAAGCAACCCAGACGTTTTAGTTATGACTGCTACTCCGATTCCCAGAACACTAGCTTTTATACTGTATGGGGACCTAGATGTATCAATAATAGATGAAATGCCACCAGGCAGAAAGCCTGTAATTACAAAGGTAGTAAATGAAAAAGCAGGTAGGGAATATGCCTACGATTTTGTGCGCAACGAAATTGCAAAGGGTAGACAGGCTTATATTGTAGCTCCCTTAATTGAGGAATCCGATGTATTGGATGTTAAATCGGCTATAGAGTTATATGAAGAGTTAAAATATAAATTTCAAGATTATAAAGTTCAATTGCTTCATGGATCTATGAAGCAATTAGAAAAAGAAAATATAATGGATGAGTTTAAAGAAGGTAAAATTGACATTCTGGTATCTACAGTTGTCATTGAAGTTGGTATTAATGTTCCAAATGCAACAATAATGCTAATCGAAAATGCTGAAAGATTTGGCCTTGCAACTCTTCACCAACTTCGAGGAAGAGTAGGAAGAGGGAAATATCAATCATATTGTATTTTAATTGCTGAAGAGAAAACCGAATTAGCAAAGCAGCGTACAGAAATAATGAAACAGACCACAGATGGGTTTTTAATTGCTGAGAAAGATTTAGAACTTCGTGGTCCCGGAGAATTTTTTGGCGTTCGTCAACATGGTATTCCTGAATTAAAACTAGCTGATTTAGCCAAGCATGTTAGAATTTTAGAAACAGTACATAAAGATGCAATTAAGTTATTAAAATCTGATCCATGTTTAAAGAATAAAGAGCATTTATTATTAAAAAATAAAATGAAAAGAACTTTTAAGAATTTGGATTTTTACAATTTATGACGTGGCAAAAGAGACCATGATATGAAATTATTACATCACATACTTTCATCTTCTTCGGTTAAATTAAGAATACATAGGAGGTGAAAATAATGACATCAAATAGCAGAAACAGTATAGTAGTTGAAGCAGCAAGAGCAGGATTAAATAACATGAAAACTGAAATTGCAAATGAATTAGGTCTTGCGAATTATGAAAATATCGACAAAGGGAATCTAACTGCAAGACAAAACGGTTATGTAGGTGGATACATGACCAAGAGATTAGTAGAAATGGCACAACAACAGTTAGCCGGTAAACAGTAAAAGATAACAAATAAGGAACAATCCTAATTTAAAAAATAAGTCTGTTTTTTACAGACTTATTTTTATATACATAACATCATCAGACTTTAAATGTTTTCATTTGCTATTTGGTATCTTTGTGATAAAATAAAAATCAAGTGAAAGGAGCATTTGTTTGCGGATTATTGCAGGAGAACTAAAAGGTAGACGTTTAACTACACCGGCGGATGATAAAATTCGTCCAACTGCTGACAAGGTTAAGGAATCTATTTTCAATATGATAGCCCCTTATTTACCTGACTCTATAGTACTAGATCTCTTTGCCGGTACAGCTAGTCTAGGATTGGAAGCTCTTAGTAGGGGAGCGAGAACCGTCTATTTTGTGGACAAATCTAGGGCTAGTATAAAAATTATTAATAAAAATATCTCAGACTGTAGAGTTGAAAATAGGTGCAAGGTATTTTTTGGTGACTGGGAGCATGCTATTAAAGAAATTCCAGAACCTGCCGATATAATAATATTAGATCCTCCTTATCAGTTAGGTTTGATTGAAAAATGTATAAGCAAAATAATTGATTTATCTTTAATTACGGACGACGGTTTAATTGTTGCAGAACACGATTCTGATGAGTTATTGCCTGATAGAATCGGCAATCTAACTAAAATTAGGAACAAAAAATATGGTTCTGTATCAATTAGCATTTATACTAATGGAGGAAAATGACTAATGAAAAAAGTACTTTATGCTGGTACATTTGACCCTATTACTAATGGTCATTTAGATTTAATTAATCGAGCTTCTAAACTGTGTGAGAAACTAATGGTAGGGGTTATGGAAAATCAATCTAAAACTCCGTTCTTTACGCCCGAAGAAAGATTAATGATGATTAAGGAGTGTACCAAGGATATAGATAATGTTGAGGTAATCTCCTTTGACGGTTTACTGGCAGATTATGTGAACTGTAATCAGATTCAAGCAGTTATCAGGGGTCTCAGAGCAACAATGGATTTTGAGTTTGAAATACAGATGGCTCAGATGAATGCTAAATTATATAACAAAGATGTTGAAACATTGTTCTTGATGACTTCTCCGCAATACTCATTTATTAGTTCAAGTATCGTTAAAGAAGTTTTTTATCTTAATGGTGATGTAAGTTCCTTGGTTCCTGACGTTGTTCTTAAGGAATTACGGAGGAAGTATAAAAGATAGTTCTCAGGAGGAATAATAGATGAAAGTTTTAGAGCTTTTAGACGAGATTGAAGATATAGTAGATACTAGTTCTGGGTTTCCTTTAACAGGCAAAATCTTGGTAGATGCTGAAGAATTAATGGAAATAGTCCGTGAGATTAGATTGGAATTGCCTGATGAAATACAGCAGGCGCAGTGGATTAAGGAAGAAAGGCAAAGAATTCTTGAAGAAGCAAAACATGAGTATGAAGCTATATTAAAGGACGCTAGAACCCAAGCAGAAACTCTTATTGAAAATGATGACATTACTATTAAAGCAAAGCAAAGAGCAGATGAAATAATGAGAGTAGCGGAAGAAAACGTTAAGAATATAAAAATTAGCACCTTTGATTATATAGACAGTATCCTATATAATTTCCAAAATAAAATCGATCAATTAAACGCCACCTATTTTACTGATCTGTTTTCTGACATACAAAAAACATTTGATCAGATCAATGAAACTTTAACTGAAAATAGGAATGAAATAAAGGATATGATCTATAAAACAGAGATGGAAAATGATAACTAGAATTGAATAAATAAATTGCGGTTGAATATTATTTAGTATGAAACAGACAAACCGCAACAAAAATATTTACATAATATCAGGATTTTTAGCCGTCACTGGGTGTTTTTTAATGGTTTTATTCCCGGAGATGGCTTTAGAATCTGCAAATAAAGGCATAAATTTATGGGCAGAGGCTGTTCTGCCATCTTTACTGCCTTTTTTTATATGTGCAAATTTTATGATATCACTCGGCGTTCCAGGATTAGTGGGTAGATTATTTGAGAATCTATTTCAAAAAATTTTTGGTGTACCCGGATCATCTGCCTTCGTTTTTATAATAAGCATATCATCAGGTTACCCTATGGGACCAAAACTTATAGGAGATATGGGTAGAAGGGGTGAAATAACAGACAAAGATGCAAAAAAGATGCTCACCTTTTGCAGTACATCAGGGCCATTGTTTATGTTGGGAACAGTTGGAGTAGGCATGTTTCATTCGCCTCTTTGCGGAACACTAATTGCAATATCTCATTATATTGGAGCATTATTAAACGGATTACTATTTAATTTACTTACAACTAATGATAAAAAGATAGCTCATGAAAGGAAATATAATAGAACTATCAGGCTGAGAGAAGAAAGTGTATTAGAATTATTTACTAATTCGATAATATCATCCCTAAAGACGCTAGGAGTCATATGTTGTTATATAATCATCTTTGTTATGATAACGGATTTTATAGAACTGTCGGGGCTATTAGATTCTTTGTCTTCAGACTACCAAAGGGGTTTTTTAAAAGGTCTATTAGAGATCACAATTGGAAGTTACGAACTATCATTGTCTAATGGTATAGGTTTAAGGATGAAATGTGTTCTTGCAACATTTATTATTTCCTTCGGAGGCATCTCAACTCTGGGACAGTCGATGAGTGTTATGTATGGTCTAAGGATTAGCATATGGGATTACTTGAAAGCGAAGCTATCCCATGGCTTAATTGCTGGTTTAGTGGCATATGTTCTCTCCCCATATATTTTAAATAAAGCTGTATACACCGTTGGAGCTTTCAAATATTCAAGTGTGGATTTTGACTTAGGAGTGTTGTCACAATTGATATTTTCCACAAGGATGATTATAATAATACTTGTAATTTTCACTATTTCAATAGGCTTAGACTATATACTGTCGAGAAAGGCTGAACAATTAGCATGAATGTCATAGGAATAGTTGCTGAATACAATCCTTTCCACAAGGGGCATCTCTATCATTTAGAGGAAACCAAAAAACGTGGACAGGCCGATTGTATTGTTGCAGTCATGAGCGGCAATTTCACTCAAAGAGGTGAACCTGCCATGATAAACAAATGGAAGAGGGCTGAAATTGCTATAAAAAACGGGGTTGATCTTGTTATTGAGCTTCCTTTTGCTTTCGCATGCAATAATGCAGAATATTTTGCAAGAGGAGCCATTAAAATATTCGAAGGTTTAGGATGTATATCGAAATTTTCTTTTGGAAGCGAAAAGGGTAATTTAGAGGAGTTAATTAAAACTGCAAGAGTTTTAGCTTTTGAAGATAATGATTTTAAACTATTAATTAAAAAATATTCAAATAAAGGATTATCTTATCCTAAGGCCAGGTACGAAGCCTTGTGTGAATACAGAGGATCTGAAGTGGCTTCTGCCGTAATGCATCCTAATAATATTTTAGGTGTAGAGTATTTAAAAGAATGGCTTAGGTTGAATAGCAAAATGGAACCGATGGCAGTGAAAAGAAAAGGTAGTGGGTATCACGACTTAGAATTGCATGATGAAATATCCAGCGCCTCTGCCATACGTCAAAGTATTGATAAGAATAGAGGTTTAAACCAGATAAAGCATACTGTACCTTTAAGTACTATAAAGGTATTAGAGGATTTTGATTTTAATAGTTTCTTAACATTAAATGATTTATTCGAATTATTTGTATATAAAATACTTTCTACCGACCGAGATGAACTTGAAAGCATACTCTCTGCAACAGAGGGTTTAGAGAACAGGTTAAAAAAATCAATTATAAAAAGTAAGAATACTGATGATTTAATTAGAAAAATTAAAACTAAGCGCTATACTTCAACCAGGGTGCAGCGATTGCTAATACACACTTTAATTGGTTTAAAAAAAGAAGATTTCTTTGACATTTTAAATTCAAAAATCCTTTATGCCAGAATATTAGGACTCTCTAAAAAAGGAAGCGATTTGCTTGCTTTAATTAATAAACAGGGTTGTTCAACTATACCTATACTGAATAAAATTACAAAAGAGATTGAAAAAGATGAAATATGGAAATTAATAAAATATGATATTCTGTCATCAGATATATACAATCTGCTTAGTTTAAAAGATACCTACACTTATTCAGATCTAGTCCAAAAACCTTTTATATATTTTTAAAAATTGCTGGTTATTTAACAATATCAATGTTATAATATTCCCCGGACTAAGAGATAATTATAAAATTAAGATAGAAGTAAAGGAGATACACTTATGAAAGTATTAGTTGTTAATTGTGGTAGTTCATCATTGAAATATCAAGTGCTTGATATGTCTACTTCAACTCTTTTAGCAAAAGGTCTAGTTGAAAGAATTGGTATCGATGGTTCTGCAATTAAACATGAAAAAATAGGAGCAGATAAATTTGTGCTAGAGACTCCAATGAAGAACCATAAGGATGCTATTGGCCATGTACTAAATGCTTTATTGGATGACAACCATGGCGTTGTAAAGTCTATGGATGAAATCGAAGCAGTTGGTCATAGAGTAGTGCATGCTGGTGAAAAATATGCGAGCTCAGTTTTGATCACAGATGATGTTATGGATGCACTCAGAGAATGTATCGACTTAGCACCTCTTCATAATCCGCCCAACATTTTAGGTATTGAAGCTTGCAAGGAATTAATGCCTAACACACCGATGGTTGGGGTTTTTGATACAGCCTTTCATCAAACTATGCCTCCCGAAGCATATATTTATGCAATACCTTATGAATATTATGAAAAATATGGAGTTAGAAAATATGGATTCCATGGTACAAGCCATAAATATGTAGCAATGCGTGCTGCTGAAATGCTAGGTGAAGATTTAGGAAAACTAAAAATTGTTACATGTCATCTAGGAAACGGAGCTAGCTGTGCAGCAGTTAAAAATGGCGTGTGCATAGATACCAGTATGGGCTTTACTCCTTTAGATGGTCTTGTTATGGGAACCAGATCAGGAGCAATTGACCCTGCAGTAATTACATTTATTAAAGATAAAAAGGGAATAAGCGCAGAAGAAGTTATTTCGATTTTTAATAAAAAATCAGGTGTCCATGGTATCTCCGGTATAAGCAGTGATTTCAGAGATTTGGAAGAAGCTGCACGCGAAGGAAATGAGAGAGCCCAGCTTGCTTTAAAAGTATTTGCATACAGGGTTAAGTCGTATATAGGATCATATATGGCTAAGATGAATGGCGCGGATGCTATTGTATTCACAGCTGGTATTGGCGAAAATGATATCGATATGAGAGAAATGATATGCAGTGATATGGATGGCATCGGAATTAAGTTGGATCCTGAGAAGAATAAGGTACGCGCAAGTGAAACAGTAATAAGCGCAGATGATTCAAAAGTAAAAGTATTGTTAATTCCAACAAATGAAGAGTTAATGATCGCTATGGATACTGTCGAAATCCTCAGCAAAAATAAATAAGTTGTTGACAAAGAATAATCGAATATATATAATGAGTAGCGTTCGTACACACAAAAGGAGGTGTAAGCAATGGCAGTACCTAAGAGAAAGATATCAAAAGCGAGAAGAGACAAAAGAAGATCGCCAAACATGAAGAAGGCAGCTCCTTCATTATCAACATGTCCGCAGTGTCACGAGCCAAAACTTCCACATAGAGTATGTCCTAACTGTAACCATTACGATGGGAAGGAAGTTGTAGCCGAATAATTTTATAGACTAGTATCTCGCAAGATGTAATTAATTGAGGGGGGATAGTTCCCCCCATTTCTTATTATCCCTTGATTAAATCCTTCATGCCGTATAATCCCGGGGGCTGGTTAACTATAAATCTTGCAGCCGCAATTGCGCCTTGTGCAAATATTTCACGTGAATATGCAGTATGTGTTATTGTCAAAACCTCATCTGAGCCTGCAAATATGGCAGTATGTTCTCCCGGTATAGTTCCGGCTCTAATCGAATGGATCGGACAATGATGGCCTACGGCATCTACTAACATAAAGGCTGTACCGCTTGGTGCGTCTTTTTTATACTTATGATGTTTCTCAATTATTTCTACATCAAAAGACTGCCCCAGAGAATTAGATGCAATTTCTAATATTCTACATAAGGTATTTACCCCGATTGACATATTAGCGGATTGAAATATTGGGATCTGTTTTGCGGCTTCTTGAATAATCCGATGCTCTTCTGGTCCTAAACCTGTTGTGGCTATTACAGCTGGCACTTGATGCATTATGCACCAAGCAAGCATCGGCTTTATTGCAGTATGATGTGTAAAATCTATTACAAGATCTGCATTTAATTCTATGCCATTTAATTCTTTATATATCGGAAATGGTGTTTTAGATGGTTTATCTAAGTTAGAATCTATGCCGCAGAGTATATCTAAATCTTTTTCTTTAGCTATCAGATCAGCAAGTACTTTCCCCATTCTGCCGTTACAACCGTGAATAATAATTTTCAAAAGAACACCACCTTAAATCAATCCATATGAACTCAGTTCTCGTTTAATTAGTCCAATAGATTCCGGTGCAGGCTCACATAAAGGTAAGCGATATTCTAACCCAATCTTACCCATATAGTATAGAGCTGCTTTAATAGGAATCGGATTAACTTCACAGAACATTGCGTCTATCAAAGATTTCATGGCGAGTTGAAGTTTACAAGCAGATTCGGTATCTCCATCCAGATATTTCTTTATCATTAGATGTGTATCTTGAGGAGCTATATTTGATACAACTGAAATTGCCCCTATACCGCCAACTGATAGGAGAGGGACTATCATCTCGTCATTTCCTGAATATAGTGCGAAATCATCATCCACATACTTTGCAATTTCAACAACTTGAGCGATGTTTCCGCTGGCTTCTTTTATTCCAACAATATTAGGGTGATCTCTTAGATTTTTAACTACAAAAGGACTGATGTTTACACCTGTACGCCCCGGGACAGAGTATACTATTGCTGGTATATCTACGCTGTCCGCAATGGCAGTATAATGGGTTATCAGTCCTCTTTCGCTACATTTATTGTAATAGGGTGTTACTAAAAGAAGTCCATCTACTCCGACTTGTTCTAATGCTTGACTCATTTCTATCGCGTGGCTTGTATCATTACTTCCTGCTCCGCCTATTACTGGAACTCTTCCTGCAGTATGCTTTACGGCAAATTCAACGGTTGCAATATGTTCCTCATCATTTAGGGTAGATGCCTCCCCAGTTGTTCCACAGATGATTAGTGCATCGATGTCTTGCTGGATTTGCCAATCGATTAACTGACCCAGGCTGGAAAAGTCAACTTCTCCATTTAGAAACGGTGTTACTAAAGCCGTTCCCGCGCCTGTAAATAATGTCATTCACAACACCTCACTTGCTTTATTTAATAAGCAATTCGGCAATTTGTACGGCATTTGTAGCCGCGCCCTTTCTAATATTATCTGCTACAACCCAAAGGTTGAGACCGTTTTCTATACTGAAATCTCTTCGTATTCTTCCGATAAACACTTCATCCTTACCCGCAGCTTGACGTGCTAGAGGATAAACATTATTAGCTGGTTCATCCATTACAACACATCCAGGAGATTCTTTTAATAATTCTCTAACATCTTCGAGCTCAAAAGCTTTTTCAAACTCAAGGTTGATAGATTCGCTGTGTGAACTAAAAACAGGGACTCTGACTGTAGTAGCGGTAATGCGAATACTGTCATCTCCCAAAATCTTTTTTGTTTCGTTTATCATCTTCATCTCTTCTTTTGTATACCCGTTCTCCGTGAAGGTATCGATGTGGGGTAGACAGTTGCCAGCAATAGGGTGTGGGTATGCTCCGAAAGTGTCATTTCCTGCAAGTCCTTGTTCTAAGTCATTAATTCCTTTAAGTCCTGAACCTGAGACAGCTTGATAAGTAGAAAATACTATTCTTTTTAATTTATATCTGTCATGTAAAGGTTTTAAAGGAACTACAGCTTGCGTCGTAGAACAGTTTGGATTAGCAATGATCCCCTTGTTCCAAGATATATCTTCGGGGTTAACTTCAGGCACAACAAGAGGAACTTCAGGATCCATTCTCCATGCGCTGCTATTATCGATTACCACAACACCTTTTGAAGCAGCAATAGGTGCGAATTTTTCGCTGGTTGAACCCCCCGCGGAAAATAATGCGATATCAATGGGCTTGTCAAAAGAATCTTCTTTTAACTCTTCTACAGTATATGTTTTTCCCTTAAAATTAATATCCTTGCCTGCTGAGTTAGCTGATGCCATGATGTATAAGTTTTCAAAAGGAAAATTTCTCTCCTCAAGAACTTTTAATATGGTGCTGCCAACAAGACCAGTTGCACCAACTACAGCTAGATTTGGTTTTTTATTCATTTGTATCCTCCTTGTAATTGAAATTATATTCAATAGTTTTTCGGTTAGTATGCTTAGATTAATATTATATAACAATGTGTAGAAAATGTTAAATTATAATTTTTATTATATTGTATTCAATTTCCAGTATCAAAGTGATATAATAGAAAAGATATTTTAGTACTGAAAGTGAGGTTTTGTATTGACTATATTTGAAGGTATTATATTGGGGATTGTACAGGGCCTAGCAGAATTTTTACCTATCAGCAGCTCCGGACACTTAGCAATACTCCAATATATTTTTGGCATTGAAGGGGATAAAGTATTAACCTTTGCAGTTTTATTACATTTCGGTACACTAATATCTTTGTTTATAGTCTATTATAAAGAAATAGTAGACCTAGTAGTAGAATTATTTAAAACAATAAAGGATGTATTTACTGGTAAAGGCTTACGCGTCAATGCCAATGAGACAAGGCGGCTCGGCTTTATGATAATTGTCGCCACTATTCCTACAGCATTAATTGGATTTATTTTTAAAGATTTATTTGCGGGATTATACAACTCGTTATTAGCTATCGGTATCTGTTTGATTATAACTGGTACCATACTATGGATAGTTGAACGTATCAACCAAGGTAAAAAAGATATTAACCATATGAAGTTTAAAGATGCAGTACTTGTTGGTATCTTTCAATCTTTTGCAATTGCACCTGGCATATCGCGTTCCGGAGCTACAATAGTTGGAAGCCTTTTTTCCGGATTAAACCGCAAGTTGGCAGTAAAATTTTCATTTTTAATCTCTATTCCATCAATTGTTGGGGCTGTAATACTGGAAATACCTGATGCTATTAAGCAACTTGATCAAGGCTTTGATACTGCCCTCGTATTACCGATACTTATTGGTGTAATAGTATCAACCATATCCGGTGTAATCGCAATTAAAACAATGATACGTGTTATATCAAACAAAAGGCTATATTTCTTTTCGTTTTACACTTGGGTTATAGGTGTTTTAGTTATAATATATTCATTATCTATTTAAGGAGTTAATAGATTCATGGCAGGGCATAAGAGAAAACCTGGCAGACCAAAAGGTTCTAAGAATAAGGAAACTCAAGAAAAATTAAAAGCCAAAAAAAGATTAAGAGATGAGATTTGGGCTATAGTTATTATGGCTATAGGAGCTTTTTTAGTGCTTTCTCTACACACAGAAGCAACTGGTGGCTTTGGACAAGTTACATCTGATATACTTAAAGGACTTTTTTCTTCAGTAGCCTATATACTTCCATATTACTTAATTATTAATGGAATTTTACTATTCATAAAAAGTACAGCACATTTTAATGCTAAAAACATATCATTTCTAATAGTGATCTTTCTAGTATTAAGTATTATGAATTCTGGTAGATTCTTGGCAGATAATGACTTTTCTTTCACCTTTATCCGAGAGGCATTTAGCAATGGTGTCGTCTTGCAAGGTGGAGGAGCATTTGGAATGAGCATAGGCTTGCTCTTGAAGAAATTAATAGGAATCTATGGGTTATACATATTGTGCAGCGTACTATTAATAATATCTATTATGCTTGTAATAAATACACCAGTATCATATTTTATAGAAAAATTAAAAATAGAACGTAAAGAAAGAAATGAAAATCAGATTGTAGACATTGAAGATTCGAAGATCAAAGTTACTTCTTTAGGAAATGAAACTATCGCCAAAGCAAGGGATACTATAAGTTCTACAATCAATCCAAAACAGATGAAGATCATTGATTACATGAAAGACGAACAGCTTTTTAGTAATGAAGACAAAGAAGAAGCAGGTTTTGGTCTTGAGGAGCCAAGTTTACCTGAAAAAGGTAAAGGTTTAGAGCCAATTCAAAATAATGAAACAAAAAAGGTAGAGCCTAAAAAGGAAGAGGATTTGAAAGTAAACATACAAGATATTACCTACCCATACAAGCTTCCTCCTATTAATCTTTTGTCAAAATCACCTAGCAATATTGTAAGTGGTGAGGAAGCCACCCTTAAGAGCAAAGCAATAAAACTCGAACAAACCTTACAAAATTTCGGTGTGAACGCGAAGGTTTTACAGGTTACTAAAGGTCCAGCTATAACGCGTTACGAAATCCAACCTAATGTTGGAGTAAAGGTAAGCAGTATAGTGCGCCTTGCTGATGATATAGCCCTTAATTTAGAAGCTAAAAGCATACGAATTGAAGCGCCGATTCCAGGTAAGGCAGCTGTTGGTATAGAAGTTGAAAATGAGCGGGTTAATCTGGTGACCTTGCGTGATATTTTAGATTCCAGAGAATTTAAAACTGCAAAGTCAAAACTCACCTTTGCAGTAGGTAAAGATATTTCAGGAACCCCTATTGTGACCGATTTAAAGGAGATGCCTCATCTTCTTATAGCAGGATCAACAGGTTCAGGTAAGAGCGTATGTATTAATTCAGTAATTATAAGTATTTTGTATAGAGCCAAGCCCGATGAGGTAAAATTTGTATTGATAGATCCAAAAGTAGTAGAATTATGTAATTATAACGGCATACCCCACCTACTAATACCTGTTGTAACTGAACCATCAAAGGCTGCAGCCGCTTTAAACTGGGCTGTTAGTGAGATGACAAACCGATACCAAAAGTTTGCTGAAGAAGGTGTTCGTGATCTCGATTCATATAACGATAGTATGAGGTCAAAAGGAGAAAAGAATGAAGTTATGCCACAGATCGTCATCATTATAGACGAACTAGCTGATTTGATGATGGCGGCACCTTCGCAGGTTGAGGAATCAATTTGTAGACTGGCTCAAATGGCAAGAGCAGCAGGAATGCACTTAATTGTTGCAACTCAACGGCCTTCAGTAGATGTAATTACCGGTGTTATTAAAGCTAATGTTCCGTCTAGGATATCATTTGCCGTATCATCACAATTTGATTCCAGAACTATATTGGATATGGCAGGTGCGGAAAAGCTTGTAGGAAAGGGGGATATGTTATTTAGTCCCCTTGGAATATCAAAACCGATTCGTGTACAAGGGTCATTCATATCTGATACTGAAGTTCACAAAGTAATTGACTATATTAAAAAACAAGTGCCTGAAAATCAGTATTCAGATGATGTATTACAGAGTATAGAAAAGACATATGACAGCTCAGCAGATAGTGATAGTGACGAGCTACTTCAAGATGCTATACAGACAATAATTGCTGCCCAAACAGCATCTGTATCCATGCTACAAAGGCGTTTTCGCATAGGATATAATCGTGCAGCAAGATTAATAGATATGATGGAAGCAAGAGGTATTGTAGGGCCTAGTGAAGGAAGTAAGCCAAGGAAAGTCCTAATGACTGAAGAGCAGTATAGTAATCTAGGAAAGGATCAGGAAGAAAGGTAATTTATGAATATATATATTGATACTTTAGGATGTCCTAAGAATGTTGTTGATTCGGAAAACATGGCAGGCTTGTTAGAAAAAAGTGGACACCTAATAACTGACGATCTTATGGAAGCACAAGCCATAATTGTTAACACTTGTGGGTTTATCGACGATGCAAAAGAAGAATCCATAGACAGGATATTTGAATTGGCTAAATACAAAGAAAATGGTGCCATTTTAATTGTTACAGGTTGCTTATCTGAGCGTTATAAACATGAGTTATTTAAGGAGATGCCCGAAGCTGATATTTTTCTCGGGGTAAATGATTATCACAAACTCCCAGATATAATTAATGAATATAGCAGGGGCAGCCGAGAAACTCATTTTGGAAGCTGTGATAAACTCTATACAGAGATTGAATCAAAGAAAAGTATGGGAAAATCATACTCATCTTACCTTAAGATTGCAGAAGGTTGCGATAACATATGTGCATATTGTATAATTCCACAGATTAGAGGCAGTTATAGAAGCCGTAAAGAAGAGAATATTATAAAAGAAGCTAAATCCCTAGCTTCTAATGGATGTAAAGAACTTATTTTAGTAGCACAGGATGTGACCGCCTACGGAATAGATCTTTACGGTGAATATCGCTTGGCATCCCTTTTAGAAAAACTATGTGAAATAGAAGGATTACACTGGATCAGACTCATGTATTGCTATGAAGATCGCATAACTGAAAAACTGATTGAAGTTATAAAATCAAATGAGAAAATATGCAAATATATTGATATACCAATACAACATATCAGCGATAAAATACTCTTGTCCATGAACCGCAGATCAACTAAAGAATCTATAAAAAAGACAATTAAAAAGCTGCGAGAAAACATACCAGAAATCCATATCAGAACGACTCTTATAACAGGTTTTCCGGGGGAAACCGACGATGATTTTGAAGAATTGATGAATTTTATAGAAGAGACTAGGTTTGAGAGATTGGGTGTTTTCGCTTATTCAAAGGAAGAAGGGACAGCTGCTGCATCTATGAAAAACCAGGTTAGTGAACAGGTAAAAATTGAACGTAAAGATGCAATAATGTCACTTCAATGTAATATTTCTTTAGAAAATAACATGAAGCATATAGGGAAAACTATAGAGGTATTAGTGGAAGAAATTGAAGCAGATAGTTATATTGGGAGGACAGAGTACGATTCGCCTGAAATTGATAATTCAGTAATTTTCACATCAGATGAACAGCTAAAGCCAGGGGACTTTGTTTTCGTTAAAATATCTGACGCATTTGACTATGATCTAGTTGGATATCATGTAAAAAGGGGCTGAATATGAATATTGCAAATAAGTTAACCATATTAAGAATTATATTAATACCCATATTTATTGTTCTATTAATAAATGGCTATAATTATTTTGCTGCAATAGTATTTATAGTTGCTTCTTTAACAGATGCATTGGATGGTTATTTAGCCAGGAAATATAATCTGATAAGCAATTTTGGAAAGATCATGGATCCACTAGCAGACAAGCTTTTAGTAACATCGGCAATGATTTGTTTAGTGGACCTTGATGAAATAGCAGGATGGATGGTAATAGTTATTTTAGCCAGAGAATTTATAGTAACAGGATTAAGAGCTGTAGCTGCCGGAGAAGGCATTATTATCTCTGCCGGCAAATCTGGGAAAATAAAAACAGTATTGCAGATGGTTTCACTAACATTGATTCTGTTACAAAACTGGCCCTTTTCTATGTTTACCAATCTTCAGATTGGACATATTATTCTATGGTTAGCAGTGATTATGACTGTATATTCCGGGATGGAATATATTATAAAAAATAAACAAATATTTAGAATTGAATAATGAGGTAAATATGAAATCATCAATACTTAGCGTAGGAACTGAACTCTTATTTGGACAAATCGTTAATACAAACACTGTATACCTATCACAACAACTTAATACCTTAGGTATCGATGTAATGTCACATCATACTGTAGGCGATAATTCAAAACGATTATCTAATATGATAAGGCAATCTTTTGAGGAATGCGATCTCATTATTACTACAGGAGGTTTAGGACCTACTCAGGATGACTTAACCAAAGAAGTAGCATGTGAGGTCTTAGATGATGAATTAGTCTTCCATAAACCTGCTATGGATATTCTTGAAGGACATTTCAAACGATTTGGTAGTGA
>JAAYSU010000115.1 GCA_012523915.1 Clostridiales bacterium
GTGATGTTATTAATGCTCTAAAGGAAGCTGGCCTTAGAGATGACATTAAAGTCATTATCGGTGGAAATCCTGTAACAGAAGCTGCAATGAATAGAGTTGGCGCAGATGCTTTCAGCACAAATGCTTCAACAGGTGTAAAACAATGTAAGGAATGGGTAGGTGCATAAAATGAGTAAAGAAAAATTGTTTCAAGAACGAGCAGATCGTGTAACAAAGGCTTTTAAACACGAAATTCCTGATAGAGTACCTATTGCCCTAATGATTGAAACATGGGCAGGCCACCATTCAGGATATGATATTGTAGAGCTTGGCTATGATTATCCTAAGCTAAGGGAATCTTTTTTGAAGGTTGCTGATGATTTTGAAGAGATTGATGCTCTTCCTCCTGCCTTTGGTGTAAGACCAGGAAACCTTTATATAGTTGCCCAATCAAAAGAATTCTCATATTACGATGCTGAAGGTGAGGCTTATGCATCGGTTCAGCATATAGAGGCCGAAGGGGTAATGTCAGAGGATGAATATCCTGAACTTATTGCAGATCCATTTAAATTTATTGTAGAAAAGCAGCTCCCCAGAAGATATGCAGCCTTTGCTAAATCTCCTACGGAGACAGCCCTGGCATATGGACAAACTGCCATCGTTTGGAAGAACTATATTCAGGGTGCTATTGCAACACTTGGGGAACAGCTGGCTGTAGAAAAGGGTCTACCTTGTTTGTTTAAAGGAAGTACGGAAATGCCCATGGATGCTTTGATGGACTATTTCCGCGGATTCAAAGGTATAAGTATAGATATTAAGAGGCGGAAACAAGAAGTTATTGATGCTTGTGAAGCACTCTATCCTTTAATGATAAAGAGGGCGATTCACGGGGTAGAAACTGGCATATTCCCAGGAATCTTTGTACCACTTCATATTCCTACTTACCTAAGACCTAAGGATTTTGAAACCTTCTACTGGCCAACATTTAAGAAGATGATAGACACCATGGTAGAAAATGAATGTACTCCAATTTTATTCATGGAAGGAAACTGGGAACCCTATTACGACTTCATTAAAGAACTTCCGAAGAAAAAGGTCGTAGGTCTAGTTGAGGGTGCAGATTTCAAAAAGATGAAACAAGAGCTGGGCGATACCATTTGTATTATGGGTGGTATGCCTGTAGACGTTATTAACTATTCAACAAAGGATGAAGCGGTCAAATATGCAGAAAAGCTCATTGATGATCTTGCGCCAGGCGGCGGCTATATATTTGCCTTAGACAAGGTACTGATTGCTCCAAACGATGCAAATGCCGAGAATCTAAAAGCAGTACTTCAGACAGTTGCTAAGTATGGAGAATACAAATAAGGAGGTTTCCCGATGATTATAAAAACACCTGAAATAAAATCAGAAATATATCCCACATGGGAAAAGGTAGTGGATGAGAATCCCCACTTAAAGAATAGTCCGGAAATTGTTAAGAAAAACTATGAAGATTCAGTAGAAGAACTATTTGCAGCAATTATTTTCTTATCAACTTTCTAATGAAGTACATGTAAA
>JAAYSU010000116.1 GCA_012523915.1 Clostridiales bacterium
CGCCTGTTCGGCCACAGAACTCATGGAAGTGATCGTTGTCGAAAGTTGTTCTGAAAAATACATTGTGATAGTGGTCGTCGCTCCCACAAGATAAAGCTTGGCCTGAAACTGTACTAAAGCGATGGCAGTGGGCATTTTCTCCTAATCCAGCTACATCTACACTGCCAACGACTTCATGAACATGTCTTTGTCTTGGACATTGACCATAATAATCATATTCCAAATAGATTCTCTCCTTTCTTCTAAGATTAAGTAAACTTAGGCATGGAGTGAATCTTATATATTATTTTATGAATGATTATACTTTTTGTGATTAGCTGTTCTTTTTTATTGCATATATTTCCTTAAGATGGTAAGCTTAAAAAATACAGTAGGAAAGGATGATTAACTATGGCAGGAGTTAAAAAAATTATTGAATGTGTTCCTAATTTTAGTGAAGGAAAAGACATGAATAAAGTCGAAAAAATTGCGGACGCATTTAGAGGGAAAAAAGGAGTAAAACTATTAGATTATTCCGCAGATGAAGACCATAATCGTTCTGTAATAACTGTTGTGGGAGAGCCTGATGCTCTAGCGGATGCTGTAGTTGAAGCGATAGGTATAGCAGAAAAATTAATAGATATGACTAGACATGAAGGACAGCATCCAAGGATAGGTGCAGCAGATGTGGTACCATTTATTCCTATCAAAAATGCGACGACAGAGGACGCAGTTAATCTCTCAAAAGAGGTCGCAAAAAGAGTGGCAAAGCAGTATGCTATCCCTGTATATTTATATGAGAATTCTGCAACTGCTCCACATAGAGAGAACCTTGCAAATGTAAGGAAGGGACAATTTGAGGGTTTGGCAGAAAAGATGAAAGATAAAGAATTATGGACACCTGATTTCGGGCCTAGTGAACCCCATCCGACATTTGGAGCGGTTGCCATAGGGGCAAGAAAGCTGCTTTGTGCCTATAATGTTAACCTTGGCACCGATAACCTAGAGATAGCCACAGCTATTGCCAAAAAAGTTCGTCATATAGGTGGTGGTTTACGCTACTGTAAAGCCATGGGAGTTGAATTAATTGATAGAAAGCAGACACAGGTTTCTATGAATCTTACAGATTATACACAAACAAGTATTTATAGTGCTTTTGAAATGATCAAAATGGAAGCGGCAAGGTATGGAGTGTCCGTAGTAGGAAGTGAGATAATAGGGTTGATTCCACAGCAAGCTCTAATAGACTCAGCAGAGTACTATCTTCGTATTGAAAATCTTTCATACGGTACCATTTTAGAGAATCGTATTCTGGAATTATTACTGGAAGATTAACAAGGTTGATTATGTGGTAATTATCAAGTATAAAAAATAAGTCTGGAGGATAGAGATGTACAAGGAGTTTACAATAATAGATTTTATGTCAAAGTTGGCTTCTGATTCCTCTTCGCCAGGAGGAGGTAGTGTTGCAGCCTTAGTCGGAGCAGCTGCTTGCGGATTGATTTCAATGGTTGCATCGCTGACAATAGGGAAGAAAGGTTATGAAGAAAATCAGGAACTAATGCATAAATTAATAGATGAGTTAGCGTTAAAAAGAGAAGAATTTTTAAATGCAATAGATGAAGATCCGGAATCATATAGGAAAGTAATTGAATGCTACAGACTACCTAATAATACTGATGAAGAAAAGGCTAGACGTAGTGAGGCGATTCAAATGGCACTTATTGAAGCAACTAAGGTCCCTTTAGCTATTGCCGAAAGAGCTACTGACTTATTTGATTATGCAGAGAAGGTAATAGAAAAGGGAAATAAAAGTGCCGCCTCTGACGGTGCAGTAGGGGCACTAATGGCACGTGGTTGTATATTGGCTGCTATCTATGGTGTTAGGACAAATGTAAAATCTATAAAGGATGAGTCTCTAAGCAAAGAATTCTTGGATAAAGCCGCTGAACTTGAAGAGCTAGCTATAACCAGAGAAGCTGAAGTGCGAGCCTTATTACCATATTAGCTTATTATTTGACTGCCGTTTCTAAAGCTAGTTTCATCATATCTGTAAATGATTTTTCTCTTTCTTCGGCAGTCAATCTTCCACCGGTTACAAAGTGATCGCTGATTGTGACAATAGTAAGTGCTTTTGCACCAAGTCTTGCTGCGTTCATGTATAATGCAGCTGCTTCCATCTCTACAGCTAATACACCCATCTTTGCCCAGCGTTTCCACCAATCTGGGTTATCTTCGTAAAAGACATCGCAGGTTACTATGTTGCCGACATTTAATCTAATATCTTGTTCGTCGGCTGTTTCCTTTAGTTTCATTAAAAGATCAAAGTCACAACAGGGTGAATATTGCCCTGGCAATTCATAGGTATGTTGCCAATTAGAATCAGTTGAAGCGCTTAAACCTACAACTATATCCATCAACTTTACTTCTTCATGGAAGGAACCTGCAGATCCGACTCTAATTAAGTTTTTTACCCCATATTCTTTAATTAATTCATAGCTGTATATTCCCATTGAAGGCATTCCCATTCCACTGCCTTGCACAGAGATTGGAACGCCTTTGTATGTGCCTGTGTATCCTAGCATTCCTCTTATCTCGTTATAGCATTTAGCATTATCTAGATATGTTTCCGCAATATATTTCGCTCTTAAAGGATCTCCTGGCAGTAATATGGTTTCTGCAATATCACCTTTTTTTGCTGCATTAATATGTGCTGTACTCATCGATTTTTCTCCTTTGTTTAATATTAATTGCTACTATATTATACCATAACCAGTAGGAGGGATGAATATTATTCC
>JAAYSU010000117.1 GCA_012523915.1 Clostridiales bacterium
ACCTTCGGGAGCAACACAACCAAAATCATGGAATAAAGTTTTTCTGAATTATTAAGAACCATAAAAAAAGCATACACATGGGAGATAAAAATATGTGCTATGCAGGGTACAGCAATAAACATAATGATTTTGGAAGGCATACTCGGCCCAAGAATCAATACGGAAATAAAGCATATTAAAGAAAAAACCAGGCTATAAAAAGAAGCGGGAACAAATCTTTTTCCATCAAACAGAATTGGTATCAAACTACCAGTAATTATCATGACATAAAAATAAAGGCTTGTGTCACCTACGATAGACTCAAATAAACTTACCGAAAGAGCAAAGTCTCCTATAGGCAGAAAGTATGCATATAACCATATGGAAACTGCAATCCATCCTATTAAGTATGGCAGATTTTTCTTTGTAATTGCCTTTATACTAAGCTTGTTGGCAGACCGGAATGAAGACTCTATAAGATTTTTTATATTAATCTTATGTACACCCATTGTTTCCCCCAGTTACCTTTTTTGGGATATCATGTAAAACGTGATAATAATTTGGATGATTTTATTATAATCCGTCGCTTCACACAATACAACCATAAGAGCTCACCAAATATTGTTGTCATCCGACATTATCCCCGAAGTGATCTCTTCATTTTAGATAAAAAGAAAGAGCCTAGATATCTTCTATGCCCTTTCTAGAACAGAATTTTCTGCTTACACTAAATCTAAAAACACCATTTCAGCATTATCGCCACGTCTTGGCCCCAACTTTAAGATCCTGGTATAACCACCGTTTCTGTCTGCATAGTTTGGAGCGATCTCATCAAATAGTTTCTTTACAACATCTTCATCGAAAAGAAATGACATAGCCTGTCTTCTCGCATGTAGATCGCCCTTCTTGCCTAACGTGATCATTTTCTCAGCCAATTTTCTTGCTTCTTTTGCCCTGGTATCAGTTGTCATTATTCTTCCTTCACGCAGCAAGTCAGTAACCAAGTTGCGAAGCATTAGCTTTCTATGAGCGGTTGGCCTGCCTAGTTTTCTATGTCCTGGCATGTTGCTAAACCTCCTTTACTAGTCATCACTCGGCTTTAAAGTGAGACCTAATTCATCTAATTTTCTCTTAACTTCATCCAAAGATTTCTTACCTAGATTTCTAACTTTCATCATGTCCTCTTCTGTCCTCTGAGTAAGCTCTTCTACCGTATTGATATTAGCACGCTTTAGACAGTTGAAAGAACGTACTGAAAGTTCTAATTCTTCTATAGTCATCTCTAAGGCTTTTTCTTTTTGGTCCTCTTCTTTTTCAACCATAATCTCGACATTATCCATAGCATCTGTAAGGTCAATAAATAACTTAAGATGCTCCTGCATTATCTTAGCTCCTATTGAAACACCTTCTTCTGGTGTGATGCTTCCATCAGTCCAAACTTCCAAGACGAGCTTGTCATAGTCTGTCACCTGACCAACCCTTGTGTCTTCTACGGTGAAGTTAACCTTTTTTACTGGTGTGAAAATCGAATCTACAGGAATAACGGCTATCGGCATATTATCGGTTTTATTCTGTTCAGCTGTTCTGTAGCCTCTGCCTCCCTCTATATTGATTTCCATAACTAAAGATGCATTTTCTTCAAGGGTTGCTATATGAAGGTCGGGGTTAAAAATCTCTACATCAGCATCTGCAATTATGTCAGCTGCAGTTACCTGCTTTGGCCCTACAGCATTTATAATAGCGCGCTTTGGATTATTGTCGTGTAAACGTACAGACAATCTCTTGAGATTCAAGATGATCTCAGTAACATCTTCCTTAACCCCTGGTATGGTTGAAAATTCGTGTAGTATACCATCTATTTTGACGGATGTAACAGCTGCTCCGGGAAGAGAGCTTAATAGGATCCTTCTCATGCTATTACCAAGAGTTGTCCCGTACCCTCTCTCAAGCGGCTCTACTACAAATTTCCCATAGGTTCTATCATCATCATTATAGAAACATTCAATTGTTGGCTTTTCAATTTCTATCATTGTAAAACCCTCCTTGTTCTCAGATCTGTCGATTGTGGAATTTTCCTGAGTCGACAACCTCTAATTATTTAGAATAGAGCTCAACGATGAGATGCTCTGCTATAGGAGTATCTATATCTTCTCTCTTCGGCATTGCGACAACTTTACCTTCAAGTTTTTCAGTATCAACTGTGATCCAAGATGGAGTGGTTATTGCCATGTCTCTAATTTCCTTAAATTTAGGAGAAGCTGAACTCTTCTCTTTAACTTTTATTACATCGCCTTCTTTAACTTGGAAGGAAGGTATATTTTGTTTCTTGCCATTTACGGTGAAATGGTTATGGGTTACTAGTTGTCTAGCCTCTTTCCTTGAAGAAGCAAAACCCATTCTAAATACAACATTGTCAAGCCTTGTTTCTAGTAGAATCAGTAAGTTTTCACCTGTTACACCCTTTTGTCTTGCAGCCTTTTCAAAGTAATTTCTAAATTGAGCTTCTAGTAAACCATAAAAGCGCTTTGCTTTCTGTTTTTCTCTTAATTGTAGTCCATACTCCGTTGACTTGCTTCTTCTGCCCTGACCATGTTGTCCTGGAGCATAGTTTCTTCTCTCTATACCACATTTTGTACTATAGCATCTTTCACCTTTAAGGAACAGCTTTTGCCCTTCTCTTCTGCATAGTCTGCAGGAAGGCCCTGTATATCTAGCCATACTTATGACACCTCCCTTTCATTAAACTCTTCTTCTCTTGGGTGGTCTACACCCGTTATGTGGAATCGGCGTTATGTCTTTGATCAAATTGATTTCAAGACCCGCAGTCTGCAATGCTCTAATTGCAGCCTCACGACCTGATCCCGGCCCTTTAACGTATACTTCAACAGTCTTTAGTCCATGTTCCATTGCGGCTTTAGCAGCTTCTTCAGCAGCCATCTGTGCAGCAAAAGGAGTGGATTTTCTCGAACCTTTGAAACCAAGAGAACCTGAACTAGACCAAGAAAGTGCATTACCATCAAGATCTGTAAGAGTTACCAAAGTATTGTTGAAGGTAGACTGAATATGAGCTTGGCCGCGTTCAATGTTCTTGCGTTCTTTTCTTTTTCTGCGAACAGCCTTTTTAACTTGTCTTGCCATAATTTCTTACCTCCTTACTTCTTCTTTCTTCCTACAGTCTTCTTAGGACCTTTTCTAGTTCTAGCATTGGTCTTGGTTTTCTGTCCTCTAACTGGAAGACCTCTTCTATGTCTAATTCCCCTATAACATCCAATTTCCATTAATCTTTTGATATTTAAGGAGACTTCTCTTCTTAAATCACCTTCAACATGGTATTCGGTATCTATAATCTTTCTTATAGAACCTACTTCTTCTTCGGTTAAATCTTTAATCCTGGTATCAGGATTTATACCGGCTTTTTCAAGTATCTCATTTGCCGTAGATCTGCCTATACCATATATATAGGTTAGTCCGATTTCTACCCTTTTGTCTCTTGGTAAATCGACACCGGCTATACGAGCCATAAACAATTTCCTCCTTCTAGGTTATTATTACTTCATTATACTCAAACAACTATATTATATATTGAATGGTCTATCGGTGTTTTGCTACCTCCCGGCAGGAAAACACAGCCGCTCCCGATAGTCCCAACTCACACTTTATCCTTGCCTCTGTTTGTGCTTGGGATTTTCACAAATTACCATTACTTTGCCTTTTCTTTTTATTACCTTACATTTCTCACAAATGGGTTTTACTGAGGCTCTGACCTTCATTTTACTCCCTCCTTGCCTTAGTTAGTTATCTATTTATCTCTCCAAGTAATTCTACCTCTCGAGAGATCATAGGGAGATAACTCCACCTTGACCCTATCTCCAGGTAAAATCCTGATAAAGTTCATTCTAATCTTCCCAGAAATGTGTGCAAGCACTTCATGACCGTTCTCTAATTTGACTTTAAACATAGCATTAGGTTGTGCTTCCTGCACTGTACCATATACTTCGATTACGTCCTCTTTAGCCAATTAACACACCTCCTCACTCTGCATTAGACCGTCAACAGCAAAGGCTCATTTTCAGTTATAACTACTGTATTTTCATAATGAGCAGAACGCTTTCCGTCTCTGGTCACTACAGTCCAATTATCTTCCAACACCTCAACCTGATAGGTCCCTTCATTGACCATGGGTTCAATAGCCAATACCATGCCGGGAACGAGCCTTGGCCCCCTGTCAGGAATTCCATAATTCGGGATCTGTGGCGCCTCATGCATTGAATTGCCAATACCGTGACCGACAAAATCCCTTACTACTGAAAAACCGTTTTCTTCTACATGCTTCTGTATTGCATGGGATATATCTGATAACCTGTATCCAGGTTTACAGAAATTTAATCCTTCGTAGAAAGATTCCATGGTTATCGTGATCAGTTTTTGAGCTGAATCATCGATTTCCCCTACAGGATAGGTTCTTGCAGCATCGCTGTAATAACCTTTATGGATAGTCCCTACATCTACACTCACTATGTCACCTTGCTTTAGGATTCGCTTCTTTGAAGGTATCCCATGTACTACTTCCTGATTAATAGACACACAAGTGCTGGCGGGAAAACCATTATAGCCCTTAAAAGCTGGAATCATCTTGTTATTAAGGATATTCTCCTCTACAAATTCATCAATATCCTTGGTTGATATACCCGGCTCAATGACTTTGTAAAGTTCTTCGAGGATTTGTGCTGTAACTGCTCCGGCTTGACTCATCAGTTCGATTTCTTCCTGTGATTTTATTACAATCATTCTATACTCCTAAAGCGGAAACTATAGATTCGAATACTTTTTCCGGTCCACCGGTTCCTTCTATTCTGGCTAAAATATTTTTTTCTTGATAGTATTCTATTAAAGGTGCTGTTTGTTTTTGGTAGACCTCAAAGCGATTTCTTACAGTTTCCTCTGTATCATCAGCCCTTTGATAAACCTCACCGCCACATATGTCGCAAACACCTTCTTGCTTAGGAGGTAAGCTTTTTATATGATAATTAGCACCACATACCTTGCATACTCTTCTACCAATCATTCGATCTAGAAGTATATCCTCATCAACTTCCAAATCAATTACTTTATCTAAGCTTTTACCCTTAGACGATAGATACTCATCTAATTTCTCTGCCTGGTTAACTGTTCTTGGGAAACCGTCAAGCAGAAAACCGTCCTTGCAATCGTCTTCCTCTAATCTATCTTTCACTAAATCTATAACTAGCTCATCGGGAACCAATTCCCCTTTATCCATATATTCCTTAGCCTTCGTGCCCAAAGGAGTTCCTTCTTTGATGTTCCTTCGGAAAATATCTCCGGTAGATATATGTGGTAAATTATATTGTTCAGATATCTTTTTTGCCTGTGTTCCTTTGCCGGCCCCTGGAGGACCTAACAACACTAGTTTAAACACTTTTACGCCCTCTTTCTTACTTTAAAAATCCTTGATAATTACGCATTACCAATTGAGATTCTAATTGTTTCATCGTATCTAAAGCAACACCTACGGCAATCAACAATGAAGTTCCGCCAAATCCAATTTTAAGAGCGCTAAATTCTTGAATTAATGTAGGCAGTGTTGCTACAACTGCTAAAAAGACCGCTCCCACAAATGTGATTCTTGTCATTACTTTATTCAAATATTCAACAGTTGGTCTGCCCGGTCTAATCCCAGGAATAAAACCACCATTTGACTTCATATTATTCGCTACCTCTACTGGATTAAAAGTTACTGTTGTGTAGAAATAAGTAAAGAATATTATGAGAATGATGTTAAACAATGAATAAATCCAAACACCTGGAGACCCTGCAGGAGATATCCACCTAGTCACAAAATCTGCAAATCCTGTATTTGGAATAAAGTATGTTATGGTCAACGGAAATTGCAGCAGTGAAAGTGAAAAGATTACAGGAATAACCCCAGCTTGATTTACCTTCATCGGAATATGGGTACTTTGACCTCCGTACATCTTTCTGCCAATAACTCTTTTTGCATATTGTACTGGAATCTTTCTTTGTCCTTGATGCACCATTACAATACCTACAACTACTACCAGTGCAAAGATAATGAAAATTATTATGGACAGAAGTCCAACTTCACCGGCTCTATATGATAGCCATGTTGAATGGACAGCACTTGGAGCCCTTGCAATAATTCCACCAAATATTATCAATGAAATTCCATTTCCGATTCCATTCTCGTTAATCTGTTCACCTAACCACATCAAAAATGCAGTTCCCGCCGATAGCACTAATACAATTACTGCTATATTGAAAAAGCTTTTGTCCGGCACTGCTTCTCTGAAAAGCCCAACAGCAAGACCAATAGCCTGCACGAAGGCCAAGACTACAGTTAAATATCTTGTGTATTGAGCTATTTTCTTCCTACCCTCAGTGCCTTCTTTCGCCAAAGCTTCAAGTTTTGGTACCGCAATTGTCAGTAAGTTCAGGATAATCGATGCGGTAATATAAGGGGTAATGCTTAATGCAAATATAGTAAAGTTACTAAACGCACCGCCGGAAAAAAGATCAAATAGACTCAATAATCCCAAATCTCCAGAGAATAATTCTCTTAAAATCGACCTGTCGATTCCCGGTACAGGAATATTGGAGCCTAGCCTAAAGACCAATAGCATTAGAAGTGTAAAAACTATCTTTCTTCTAAGGTCATCTACTTTCCAAGCGCGAACTAGTGTCCGTAGCATCTCCATTTTAAATCACCTCTGCCTTTCCTCCTGCAGACTCGATTTTGTCTATAGCTGTTTTGCTAAATTTATGAGCCTTTACGGTTACTTTCTTTTCGAGTTCTCCGTCCCCAAGAATTTTAATACCGTCCTTGACTTGTTTTACCATGCCAGTTTCAATTAAAAGTTCAGGGGTTATTTCCGTGCCATCTTCAAATGTATTCAAATCATCGACATTGACAATCGCCCATTCTTTTTTCCAAATGTTGGTGAAACCTCTTTTGGGGATTCTTCTAACCAAAGGCATCTGTCCACCTTCGAAGCCAAATCTTATACCGCTTCCGCTTCTAGATCTCTGACCCTTTGTACCTCTTCCAGCTGTCTTTCCTAACCCTGATGCTATGCCCCTACCTTTTCTCTTCGGTTTCCTGGTAGAACCTTCGGGAGCTCTAAGTTCATGTAATCTCATGTTTCTTCACACCTCCTTTTACATTTGTTCTACTTTAACAAGATGTTTTACTATTTCAATCGATCCGCGAATCTGAGGATTATCAGGTTGTTCAACAGAATGTTGTAACTTCCTTAGTCCTAACGCTTCTACAACTTTTCTTTGTTTAGGAGAAGCGCCAATTATGCTTTTAACTAAAGTAATTTTCAGTTTTTTATCAGCCATTTAGGTGTCCTCCTTATCCTAAAATCTCTTCTACTGTTTTGCCTCTAAGCTTTGCTACACCTTCAGCTGTCTTCAGATTCTTAAGACCTTCAATAGTAGCATTCGCCATGTTACCATTGTTATTGCTGCCTAAAGATTTAGCTCTTACGTCTTTAATTCCGGCCAATTCAAGTACAGTACGCACCGCACTTCCTGCAATAACTCCTGTACCAGGCACAGCAGGCATAATCAATACTTTTCCTGCACCAAAAACACCTAGTGATGTATGTGGTATCGTTGTTCCTACCATCGGAACATAGATTAATTTTTTCTTTGCATCTTCTACAGCTTTTCTTACTGCTTCAGGAATTTCCTGAGCTTTACCCAATCCTACTCCAACATGGCCATTTCTATCGCCGACCACTACGTTAACACTAAATCTAAAGTTTTTACCACCTTTAACAACCTTGGTTACACGGCGGATGTTTACGATGGATTCTTCCAAATCGAGCTTAGATGCATCAATCCTATTGTGTCGCATTCTTCTCCTCCTTCTTAGAATTTCAAACCGGCAGAACGTGCACTATCGGCCAGTTCTTTTACTCTTCCGTGATATAAGAATCCGCCTCTATCAAAGCATACTTCATCTATGCCTTTTTCAAGAGCTTTCTTTGCTATCGCTTCTCCTACAAGCTTTGAAGCTTCTTTATTTCCACCATAAGATAACTTTTCTTTTATATCCTTTTCTAAAGTTGATGCTGAAACCAAAGTTATTCCATTAGTATCGTCAATTATCTGCGCGGAAATATTAGAGAGGCTTCTATATACACATAATCTCGGTTTCTCAGGAGTACCGAAAATTTTGCGTCTAACTCTATCATGCCTTTGTAGACGTTTATCATTTTTGCTCTTAAATTTAGCCATTTCCCACACTCCTTTCCACTATTTAGCACCGGCCTTGCCTTCTTTTCTGCGCACAACTTCATTTTCATATCTAATGCCCTTACCTTTATAGGGTTCTGTGGGCCTTTTAGCTCTGATGTTAGCTGCATAATTTCCGACAAGAGCTTTATCTATACCTTTTACTACAATCTCTGTTGGAGATGTAACTTCAGTCTCTATTCCTACCGGATCTTCCATCTCTACTGGATGTGAATATCCAAGTTGCATTATCAGGCTCTTACCTTGCTTTTCAGCTCTAAATCCTACACCTGTAATAATGAGCTTCTTTTCAAATCCTTTAGTTACACCTTCCACCATATTATTTATCAATGACCTGTAAAGTCCATAAGCTGCCTTGGCTCCATTACCTTCACTCTTACAGCTCAGTACAACTTTACCATCTATATTTTCAACCTTTATTTGCTTGCTGATCTTCTCCTGCAATTCACCTTTAGGTCCTTTTACAACAACGCTATTATCGTCGCTAACTTTGACCTCTACGCCGGCAGGAAGAGATACTGGCATTTTACCTATTCTTGACATATTATTTCCTCCCTACCAAACATAACAAATTACTTCTCCACCAACTCCAAGTTTTCTTGCTTCTTTATCCGTTAAAACACCTTTTGATGTAGAGATGATAGCAACGCCAAGTCCTCCTAACACCCTCGGTACTTCGTTATTCTTAGCATAAACCTTTAGTCCTGGTTTCGAAATTTTCTTTATTCCACTAATTACTTTTGCATTATCAGTTCCATATTTCATATGCACACGAATTGTGTCCTGTTTGCCGTCTTCTATAATATCAAATCCTTTGATATATCCTTCGCGTTCAAGTATTTCAGCTATTGCTCTTTTTATCTTTGATGCAGGAATATCAACGGTTGCATGTCCTACAGTGTTGGCATTTCTGATTCTGGTTAGCATATCTGCTACAGGATCTGTCATAGTCATAATACTGTACCTCCTTCCTTACTGTATTACCAACTGGCTTTTCTGACGCCTGGAATCTCACCTTTATAAGCCAATTCTCTAAAACAGATACGGCAAATACCGTACTTTCTCAAGTAAGCATGAGGACGTCCACAGATCTTGCATCTGGAATATGCCCTGGTTGCATACTTGGGTTTTCTCTGCTGTTTAACTCTGAGAGATTTTTTTGCCACTTTTTTACCTCCTCATCACTTTGCGAACGGCATTCCCATTAACTCCAGGAGAGCTTGAGCCTCTTCGTCTGTCTTTGCCGTTGTAGTAAATACAATATTCATGCCTTTTATCATATCTACTTTATCATAGTTTATTTCCGGAAAGATGAGCTGCTCCTTAAGACCCAGTGAGTAATTTCCTCTACCATCAAAGGAGTTTCTACTAACACCTTTGAAGTCTCTTACTTTTGGTAATGCTATATTAAAAAGCTTATCTGCGAAGTTATACATTTTATCGCCTCTAAGAGTTACCTTCGCACCAATCGGCATCCCATCTCTAAGCTTAAAGTTTGCGATGGATTTCTTTGCTCTGGTAATAACCGGTCTTTGGCCTGTGATAAGAGCTATTTCTTCAATTGCTGATTCCATAATTTTAGCATTATCCTTAGCTTCACCGAGACCCATATTTACAGTTATCTTTTCAAGCTTAGGAACTTCCATAACATTTTTATATTTAAATCTTTCCATCATGGATTTAAATACTTCATTTTTATATATTTCTTTCAGTCTTGCTGCCAAGATTGTTCCCTCCTTTCACTAGTCCAAAATTTGACCTGTTTTTTTGGATACTCTTACTTTCTTTCCGTTCTCGAACTTGTATCCAATTCTTGTAGGGGCTTTGGCTTTGGAATCCCAAATCATTACGTTTGAAACGTGGATCGGACCCTCTTGGTGTTTAATTTCTGCCGCTACTTTTCTGGTTTGCTTCTGATGTTTAGTCTGAACATTAACCCCTTCGACAATAACTCTTTGTGTCTTTGGGAACGCCTTCAGAACTTTACCTTTTTTTCCTTTATCTTTACCGGTGATAACAACCACCGTATCATCTTTCTTGATCTTCATCCTCTACACCTCCTACAGTACTTCCGGTGCCAGGGAAATAATCTTCATAAAGCTTTTATCTCTTAGCTCTCTGGCAACTGGCCCGAAAATACGGGTTCCTACAGGATTTTTGTCTTCTTTTATAATAACTGCTGCGTTTTGATCAAACTTAACATAACTTCCGTCTACACGTCTTGCACCATGTTTAGTTCTTACTATTACAGCCCTGACAACCTCGCCTTTTTTTACGACACCGCCCGGTGTTGCTTCTTTAACAGCACACACTATGATATCTCCTATGTTCGCATATTTGCGCCCGGTTCCACCGAGAATGCTAATACATAGCAGTTCTTTTGCGCCGGAATTGTCAGCAACCTTTAATCTAGTTTCTTTTTGAATCATGATCGGTGCCTCCTTCCTACTTAGCTTTTTCTATTATTTGGACCAATCTCCATCTCTTGTCTTTAGATAGAGGTCTAGTTTCCATAATTCTTACTTTATCGCCAATTTTACATTCATTATTTTCATCATGAGCTTTGAAGTTCTTTGTTCTTTTGACCGACTTTCCATAAAGGGAGTGTCTTACAAAGTCTTCCACAGCCACGACAATAGTCTTATCCATCTTGTCGCTTACAACTTGACCGACCTTGGTCTTTCTTCTGTTTCTGCCCTCCATAATCACATCCTCCTTTCCTAGCCTTCAGCCCTCTTAAGCTCTTTTTCTCTTAATATAGTTTTCACTCTTGCAATATTTTTCTTTACGTCACGCATTTTCATAGGGTTTTCCAATTGTCCTGTAACCTGCTGAAAACGTAGATTGAACAATTCATTTTTGAGTTTCTTAACTTCAGCGTTAAGTTCAACCTCGCTCATTTCTCTAATTTTTTCTAATTTCATTACGCTTCACCACCCTCTGCTAACTCCTGACCTTTGATGGCAAACTTACATTTAACGGGAAGTTTGTGAGATGCAAGTCTCATAGCTTCTCTTGCTTTATCTTCAGATACACCTTCAATCTCAAACATAACTCTTCCCGGCTTAACCACAGCTACCCAATACTCAGGTGCACCTTTACCTGATCCCATGCGAACCTCTGCAGGTTTCTTTGTAACAGGTTTGTGGGGGAATATCTTAATAAATACTTTGCCGCCTCTTCTTATTGATCTGGTCATTGCGATTCTAGCAGCTTCTATCTGATTTGAAGTTATCCAACCACATTCTTGGGAAACCAATCCATAAGTACCATAAGTTATCGTGTTTCCCTTGGTCGAAATTCCTTTCATTCTTCCTCTGTGGACACGACGACGTTTTACACGCTTTGGCATTAACATCGCTTGTTCCTCCTTTCATACTCTATCTGTTTCTATATACAGGCTAAAAAGTCAGTGGAAATTTTAGTTATTATTCCTCGTTATCTACAGCTTTCTCTTCTGTGGAAGATTCTACCTGGGGAGCCTGCTCGACTTCCTGTGTAGCTGGTTTTCTGCGTCTTCTTGGATTTACAGCCTTTGCAACTTCTGGCCTATCACTTGATCTTGAACGTCTATCAGTTCTATTACCATCTCTTCTACGCCTATCTCCTGATCTTCTACGTCTGTCATCACCTTTTCCTTCAGGTGGAAGCGGACTCTGCAAATCCTTAGATAGAATTTCACCGTGATTAATCCAAACCTTTACACCGATTTTTCCGTACTGTGTATCCGCTTCAGCGAATCCATAGTTAATATCAGCTCTAAGGGTATGAAGAGGAACATTTCCTTCACTATACTTTTCGCTTCTAGCTATTTCAGCGCCACCAAGCCTTCCTGAAACAATAACTTTGATTCCATTTGCGCCTGCCTTCATAGTTCTTCCGATAGCTTGTTTCATCGCTCTTCTAAAAGATATTCTCTTTTCCAGCGCCTGTGCGATATTTTCCGCAGTAAGCTGAGCGTCCAATTCTATCCTCTTAACTTCTACAATATTTATGACCGTAGTCTTTCCAGTCAGCTTCTCTAGATCTGACTTTAATTCATCTATACCGGTCCCTGATCTTCCTATGACCATACCGGGTTTTGCAGTTAATACAGTAATCTTTACTTGATTATTTGCTGCTCTTTCAATTAAGACTTTAGAAACTCCTGCTAAATATAATTTTCTCTTTATAAAATCTCTTACCTTCTTATCTTCAACAAGATAATCGGCAAAATTTTTCTTATCTGCATACCATTTTGAGTTCCAATCTTTAATGACGCCTACTCTCAATCCATGTGGACTTACTTTTTGACCCATTAATAAACCTCCTAAACTCTTTCTCTGAGGGTAACACCGATGTGGCTGCTTCTCTTGAGGATAATTGATGCACGTCCTTGAGCACCGGCTCTCCATCTTTTCATGGTAGGCCCTTGATGGGCATAAATTTCAGCAATATAAAGATTGTCAACATTCATATCATGATTATTCTCTGCATTTGCTGCTGCTGATTTAACTACCTTTTCCACCAACTCGGAACCTTTTCCTGGGGTGAACTTCAATATTGTTAGAGCCTCTTGTAAATCTTTTCCTCTTACCAGGTCTGTCACTGGCTTCAGCTTGATCGGAGACATCCTTACATATTTTGCAACTGCTTTAGCTTCCATATTGTTAGATCCTCCTTACACTATTTTCTAACTTTTGAGGATTTGTCTGCTGCGTGTCCTCTATAGGTTCTTGTAGGAGCAAACTCTCCGAGTTTATGTCCTACCATATCTTCAGTAATATATACCGGAACGTGTTTCTTTCCGTCATGAACTGCTATCGTATGCCCCACCATCTGCGGAAAGATAGTGGATGGTCTAGACCACGTTTTAACAACTTTCTTTTCGTTGGCTTCGTTCATAGCTTCTATAGCTGCTAAAAGCTTCTTATCTACAAATGGTCCCTTTTTAACCGATCTACCCATTTATTTATCCTCCTTTCCGCTTATTAACCTTTTCTTCTCTTCACAATATATTGATCTGATTTCTTGTTCTTCTTTCTTGTTTTATAGCCTAATGTAGGCTTACCCCATGGAGTTAGCGGGCTTTCACGACCTATGCCTGCCTTACCTTCTCCACCACCATGCGGATGGTCATTAGGATTCATAGCAGATCCTCTTACAGCAGGTCTGAATCCCATATGTCTCTTTCTTCCTGCTTTACCTATGTTAATGTTCTCATGATCCTTATTGCCTACTTCACCTATGGTTGCTCTACATTCTATTCTAACTTTTCTTATCTCGCCGGAAGGCAGTCTTAAAGTCGCATAATCTCCTTCCTTAGCCATTAATTGAGCTCCGTTGCCGGCTGAGCGAACCATCTGCGCACCTTTGCCTGCCTTAAGCTCAACACAGTGCACAATTGTACCTGCCGGGATATTCTTGAGTGGTAAACAATTTCCTACTTTAATGTCTGCATTCTCACCTGAAAGGATTGTATCGCCTACCTTCAGTTTGTCCGGCGCTATAATATATCTCTTTTCTCCATCTGCGTAGAATATCAAGGCGATATTCGCACTTCTGTTAGGATCATACTCTATAGCCGCTACTCTACCAGGAATATCATCTTTATTTCTCTTGAAGTCGATTATTCTATATTTTGGTCTGTAACCGCCGCCCCTGTGTCTTACGGTAATCTTACCCCTCGAATTCCTTCCCGCATGCTTTTTCAATGTCACAGTAAGTGATTTTTCAGGGGTTGTTTTAGTTATTTCTTCAAATGTAGAAACCGTCATCCCTCTTAAACCAGGACTCGTCGGATTGTATTTCTTGATTCCCATATTACTCTACCTCCTTATAGGCCTTCGAAGAATTCGATTTCCTTACTGTTATCTGTAAGGGTGACGATAGCTTTTTTACTACTCGCCGTTCTACCAACATATCTTCCCATTCTCTTTAGTTTGCCTTTAACGTTCATTACATTTACTTTTTTAACATCAACACCAAATATTTCTTCAACTGCATCTTTAATCTGAGTTTTATTAGCATCCGGTGCAACCTTAAAAGTATACTTCTTCATGGCTGCATCGTCCATACTTCTCTCAGTTATTACAGGTTTTAAAATGATATCATAAGGGGTTTTCATTATGAATACACCTCCTCGATTCTGCTAACCGCATCCTTTGTTACTATTAGGCTGGTATGATTTACTATGTCATACACATTCAATTCGCCTACCATTGTGGTTTTAACTCCCGGGATATTAGATGTAGACTTGATAACGTTTTCATCCTTTATGTCCGTTACTATTAAAGCCTTCTTTGCTGCTTTGATATTTTCAAGTATCTTTATCATTTCCTTAGTCTTTGGTTGTTCCATTGTTAAGGATTCCAAAACTATGATATCCTTTGATTCCACTTTTGAAGATAGGGCAGATTTCATAGCTAATCTTCTAACTTTCTTAGGAATCGAGTATCTATAACTTCTGGGTTTGGGAGCAAATACTACTCCTCCTCCTACAAAGTTTGGAGAAACGCTACTACCCTGTCTCGCTCTACCTGTTCCCTTCTGCCTATAGGGTTTTCTACCTCCGCCTCTTACTTCGCTTCTAGTTTTAACTGCCTGAGTACCCTGTCTTCTATTAGCTAAATAATTCTTAACGACTGCGTGAACAGCATATTCGTTTACTTCTATTCCAAAGATTTCATCTTTTAAATCAATGCTTCCGGCTTCTGAGCCGTCAATTTTCAACATTGTTACCTTCGCCATTTGACTTCCTCCTTCTCGCCTGTCTTTTACGTACTAAGCGTGATTTTTTATTATTTTCCCTGACTTTTTACAGCGTACTGTATGCGAAGAAGGCCACCTTTACCTCCCGGTACCGCACCTTTTACAAGCATTAAATTTCTATCGGGAATAATCTTCACTAAGTCTACATTCTGGATAGTAACGGTATCTCTTCCCATTCTTCCAGGAGACTTATTACCTTTAAAAACTCTTCCGGGATAAGCGGCTGCTGCCAAGGCCCCGGGCAATCTATGATTCTTCGAGCCGTGGCTCATAGGTCCTCTCCTATGCCCCCATCTTTTGATATTACCTTGGGTGCCCTTACCTTTGGAAGTACCTGTTATGTCTAACTTTCTTCCCTCTTCAAAGTCAGCAACAGTAATGGTCTGACCCTGTTCATAGCTTTCGCCTTCATCTACTTTAAATTCACATAAGTGCTTCTTTAAAGGAGCTTGCCATCTTTCAAAATGGCCTTTTGTCGGCTTATTAGCTCTACTTTCCTTCAGATCTTCAAATCCTATCTGAACTGCATTGTAGCCGTCTGTCTCAACGGTCTTAAGCTGTGTTACCACCACCGGGCCTGCTTCGATTACGGTTACCGGTATGGCTTCTCCTGTTTCGGA
>JAAYSU010000118.1 GCA_012523915.1 Clostridiales bacterium
ACGATGTAAAAGGCTTGCTGGTACTTGCCAAGATAAGCGACAGTGAATACCCCATCGACGAAGACAGCTTTTATGTGGTATCGCCCGCCGGAGCCATCGGTTTCTGCGAGGACGGCGAGTGCATTGACTGGCTGTTTCTGTCCGATATTGCGCCTAATGAGAATTTGCCGATGACATACCAAGCTGTGCCACAGATGAAGTTCTGTCCCAAATGCGGATCTCCCACCGACCCCGATGCACGTTATTGTGGAATATGCGGCATAGCTCTACTAAAACTTATGCACTATTTCTAATTCGAGTATGACTCAATCTTAATCGATGTGTCTAATTAATCTGTGAGGCGACCTACATTTTATTTTGTAGAGAGCCTCATTTGTTTTGACACCTATTCATTCATTATCCAGACCAAAATCCCATATTCTTACAAATGATATTTTAAAGAAAGGCAGTGAAACTTTTTGATGAATTGGGTTTATATATATCAACGGTAAAGCCAGAACTGCTCATTATATCTGGATGGCGGTCACGTGGAATTGATTATAAAAATTGCCTTGTATGCCGAATACAAGATAATATGATTATGAATTAGTAAGTCTAGAATAGGCTAATCATCATTCTCGCAATGTGTTATAATGCTTATTAACCATTAAGATAAAGGAAAAATTAGGGACCAAAAAATGACTTCCCGTAATAGAGCTATTGTGGAGGTTGCTGCAGACGGAAAAGCGATTCATCTTTTTGTTAAATTTTCTCCGCAAGAATATTATTATCAAGGCGTGTTTAAGCTTGTAGACTATACATATGAAAACGATAAAGACGAAAAAGGAAATACTAGAAAAGAATTTATATTTAGACTACGCAAGGTAAACTGAGGTGAGAGTCTTGATTCAAGTAACTGCGGCAATTATTCATAGAAACGGTAAGTTGCTTCTCTGTCAGAGACCTAGAGGAAAACGCTGTGCACTTTTATGGGAATTTCCTGGTGGTAAGATCGAGCCCTATGAAACGCCTGAGGAATGCCTTGCACGTGAATGTCGCGAGGAACTAGGCATAACAATCAAAGCGGAGCAACTTGTCCAAAAAGTTATATATACGTATCCAGATATTACTGTCAATATTCACTTTTATTTTTGCAAACTAATAGATGGGGACCCAGTTTGTATTGAACATAACGACATTCAATGGTTTACCCTGGATGAAGTATTTAAATTGCCATTATGTGCAGCTGACAATAAAATGCTTAATCTAGCGTCAGAAGATATTAAAGGGTATCTGGCAGTAAAAACTATGTGAGAAATACAATGATTAAAGATTCATGCCCCTATTGAAATGAAAAAAGAGAATTTACGTGGGAATGGCATAGTGGCTGCAATAATAGTAAAACGAGAGGGAAACATGCAAGGTGAATAATTTGAAATGGCATGTATTTGGAGCAGCAACAATACCATGTCAACAGCTTCTGGGGGCATATGTTATAAAGTTTGTAAGATATACTGAGAAATGAGGTGATAAGAATGGATCAGCAGGAGCTTGAAAGATATTTTCGATCATTAGACCGCTCATTTTTTGTTGAGAACGACATGAAAAAATACTCATATCTAGACGCGCCTTTACCCATAGGATTCGGACAAACTATCTCGCAGCCCAGTCTTGTGCTGGAAATGACGCGGCTTCTGGCACCGGAAAAGGATAGCAAGGTATTGGAGATAGGAACTGGTTCAGGCTTTCAGACAGCTATTCTTGCAAAAATATCAGATAAAGTATACACAGTTGAGAGAATTGAAGAATTAATGGAAAAGGCTAAAAAGAGGTTAGAGGCATTTGATTATTCAAATATTTATTTTAAAGTTGGAGACGGAAGCTTGGGATGGGAAGAATATGCTCCCTACGATAGGATTATGGTAACTGCAGCAGCAGGTGTTTTACCGGAAGAATTGGTTAACCAATTGGCAACTGGTGGTAGGATGATTATTCCAATCGGTCCGCCAGGTTCGCAGGAACTCAAGCTTGTCACTAAGATAGATGACGGTGATATAATCACCAAAACAGTGGAAATGGTCAGATTTGTAGAACTCAAAGGACAGTATGGTTGGGAAGAATGAATATTAGGTATTTGCATGAGATTTTATCTCGTATCGAAGAAATAAGGGTAATCGGAAAAATTGCCGAGGTGGACGGAGTCATCTGTAATGTTATGGGGATAGTTCGCTCTGGAACAGAAATGCGGCTTTTGATTTTGCAATATGATGAGCTTTTCGAGCAAGTTTGTGAAGAAAGGGAAGCAGAAGAACTGTGTAATGATATTCCGAGTATGCCCCTAACCAATAGGATGAGATTGCGTACTGATGAAAGGATAGATGCAATAAATCCCTTCCAATCCGTATCAAAAGTATTCATAGACGAAAAAGAATTTGAAGTGTATAGTTCAGAATATCGACGGCTGAGTACGCAGGATTGGGATAATATATTGACAATTTCACGATTCCTAAATAATGGCTGGCAACCGGATGGAATTGGCTATCAGAATATTGACATGCTATTTCTAACCAGTTTGAAACTAGAAGGTGACTATGTCTCCATTCCGACTTTCGATGAGAAACCAAAGTTGCGTTTTATTACAGCACCTAGCACTGTAGTCCACCAAGTAGAAAAACCTGTCACTTTGGTTATCGGAGGCAAATACCCAGATAAATTATTTTTTTTGGATGCAACTACCGGTGAGGAACACTGGGCACAGATTAATAGAGTGTATTTATTAGATATATGGGAGGAAATGGACAAGACCTTTGCAGATCCCAAAATTCAAGAGCAGATGACTTCTGAAGAGATTGCCCGGGCAAGATTAAATTGCCAGAAGCATCTTTTAGAAATTTGTCCTAGGGGTATGTACTTCCCTTTAATTGAGTATGAATGTGTGGAAAATATTACTCTACATTTCTATTCCAAATCTTTTCTTGATGCAAAACCTTTAGATGGAAGTGGCAGCATGGCATTCTTAATTCGACCAGATAAGCCTAGGGGTATCTTGGGATTTAAGCTGAAAGCTGCTGTTTTACAGGAGCCGGTTCCCGCAAATACAGCTAAAATTGAGGCTGAATTATTTCAATGTCTTTTTACCACTTCTGGCGATGATATTTTATTGGATTATTAGAGATCATGCAGGCTTTACTGACTTGGCAAATACTGATATTATTGAATGAATTAAGGAATAAAGTCTATATGTGGAGTGAGAAGATGAGAAGGAGACATGAGGTATAAAAATATAACAGGTGCCAAGTTTATAGAGCGCCAGAATCGCTTTGTAGCGTATGTTGAGCTTGATGGCAGGGTTGAAACAGTGCATGTAAAGAATACAGGGCGTTGTAAAGAACTGCTTTTGCCCGGGAGCCGTGTTACACTTGCAAAAACAGATAATCCAGCTAGGAAAACACAGTATGATCTGATAGCCGTGTACAAGGATGGACTTGGCTGGGTTAACATTGACAGTCAGGCACCTAATAAGGTGGTAAAAGAATGGTTGAATAGTTCACCGGAGCTATTTGATAACATTACCTTGATCAAACCTGAATATACTTATGGGAAATTCCGCTTGGATTTCTACCTGGAGTGTGATTCTCGAAAAATTTTAATAGAGGTAAAAGGCTGCACTTTAGAAATAGATGGCATTGGGTATTTCCCCGACGCTCCGACCGAGCGAGGGGTAAGGCATTTGTACGAGCTAGCTGAAGCGACAGCAAAAGGGTATGAGTGTTATATCGCCTTCGTCATTACTATGCCTAAAGTTCGAAAAGTACTGCCTAATGTGAAAACACACCCGGAATTTGGTAGAGCTTTAACTGCGGCAAAGGAAGCAGGTGTTAAAGTGCTTTACTTTCCCTGTAATGTTACGCCAGATCAACTGACTATCGAGGACCTTGTGATTAGCCCTTGATATTTTAATGCTATAAATAAAAGAAGTGTTCTTAGGGGAGGTATGAATTTGAAGCTTATTTCATGGAATATTGATTCATTAAATTCAGCGTTGACAGGTGTTTCAGCACGAGCACTTTTAAGTCTTAAGGTAATAAATACTATTGCTGAAATCAATCCAGAGGTTATTGCCTTACAGGAAACAAAGTTGCCAAGCGATGGACCTACTAAAAAGCATTTAGAAATATTAAATGATATGTTTGCTGACTATGAGATTGTATGGAACAGTTCGGTGGAACCTGCACGCAAGGGCTATGCTGGCACCATGTTTTTATATAAAAATAGTTTAAAGCCAAGGGTAAGCTATCCGAAAATCGATGCACCTGGCACCATGGATTCTGAGGGTAGAATTATTACATTAGAGTTTGATGATTTTTACTTAACACAAGTATATACTCCCAATGCAGGTGATGGCTTAAACCGCTTAGAGGAACGACAGATTTGGGATATTAAATATGCTGATTATTTAGAAAAGCTGGATAAAGATAAATATGTTATTGCTGCAGGCGATTTTAATGTAGCCCACAAAGAAATTGATTTGGCCCATCCTGATAGGAATCATAATACGGCCGGATTTACAGACGAGGAGCGTGAAGGTTTTACAAACCTTCTAAATAGAGGCTTTACTGATACATTCCGTTATATCCATGGAGATATTACAGGTGTTTATTCCTGGTGGGCCCAGCGTGCGAGAACTAGCAAAATAAATAATTCAGGCTGGAGAATTGATTATTGGTTGGTGAGTGACAGGATTGCAGATAGGGTCATAAAATCTGAGATGATTGATTCAGGCCCAAGACAGGACCACACACCTATATTGTTGGAGATTGACTTGGGAGTATCTACGGAGGATTAATGACAATCGGATAGAATAATTTTAATTTATGGAGCAGTAATAAAGAATGAAAGAAAAGGAACCAATATTAACAAAGATTTTTATCTATATCTTTATGGCGCAATTTTTTTGCGCCCTTGTTATGTATATCTTAATAACCACAATAGGAGAATATGTTACAGCTTTTGGTGCATCTGCAACGATAGCGGGGATAGTATCTGGAATCTATCTATTTGGTGGACTTGTTTCTAGATTATACTCCGGAAGCCTTCTAAATAGGTTCGGATGGAAACGAATAGCCATGGTTTCTCTAATTATACATTTTGTAGCCAGTTGCTGCTACTTTCTTGCAGAAAATGTAGTGTTTTTAATTATAATTAGATTTATACATGGGCTGGGATTCGGAGCAGCTACAAATGCAATAATGGTAATTGCAATGGCATCTCTTCCTAAAAGCAGATATGGTGAAGCAACCGGCTATTTTATGCTGTCAACTTCACTAGCAATTGCTATAGGACCCTTTGCAGGAGGATTAATATATGACTTATTTGGAGGAAAGGGGAGCTTTCTAACATGCTGTATATTCTCATTCCTTAGCGTGATATTCATGGGACTTGCTAATGTAAAAGAAATAGAGCAGGAGTATGCAACGGAGTTGTTGTTACAAAAAGAAATACAAGCAAAAGGAATTAGTTCATTCATTGAACCGAAGGCTGTGCCTATTTCACTTAGTATTATGTTTATGTCCCTTGGATATGCGGCAATGATTTCCTTTTACAGGTTGTATGCAGTATCCGTAAACATGACAAAGGAATTCTCAATATTCTTCCTGGTTTATGCAGCAGTTCTTATTGTTTCAAGACCTATCGCAGGAAAAATTCAGGATAGATTTGGGGATGATGTTGTGTGCTATCCCAGCTTTATAATTCAGCCAATAGGTCTTGCGCTCCTTGCTTACAAACCTAGTATATTGACTATAGTAATCTGCGCTTCAGCTGGAGCATTAGGATATGGCACAATGAATTCATGCCTTAATGCTATACTAAATAGAAACATAAGTAACGAAAGAAGACCCTATGCAACAACAACCTACTGGTCTTGCTGTGACCTAGGAGTAGGGGTAGGTCCAATGTTTTTAGGAGCAATTGTTGCAGCCTTTGGATATCATACAATGTATTTTGCAGTAGCGGCGCTTTCTCTTGTTGCCATGCCATTATATTATTATGCTAAAAGAAAACTTGTTTAACTATAAAACAACCTGTGCATTTGCACAGGTTGTTTATTATATAGCTTACCTATAGGTAAATATATCCGTTATGCAGGTGTCTTCATATTTACTACCCTTATAAACATCCAATATTGTCAGCCTAATAGAATCAGTTGATATAGGTCTATCTAAAGTGATAGTAATATTATCAGATCTAGTTTTACTTTCATCTACTTCACAGTAAATGTACTGGCCCTGGGAGAAATCAAGTCTAAAGCTTTTTAGCCTTCCATTGTTATTGAAGGTTTCTTGGGACTTATGATAACCATTTGCAATTACTATTCTACGGACATCTTCATATCCATCCCGCTCTATCTGAATCCACTCATCAATCCCATAGCCCTTAGCCCCTTCAGACCAGGCAGTTTGAGAATTATTATCAATAACATTCATGGCACCATATCTGGTATGATTATCCTCTAAAACACTTGAAGCACTAGCCCTAGCCCAGCCTATATTATTATCTGGAATCCTGCCATCACGCCATTTATCCAAAATCCGCCCATCTTGATAATGAACACTTAAAAAATTATCATTTTCGCCATATCCTACTATTATCTCATCATTATGGCTAAAAATAACATGTCCCCAGTACATATCCTTATCTTCGATAGCCCAAATCTTCGAACCACTATCCTTGTCAAGGCAGGTTAGAACATTGCCATAGTAACTAGTTAGGTAGATCCGGTCTCTATAGGGATAGATAAAGGCTCCTCCTCCAACATCATTGGAGTTTTCCCAATAGGTTTTTCCATTCTTAGCATCAAAACAGTAGAGGGTTCCCCTAACCTCTTTATAAACCTTACCGTCGTAGGTAACAGTTTCAGAAGCCACATTTAACTCTGTAGGCCTTATATTCTGCCAGGAGTAAGCCCAGGCAGGCTCGCCCTTCTTATCAAAGGCATCCAGAAACACATTAACAAGGGCTTCATTATTGTTACTATCCAACTTGTGGGTACTGTATTCCATAAAATAATAGATATCTGTGTCATCTTCCTTTGTGGAGACCTGGTCTAATCCTCTTTTATTATCATAGATTGCCGATCTTAGCTCTGCTATCTCCTCCTCGCTATTACCATTGGAAATGGTTAATCCAAGTAGGGGCTCGTCTTCAGAAAGCATGTAGGGACCGAACTTCCACTCCTTAGATTCTTCAATTGTGTCAGACATCTCTCCCAAGTTTATTAGACCTGACAGACTTGATAAATCTTCAATCTCGATATCACTTGCATCCTTTATGTATAGACTACTCAGCTTTGTCAATCCAGCCAAATCTTTTACACTTGTTACTTGACAGTGCTCCAGGTTAAGTATGGCCAAGGATTCAATATTACCTATTGGTTCAAGACTTTTTATGGACATAGGCTTTTCAGAATCCAGACCTGCAATATCTAAAGCCACCAGAGGTAAATCCCTAAGAGGGCTAAGGTCATATGTATCGGATTTCTTCTCTGTAAAAAAATCATCGATCCTGAGATATTTAAGATTGGTAAAATATTTGAGAGGAACTAAATCAGAGTTCCCGGGATTAGAAATATATAATGAAGTTACCTTACTAGGATCAACTACTATAGAGTCCTTGTCCTTGGATATGATAGCACTTGCAGGACCAACTTCCCCATAGAGACTGATGCGAACTTCATCTTCATTGCCAGAGATACCCTTGGAGGAGCATCCCGTTAGAACAAATATAGCTAAAAAGCTTACAAGAAGTAGAATTGAGTAGGTTTTTTTCATGATAATTCATTCATTCCTTTCAAATTTTTTGGATACTAACCAGGACAAAGGCCCTAGGCCACTTCAAAAAATGACAAAGATAATAAAATTATAACCAATAGATTCCAGGAAGACAATATAAAAGTGAACTGATAACTCCAATAGTTGATATGATTATTTTTATGGTAATATTATAATAAAATAGACTGAAAGAGTGATTTGCATGTTATTTATAGGGATTTTTGGTATACAGGATAAAGAAAATAATATAGGAACCTTCAACAATATTGTTTGCCCCTCATGTGGAAGGTTAACTAACTTTGATATTCATAAATCCTACAGATATTTTCACATATTTTTCATACCGACTTTCAAGTGGAATGTTAGATATATTGTTAAAACCTCTTGTTGTGGTTGCCTTTATGAGCTAGATCCTGTAGTTGGGATGCAATTTGAAAAAAATCCTGACACCGTAATCAAGGAAGAAAATCTACGACAGATCAATTACTACTTACCCTTCAAGCATTGTTTGAATTGTAATGCCGATATACCCTTAGAATATAATTATTGCCCCTATTGTGGTGGGAAACTGTAACTTTCAGATGAATACCCAGAAAAGGAGGAAATCACTATGCGACATAAAATTCAAACCACAAAGCCACAGCAGTTCATTGATATAACCAGCAAGGTTACCGAAGAGGTCAAAAACAGCAATGTACGAGATGGCATCGCAATTATATATGTGCCTCATACGACAGCTGGAGTCACAATAAACGAAAATGCAGATCCTGATGTTGTGAGTGACATTATATCTACATTAAACAAAACCTATCCCGTAAATGGAGAATACCTTCATTTTGAAGGTAATTCTCACGCTCATATAAAGGCTTCTCTTATGGGTTCTTCTTGTGTAGTTATGATTCAGGACAGTAAACTTCTATTGGGTACCTGGCAGGGCATCTACTTTTGCGAATTTGATGGGCCTAGAAATAGGGAGTACTATGTGAAGATCATTAGAGACTAATTGACTATATTAAATAGGAGTAGCTGGGCTACTCCTATTATCCCTTTATCCGTACATTTTTATGGCTTCCTCTACTGACAGGTTAAGGGCTGCAGCAACACCTTTGCCGTATTCGGGGTCTGCTTGACTACAATTATATATATGTCTTAACTTTACTATTTCTTCAGAATCACCCATGGCTCTCGCTGTATTTTCAAACAATACTTGTTGCTGTTCTTTATTCATAAGTCTAAACAACTTACCCGGTTGGGTATAATAATCATCATCATCTTCCCTGAAGTTCCAGTTATCTGCGGGACCGTATATATCAAGAGGAGGTTCCTTGTATTCAGGTTGTTCTTGCCATTCTCCATAACTATTAGGTTCATAAGCTATAGTGCCACCGGCATTGTCATCAACCCTCATCTGACCATCTCTGTGGTAGCTATTCACTGGGCATTTTGGTGCATTAACTGGTATTTGATGGTGATTAACACCTAATCTATAGCGCTGAGCATCACCATAAGCAAATAGCCTACCATGTAACATTTTATCTGGTGAAAAGCCTATTCCGGGGACAATACTAGCTGGATTAAATGCTGCTTGTTCAATTTCCGCAAAGAAATTATTTGGATTTCTATTTAATTCTAAAATTCCTACTTCTATTAAAGGAAAATCTTTTTTAAACCAAACCTTAGTTAAATCAAAAGGATTATAAGGCATATTATTAGCTTGTTCTTCAGTCATTACCTGAATATACATAGTCCATCTAGGGAAATCACTATTTTCAATTGCTTCGTATAGATCACGCTGATGGCTTTCTCTATCTTTAGCTATTATAGCTTCTGCTTCTTCATCAGTCAGGTTTTTGATGCCCTGATGTGTATGTAAGTGGAATTTCACCCATACACGCTGATTTTCAGCATTTATCATACTGAAGGTGTGGCTGCCAAAGCCGTGCATATGCCTAAAGGAATAGGGTATGCCCCTATCACTCATTGTTATTGTAACTTGATGCAAAGCCTCGGGTAGGCTTGTCCAAAAATCCCAGTTGGAATTTGCACTTCTCATGCCCGTTCTGGGATCACGTTTAATTGCATGATTTAAATCTGGGAATTTAAGGGGATCACGGAGGAAAAAGACTGGCGTATTATTGCCTACTAAGTCCCAATTACCTTCTTCCGTATAAAATTTCATGGCAAATCCCCGGATATCCCTTTCGGCATCGGCCGCGCCACGTTCACCTGCAACTGTAGAAAAGCGAACTAGCACATCTGTTTTTTTACCCACTTCTGAAAACAGTTTTGCCTTGGTATATTCGGTAATATCATTTGTAACGGTAAATGTACCAAAGGCCCCTGACCCTTTGGCATGCATTCGTCTTTCAGGAATAACTTCTCTGTTAAAATGAGACATTTTTTCTAAGTACCAAACATCTTGCAATAGAACTGGACCCCTTGGGCCTGCAGTCATAACATTATTGTTATCTGCTACAGGAGCACCAGCAGCCGTTGTTAGTTTTTTCTTTTCTTTCATATCACTACCTCCTATAAAAGCACCTTTTAAAGGCTTATACCCTACAAATAAATTTTTTAACTATTAATTTAGAAATATTAAAAAACATCAAGGCTTTACTAAATGTAGATAATGCCGATATAGAATATGAGGAGATAGTAAAATAATTGAGAAAGGAATGTTTGTATCATGCTATGGAAAGACAAATATGAACTTGGAGTTCCTGTGATAGATGCGCAGCATAAAGAATTATTCAGGCGTGTCGAATCGTTTTTACAGGCCTTGCGGTCAGAGGTTAGTTGGGATGAGAAAATCCCGAAGATTAATGAAACCCTTGAGTTTATGAAAGGATACGTTGTGGAGCATTTCCATGATGAAGAAGAATACCAGCGAAGTATCAATTATCCTGGATACCAAGCTCATAAACAGATACATGATGGTATGGTTAATTATGTTCTAGAAGTTTCTAAGCAATATGATCAGTCCAATAATAATGAAGATTTGATGCAACAGTTTGGAGGTAGACTGATGGCCTGGCTGATTAATCATGTGGCCGCAGAAGATCAACGCATAGCAGATTATGCCATAGAGAAAGGGGTGAGAGGAAATGAAAGATAAACTTCACAAAGCACTTATTGATGCAACACACAATGTATTTGAATTGATGTTTAATATTTCAGAGATTTCCGATCATCCGACAGAGGATTTTGAATGTGATGATGAAGTTGATATCGCCATCGGCATTGTTGGTGACCTTGAAGGAGAAGTTATTTATCGCTTCCCAATCTCGACCTCTCTTAATATGGTAAAGATCATGAGTGGCATGGAGTTTGAAGAAGTAGATGCCTTTGTTACTTCTGCCATATCAGAGATTGCGAACATTATAAGCGGTAATGTTGCAACTGCACTTTCTGATAGCGATATAAAATGCGATATATTACCACCGATGCAGCTCGAGCTCAATGAAAATAAGGAATATGAAATAGAAACAAGTCGTTGTATTAGCACAACAATCGGTGATATATGTCTGGATGTAAGATTGAATAAAGCTTTTTGATGCTTCGGCTTCCGTATCCATGATCATTTTGGGATGGTTGAGGAAGTCCGTCTTTTATTATAATCTCACCAACGAATGGGTTTTCGATTATAACTAGCAGATAGTTTTTATGTATTATGGCCTTGAAAGATACAGTCCTGCGCTCCGGGATTACTACTCCCGCCTGTTTCGCCTTACTCATAAAAGTTGATAAGATCAAATTCACCGTTTCGTTTTTGCAAAACGAATAGGGGTGATAGCCTCCGTAAACGCAAATGACGACGGGACAATTACGATTGATGATAGCTGGTTCGGCAAAACGATTACCCTTGTAAAAAAGGGCAATGGCACTACAAGTTCAAATAGTATCGCTCAGAGCATAACTCTTGCAGCAAGGCCTGCGGCGCCTGCCTGTACGGCAACACAACCTTCGGCTGAATCTGCCACAGGGACAATTAGTGGCATTACAACCGCGATGGAGTATTCCACTGATAGCGGAAACTTTTGGACAGACGGGAACAACAGTGATGTGACTGGACTTGTTCTAGGAACAGTTTTAGCATTACGGACGGTATCAACTCTTACGGGAATATTACCAGGGAACAAATGGTTGCTATCCTTGCCAAAAGATAACACCAATCGTGCACAGGACGCTGCAGTCTTGCAAAGGTTTGTGGAAAAATCGAATAAGTGAATAGATAAAAGTGTTTGCGCCTCGAAGAAGAGGTGCTTTTATTATGAAGGTGTTGAAGTATTATTTGGAAAGCTTTATTTTATAAATAGAAACAATTTCTTCTTTGAGGCGGACTGCAATTTATATAATAAAGGGGCTGATTACATGATTAATAAAAATGGCATACGCATTATTTACGGTGATAATCCCAAGCAAATGGTAAAAGATTTGCTTGAAGCTATAAAGCCGGAAGAGGATATAAATAAAAACGACCTTATCGGAATAAAACCAAATCTCGTTGTTGCAAAACCTTCAAGCTCAGGCGCAACAACTACACCTGAAATAATGGAAGGGCTAATTGAATATTTAAAATCAAAAGGTCGAGATAATATAGTAATTATGGAAGGCTCCTGGGTGGGAGACAGGACATCGAAAGCGTTTAAAGTATGCGGGTATGAGGATTTATCTAGAAAATATGATGTTCCTCTTATTGATCTCCAAAGAGATAAATATAAGAGTTGTGAAATAAATGGCTTGGAGATAAAGATTTGCGATTTTATAACAAAAATTCATTATTTAATAAACATACCAGTTCTCAAAGGTCATTGCCAGACAAACATAACCTGCGCCTTAAAAAATATGAAGGGTTGTATTCCTGATTCGGAGAAAAGGAAGTTTCACACCATGGGCCTGCATAAGCCTATAGCATATTTAAACAAGCTGATAAAACAAAGTCTCATAATTGTTGATGGTATGAACGGTGATCTTAATTTTGAAGAAGGCGGTAATCCGGTTCAGATGAACAGGATAATAGTAGGCAAGGATCCTGTGTTGATAGATGCCTATGCAGCAAATTTGCTTGGCTTTAATATAGAGGAAGTCCCGTATATTTCCATGGCTGAGGAAATAGGTGTGGGCACTGCTGACTTGGAAGAAGCAGATATTGTTGAATTGAACAAGGATATAGTATCGAGAAAATTTAAACCTTCAGGAAGGGTTAAACAGTTATCAAGGCATATAGTTGAAGACTGTGCTTGCTCAGCCTGTTATGGAAGCCTTATATATGCATTAGAAAGGTTGGATGAAAAGGGCCTTTTGGGTAAATTAAAACAGAAATTATACATCGGTCAAGGATTTAAGAATAAACAGTGTAATGAAATAGGTATCGGTATATGCACTTCAGGATTTAATAAATATGTTAAGGGCTGCCCGCCAAAAGCTAGAGATATTGTAGAATACCTGCAAAAGCTTTTATAAAACATGGGAAGGTGAGAAAAAGAAGAAAGCCAAAATTTATCTTTGCTTTTTACATATTATTTAATTATTATATAGTTAATTAATACGCTGGTAAAATTAGGTGTTTTAAATGAGAACTAATGATAGTATGGATATCAAGCATAACGACATTAATGAAAGCTTTCAATCACATCATGGTAACAAAGAACTGCTAGCCAAAGTGATCGAGGGTTTTCCTTATCCGATTCAAGTATATACTTTGGATGGCACATCTGTGGCAGTGAATAGAACTTTGCTGGCAGAATATAATGTTAGTAGCCCAGACATGATAGTAGGTAAATATAATTTATTTAATTGCTGAAGAGCATAACATTAATGACGGTGACTGGATTATAGTAGAATCACGCAGGGGGAATATTAGAATTCAAGCGGAAGTTACAAATAAGGTAGGACAGGGTTGCATATATGTTCCAGGTGGATGGGTAGATGCAAACTTTAATGTGATGGGCATAGACGAAGACATATGTCCGATTTCCAGCCAACCAAATTACATGTCCTGCTTGGTAAAAATGAGTGTGGAGAGGAGTGAAAAGGATGAGTAAAAATGCAATTTATTTTGATATAGATAGATGCATGGGCTGTTATTCATGCCAGCTGGCTTGTAAGCAGGAAAATGATTTAGCTCCTCACAATGTTGAAGAAGCTATCGAACAGAGATCTCCGGTATGGAGAAGGGTAATTGAAATAGAGCAAGGAGAATAAGGGGATGAAACTGTTGATTATGTTTCATTATCATGCGTGCACTGTGCAGATGCTCCATGTGTTATAGCATGTCCAACTGGAGCCCTTTCAAAATACCAGGAAGATGGAAGGGTATTAGTAGACCAGGGTAAATGTATCGGGTGCAGAATGTGTTTACAGGTATGTCCTTTTGGAATACCTCAATTTGATAAGAATGATTTAATGCAAAAATGTACTTTATGCCTTGAGAGGATGGAAGAAGGAAAAGAAGAGCCAGCATGTGTAAGCGCTTGTCCAGCTAAAGCTTTACAATTTGGAGATGCCAACAAGCTGACCATAGATCTGCAAAAAAAAGCAGCTTCAAAACTTGTTCTTATGACAGACAAACCATATGCAACTCTGTAATTATGAAACCATAGGGCGGTGATGATATGGCAGAATCGAATATTTGCTTAATAGGCAATGGGGCAGCTTCAATGGAGGCAATAAAAGGGTTGAGAGAAAGCAATTTTGAGGGTCAAATACATCTTATTTCTGATAGTATATGGCCTTCATACAATCCAATGCTTACTACATATTATGTGGCAGGAAAGATAGATTTTGAAGATATGTTTCCTTTTGGCTACAGCATGGATTTCTATAATAAATACGGTGTCAATGTTTATTTTGGCTCTAAAGTGGTAGAACTGGATGCTGAGAATAAGACTATAAAAAGTGCTGCTGGGCAGGTTTGGAACTACGATAAATGCTTAGTTGCTTCAGGAGCAAGCCCAGCTCTACCTCCCATTATGGGAATTAATAGTAAAA
>JAAYSU010000119.1 GCA_012523915.1 Clostridiales bacterium
GTGCAGTAGTGATAACCACCAAAATAGGTAGCTACCAGAATACACCACGTCGTTCTCCAAATATAGATGAAATAATTCCACTAGGCTATCAACAGGAAGCTTTCTTCTATTCTCCAAGCTACGAAACGCCTGAAAAAGCAGAATCTACAATACAAGACCTGCGCACTACCATCTACTGGAAGCCCAATGTTCATTTCTCCGAAGAGGGCGAGGCAATTATTGATTTTTATTCAGCCGATTCTCCGGGAGTATATCAGGTGATTGGTGAGGGCGTAAGTCTTAATGGCAAGTTGATTAATATAGACAAAGAAATCACTGTGGAAAACAGTAACATACGATAAAATAAATCAATTAATGATTTCTACCAGAATAAACACCCTTATTTACCATCTTCAATATTGATTTCGAGGACGCCAACGGCCTTTTCAGGATTAGGTTTCATCAATATACGAATTTTATTGGTAATGACTTGATGTGCTGGATGCACCATATTAAACTGATCTTTGAAAACATTATATGCATCGGTCACGTAGAGAGGAAACTCTTTCATCACACCATTTTCTTCATACTCCAAAGACCATTCTTTGGGTATCATAACCCCTTTGTTATCATCAAACCAATAAATAGATATGCTTTGAATATCAGTTGGTTCATCCAATGTAATTTCAATCCACTGATTCTTTCCTTGTTCACCCCAACTAGTCCAGCGTTTTACCTCCTCATCAGCAGAAGATGCAGGGATTTCATTATCGGCCACTGCAACTAGATTGTCGCTATGAAAAGTATGCGAAGCTTCCAGGCTGTTAAATTTACCATGTAACTGCAAGTTTAGATCCCAAAAGGGTCTTACCGATTCCGATTCAGGTAGCCATGTCATCATACTACCATCACCTCTATTATTCCATGCTAAATATGGCAAAAGAACTAGATCAATTTCTTTACTACCAACTGATGTTTTTTCCAAGGCAGGTATTTCAACTTTAGGTATTCCATTTAACACTCCTTCTGAGAATGTTGATATTTTATAGGTTTCGGGCAAATCAGATAAAAAGACATTTGGTAGTATATTATTGTTGTCAACCCCTTCGGCCGCGAAAACCAAAGGTCCTCTTGTAAGACTTACAAGTCCTCTATTTTCTGCAACCTCATCTATTGATTTTGAGAATTGTAGTGGCATAGGAAGATATAATTCAACAACATCCCCTTTTTTCCACTTACGATTGATTTTCGCAAATCCCTTTACCAAATCAACCTTTGTTTTTGTACCATTTACTTTAATTATCCAATCGCCCGATTCTTTTTTTGCTGATATGGCCTCATCGATATAATAGTACAGCTCTCCGGGAACAAACTGATTACCGCTCCATGTTGGTATTCTAAGATTCATAGAAAAAGTTTGCCCATCCATTTCAGGAGTCACCTCCCATTTAATAGTCTCTCCAAATGGATATTCAGTAATTTGCTTGAGGTCAACTTTACCACTTTCTAAATTTAGAGTAGTAGTGCTTCCGGCATAAAAAGAACAGTATATTTCATTATGAGTAGTGGCATACGTCATTCCTGGTACCTGAGGAATTAAACGTGCAAGGTTTGATGGGCAGCATGCAGTTCCAAACCAAGGAGATCGCCCGGGCATTCCATGATTGAAAGGTGTTAACCCATCGGCTTCTAA
>JAAYSU010000002.1 GCA_012523915.1 Clostridiales bacterium
ATACTGAAACGGTAACAGTCAGCGTAAAGGTTAAGAATATCGGTGAAATCACAGGTAAAGAGGTTGTGCAGCTTTATATCAGAGATATTGAAAGCTCAGTTATAAGGCCGGAAAAAGAGCTAAAGGGATTTGAAAAGATAGAACTAAAGCCAGGCGAGGAAAAAACAGTGGTATTTGAGTTGGATAAGAGAGCATTTGCATATTACAATGTGGATATAGGAGATTGGCATGTTGAGACTGGTGAGTTCGAGATTTTAATAGGAAAGTCATCGAGGGATATAGCACTTAAAGATAAGATAATTGTAAAATCGACTGTTGCGATTAAGAAGCCAGTGCATAGGAATACGCTAGTGGGAGATTTGCTTTCGAATCCAATTCTTGAACCTGTATTCAAGGAGTTTTTGAGCAGGGGAATGCAGGACAATTCTATGTTAAGTGCGCCCCAGGACCAGGATAAATCTTTAGATTCAATGGTGATGGCAATTATGAGATATATGCCGCTGCGTGCTATGGTGAATTTCGGCAGAGGGGGATTCACTGAGGAAACGCTGAATGGATTAATTCAAACACTAAATCAAAAGCTTAACGGGTAATAAGTAATGAGAGATGAATAATCCCCTCTTTTTGAGGGGGGATTACTTATCTTTTTCGTCAAAGTATGTTACTGGCATATAAGATATATCTGTAAGTTATTATTATAAAATATATCAACAACATTGAAGGAGGTAAACAAAGATGAGATATTATTGCAATCCAATGAATTTAGAATACCGTTATCAATTTGTAAGGATCGCTACCCCAGATGGAGAGAAAACTCCGTTTATGGTTTTTCGTGAAGCGGCGGATCCATCCCTAGTATTTTTTAAAGATCGTTATTATCTTTTCCCTTCTAAGACAGCAGGTTTTTTTACAAGCCAAGATTTGCACGACTGGGAGTTTCATGAATTCCGCCAGGATATGCCCATTCATGATTATGCACCGGATGTCCGTGCAGTTGGGGAATATCTCTACTTCTGCGCATCGAAGCGCTTTGAAAATTGCTCTTTCTTCCGTACCAAAGATCCGCTGACTGAGCCATTTGAGGAAATTAAAGGGACATTTCCGTTCTGGGATCCGAATTTGTTTCTGGATGATGATGGGAGACTATATTTTTACTGGGGATGCTCGAATGTGGAGCCGATTTATGGAGTTGAATTGGATCCGGAGACTATGAGACCGCTGACAGAGCCCATTGTTATGATTGATTCCCGTGATAAGGAAAGAGGATACGAAAGAACGGGGGAAGACCATATTCCGCCAAAGACAGAAGCAGAGATCGAGCAGCAGGTAGAAATGATGCTGGCGCAGGCCAAGAAAGCAGCTGAAATGCAAAATCAGATTAATGCTGGTATGTCAGAAGAGGATCTGCGGAAAATGCTCTATGGTTATATGAGTAATAAGCCATATATCGAAGGTGCATGGATGACAAAATATAAGGGCAAATATTATTTGCAGTATGCAATCCCTGGAACACAATATAACACTTATGGGGATGGTGTGTATATTGGTGAGTCCCCATTGGGCCCATTTATGCCAGCGAAAAATAATCCTTATTCCTATAAGCCAGGAGGATTTATCACGGGAGCTGGGCATGGTTCTACACTGAAAGATCAGGAAGGCCGTTTCTGGCACATATCAACTATGCGAATTAGCCACAATCACGATTTTGAACGCAGGCTTGGGCTGTGGAAGGCGGGATTTGATGAAGATGGTGAACTCTTCTGTGATCAAAGATATGGGGATTGGCCAATAGCCATCGATAAACCTGCCTTTGCAAAACCTGACTGGATGCTGCTATCCTATGGTAAAAAAGTTAGAGTTTCTTCTGGGACAGGAGCGGAGAATGTAACGGATGAGAATATTCGTACATGGTGGAGAGGTGCTTCCAATGAGCCGGGAGAATGGGTGGAAGTAGATCTAGGCAAGGATTATGATGTTCGTGCAGTTCAGATTAATTTTGCTGATGACCAGGTAAAAGCAGAACCTCCAGTCGGGGGAGAACCATTTCGCGCTTTTCATGAAGAGCGTTATATAGATACGGTGAAACAGTATACAAGGTGGCTGTTGGAAGGTTCTGTTGATGGAGAAGAATATTTTGTCATTGAGGATAAACGGGAAGCTCAGACGGATTACTCCCACGATTTTCTTGTATGGGAGGAAGGAATTCGGGTGCGTTTTCTGAAGCTAACTATAGAAGAATTGCCATATAATGCGATACCTTGTGTATCCGGAATCCGTGTGTTTGGATTGGGAGAAGGGGAATTACCTAAGCAAGTAGAGGGAGTAACAGTTAGATTAGATGGAGATCTAGATATGGAAGTATCTTGGGAAAAACCAGAAGAAGAATCAAATACTAATAGTTCTGTTGTTGGGTACAACATCCTTTGGGGGCATGCTCCAGATAAACTTTATCACAGCTATATGGTGTTTGGTGCAAACAGAAAACGAATTGGTGCTCTAGTTAAGGGACAGCCGGTTTATGTAAGGGTGGATGTGTTCAATGAAGTAGGTATAACGGAAGGCGAAGTTTTGGAAGTAAGAAAGTAAGCAATAGTAAGGAACTGGAACATAGTTCGATAAACTATAAAGGCAACTGGATTCAAGAACAGAAAGGGGAAAAGTATGGATAATAATCCTTTTACTATGGAGTCAACTATGGATGAGCTTATGACAAAGCCCAAGGTAATTGAGTTTATCAATAAGGCCATGCCTGAAATGGCGCAAGGACCAGCTTTAGATTTTATAAAGACTATGAAACTTAAAGATATTGCAGCTTCTATGGATGATACTCAAAAAGAGATAATTGAAACTCTATTGGATATTGCTAATGGACGTGAGGTAGATTTTGATCCTTCCGAAATACAAAGAAAACCTCCTCGGATCAACGTTCAGGGAGAAATGACATATAACATTGATGATATAGATGGCCAGATGTATATGTTAGATCGTAACTTTTCAGGATGCCTGATATTAAGGTTTACAAAGAAGATGGATGAAAGTGTATATGGATGTGTTACTTGTGAGGGTAAAGTATTGCCTAAAGGCTTGCTGAAGACCATAGAAATAGCAGGAGGCCACCAGATGGTTGGAATACCGGTACGGGATGTATTTACCGAGTATGATAAGGAGTATATATTGCATATAGAAGGCTTTGTAGACACTTATGGAATTGAAATGGAGCCTCAGGATATTATTATAAGGACACTTCCTAAACCTCAGCCAGATCCAGCATACAAAGAGCATGATGAGGTGGCACTAAGGGCAGCTAGAGAAGGTATTGTATTGCTTAAAAATGAAGGTAATGTATTACCGCTTGCGTCCGATAGTGAGATAAACATAATTGGTGGTAGGCTATTTCGTACCGGAACTGCTGGAGCTGGGCGGATAAATCCTCGATATAATATTAGTTTAATGCGAGGTATAGAGGAATATAGCCAGTTTAAGCTAAAGGAGGATGCAGACACTGCCATTGTTGTAATAAGTAGAGGTAGCGGTGAGAACTTGGATAGCAATCCTGTGAAAGGTGAATTCTATCTCACAGATGAAGAAGAGGACTTGCTTTCGGAAGTAACACAGAATCATATTAGCACTATTGTAATACTAAATACTGGCTATCCTATGGATGTGCGTTTTGCTTCTAAATACAAAGTTGATGCACTAATTTGGTGTGGATATCCGGGGATGCAGGCAGGAAGAGCTTTGGTAGAGATTCTTGATGGACGCGTTAACCCTTCTGGTAAATTACCTGATACTTGGAGCCTTGATTATTATGATATTCCCGCCAGTGCAAATTTTTATAATGCTATCGACGGAAAGGGAATTTTATCCACTGATTCCCCTCTCTTTGTAGATACGGTTTATGAAGAAGATATTTATGTAGGATACCGCTATTTTGAAACTTTTAACAAACCTGTGGCCTATCCATTTGGCTATGGTCTTTCTTATACTACATTCCATATAGAGGCACAGGCAGAAGACTTATGTATTCATGTCATTGTAACTAACACTGGAAAAATAGCTGGGGCAGAAGTAGTTCAAGTTTATGCAAAAATTCCTGATGGTAAGCTGGAACAACCCTCAAAAAGATTAATAGGTTTTGCAAAGACGCGACAACTGGAGCCAGGAGAAAGCCAGAAGTTAATACTTAATATTTCAAAGAAAGAACTGGCATCATATGATGCTGAAACAGCTTGCTGGGTGTTGGAGAAGGGAAAATATGAGCTGTATGTAGGAAACTCAGTAAAAAATATTAATAAATGTGGTGAACTGGTACTGGAAGAAGATGAGATAATTCGCCAAGTAAAAAATCGTATGGCTCCACCTTTTGACGTCGATATCCTATCAAAAAAGAACTCACAGTTTCCAAAAGGCTTATATTCTGGGATAAAAGAAGGAATAACAGAACTAGAACCTAAGGCAGTGCGGGACCACTTTGAAGAAATAGAAGATATAGATGATATTGTAAGCAGGATGAGTGTGGAAGAGCTGGCGAGGTTAAGTGTATGCGCTTCCCATGGTTGGGGTATGCACCAGAAGGGAGAGGCTGGGAGAATATATAAACTGGATAAATATAAGATCCCGGATTTTGTAGTAGCAGATGGTAATAATGGTGTCAATATTCATAAGCCTAATATTGGCATGCCTTGCAGTAATACTGTCTGTGCTACCTTTAATAGGGATATTGCATATGAAGTGGGACGAGTCATAGCAGAGGAGGCTAAAGAAAATGGTATACACATGATTCTGGCTCCGGCCATGAATATCCACCGTAATCCTCTTAACGGTAGACATGCCGAATATTTCAGCGAAGATCCATATCTAGCTGGTATTATGGCAGGTCATCAAAGCAAGGGATTGGAGGATAATGGTGTTTCTA
>JAAYSU010000011.1 GCA_012523915.1 Clostridiales bacterium
GTGGGAGAAGAAATGCACAAAATTTTTGCGATATACTAATAAAAAATGGCATTAAAGCAACAATACGGAGAGAACTAGGCAGTGATATAGATGCTGCATGTGGCCAACTTCGTCTAAAACAAAAGAATTAAGCATTTTTTCTTCTCTTGCCCCTAATAAGTGCCTAGTGTATAATCAAAGAAAAGGTAAGAAAGGGGAGATTCCTTTGGTGAGGGTTATAGCCGGCCACAAAGGGTCCGGCAAAACAAAGAAGATGGTACAGATGGCCAACGATCACGTTGAGAATGCTGATGGCAGCATCGTATTTATTAGTAAGAATCATAGACTAATTTATGACCTGAAATACAAGATCAGAGTAGTTTGCATGCAAGATTATGAAGGAATAACAAACATTGACGAGTATATAGGATTTATATACGGAATAATTAGCTCTGATCATGATATTGAGGTCATTTTTATAGATGGGATTCTGCACTACAAAGATGTCCATATTCCTGATATGAAAGAATTTTTTGAAAGATTAAGAAATATATCTAAGCTGTATGAAGTTGATTTTGTAGTAAGCGTAAGTGCTGAAATTGACGAACTGGGGGATAGCTTAGCAGGATGTGAGCTCCTGACATAGAATGGATAAAATAAACAGGTTGATTTTCTGGGACATCGATGGAACACTATTACACTGCGGTAGCAATGGTAGAAAGGCGTTAAATCGCACCTTTTTAGAAATGTACGGAGTAACTGACGCACTTGGAAAATCCCCTGTAGGTGCAAGTATGGATTCAATGCTTCTAGGAGGCATAATGAAGACCTTTGGGATCGACCCAAAGGATTTTCCGAGAATTACACAGCATTACAAAGGTGTTTTAAAAGAAATATTAGATCAGGATAAAAACAAAAGAGTTTTACCAGGGGTTATCCCTATATTAGAAGCTATTGATAAACATCCGCAGGCAATTAACGCCTTACTTACAAGTAATTTAAGAGTAGGTGCAGAAGCTAAGCTTTCTTCTGTGGGTCTAAATAAATATTTCCAAATCGGAGGATTTGGAGATGATATAGGAGAAAAGTGGGATGCTGCAGTAAAATGCATAGAAATGGCAGAAAAACAGTATAACACTTTATTCCCAAAGGACCAAATTTATCTAATCGGAGATAGCTGCTACGATATAACAAGCTCAAAAAAAATAGGAATTAAGAGCATAGCAGTAGCGACGGGATGGACTGATATCAGTACGTTACAAGCATGTGAGCCCGATTATTTTTTCCCCGATTTAAGCGATACTGAGAAGATATTAGAGATAATTAAGGTATAGACTTGGAAGAATTTGAGGGGTTCTTTTTTAACAAAGGACCCCTTATAATTTTTTTTGTCAAAATCTATTACTTAGCCAATATTATTGGCTGATTTGAAAGTCAGTTAAGTTGACTTGACAAATCTTCTAAGGAGGTATACTTGTCATGAAGAAAAGTATCAAATTCGTTGTTGTTCTGTGTTTAATGGTTAGTCTGTTGATTCCAACTCAAGTTTTAGCAGCCCCCAAAGATGATGCCAGTATTTGCTTTAAAAACAAGGTTAATATTGAATGCTTCATCAATCAATTTAAGGGCGGGAACTTGAATTCTTTTAACCTAAAGGCGTTAAAAGAAAAATGCGATAAACTTTTAAATATTGTTAAGAAAAATGAAAAAATGGGATCACCTATAGTAGAAAAGCCTAAGGCACCAGCTGTTAAAAAACCAGCGCCTGCACCAGAAAAGCCAAAGGCGCCAGTAGCTGAAAAACCAGCACCTGCTCCTGAGAAACCTAAGACTCCGGCTCCACAGAAACCGGAACCTCCAGCTAACGAAGCAGCTGCAACAGGTAGCTACGAAGCAAAAGTAGTTGACTTGGTTAATAAAGAAAGAGCTGCTCAAGGACTTTCGCCATTGAAATATAATGCTGAACTTTCAAAGGTTGCAAGAGTAAAGGCGGAAGATATGAGAGATAAAAATTACTTTTCACACACTTCACCAACATATGGATCTCCATTTGATATGATGAAGAGCTTTGGTATTAAATACAGAGCTGCAGGTGAAAATATTGCTAAGGGTTACAGAACACCTGAATCAGTAATGGATGGTTGGATGAATTCACCTGGACACAAGGCTAACATTATGAGTCCAGACTTTACTGAAATTGGTGTAGGATATGTTACCGATAGCAGAGGAACTGGATATTGGGTACAGATGTTTATCCGTCCGTAAATGATATACATAATAGAAATGCTTAAATTAGTACCCCAATCAATTTCTTGATTGGGGTATTAATGTATTGTATAATATCACAGTGAGAATACCATCATAAAAACAGTGCAAAATCTTGCTTGGGCAGCCTTGCAGCTCGAGCTATTTATATTAGAATTGGGGATTGGAGGGTATTAATGAGACCTATCTTAGTAATGCTATTAATAGCATTGATTGCTATTAGCACTCTTTCATGTGGCGACCAAAATATTGAAGTGCCAGAAAATATTGAAGAAGATCCTATGAAAAAGGTTGTTATGGTTGCTTCCGAAGGAGGATTAGGAGATAAATCTTTTAATGATGTAGCTTACGAAGGGATTTTACAAGGTGCATCTGATTACCAGATTCAAGTATCTATCGAAGAACCTGATGCGGAACATGACTACATAAATGCTGTAAAGAAAGCGGCTGAAGAAGCCGACCTAGTTATTGCAGTTGGCTTTATACCTAAGAATAAACTGGAAGAAATTGCCACCCTATATCCTGAGACCCTGTTTGCTGTTTTAGATTCCGAGGATGAAGTTTCCGACAATGTCATGAACATAGCCTTTAAAGACCATGAAGGCTCTTTCCTTGTAGGGGTTATTGCAGCCTTAACTACAGAGTCAGATATAGTAGGATTTATCGGAGGGAAACAAGATCCTACCATGGATAAATTTGAATATGGATTTCGTGCAGGAGTTAAGATAATAAATCCTAATGCGCAAGTGTTAGTCGATTATACGGAATGTTATGATAATCCTGCTATAGGGGAGACAATTGCAAAAGAACTAATAGAAGAAGGCGCCGATGTACTGTTTCACGCGACAGGGGAATGCGGCATAGGTGTAATTGATGCTGCAGCTGAAATGAAAGTATGGGCAATCGGAGTAGATCAGGATCAATCCTTTTTAAATCCTGAATCAGTACTATGCTCTATGTTTAAACGTGCTGACAGCGGTGTCTATTTCGCAATACAGAAGATGATGGAAGGCCAATTTAAGGGCGGAGTTTATGAATTCGGTCTGGAATTTGAAGCAGTCGGCTTTGTAGACGGAGCCGATAATCTACCGGAAGAAATTAAGAAACAGGCTGAGGATTATGCGGAAGCTATAATAGCCGGAAAAATATTGGTGCCAAAGGATAGAGGCGGTTTTGAGGGGTTTACAGTACCTGAAGATGACCTTATATAGGAGATAAAATGTCTTACTTACCTATTACTAGAGAAGAAATGCATAAAAGGGGATGGGATCAGGCGGATTTTGTTTTGATAACAGGTGAAGCCTACGTTGATCATCCCTCCTTCGGCCATGCAATAATTAGCAGGGTATTAGAGAACCGCGGGTATAGGGTGGCTATTTTAGCCCAGCCGGATTGGCGCAGCGATAAAGATTTTAAACGCTTTGGAAAACCCAAATTAGGGTTTTTAATAAGCTCAGGCAATGTAGATTCCATGGTCAACAACTATTCTGTTCATAAGCGCAGAAGAAAGACAGACAGTTATTCGCCAGGTGGCAAGGCAGGAAATCGTCCCGATCGGGCTGTTATAGTTTACTCCAATAGGGCCAAAGAGGCCTATAAGGATGTACCGATCATTATTGGAGGTATAGAAGCAAGTTTGAGGCGTCTTGCCCACTATGATTACTGGGACGACAGGGTCAGGCGTTCAATTCTTATGGACTCCAGAGCCGATCTGCTGATTTATGGCATGGGAGAAAGAGCTATTGTTGAAGTAGCGGAAGCCTTGGAAAGCGGTTTAGCAATAAAAGATATTACCTGGATAAGGGGCACCGCTTATAGGGCAAAATTGGAAGAAGACTTTTTCAAAGGAATAAATCTACAAGTTCTTCCCACATATCAGGAGTTAGTTGACTCTAAGCATAAGTATGCAGAGAGTTTCAAAATTCAGTATAGGAATAATGACCACATCATAGGAAAGACCCTAATAGAACCCTATAAGGATTATTCCGTCGTAGTAAATCCCCCGCCTAAACCTCTAAATACAATGGAATTGGATGATGTTTATGAGCTACCTTATGAAAAGTCCTATCATCCAATTTATGACAAACTAGGAGGGGTCCCTGCTATTGAGGAGGTTAAATTTAGTATAGCTGCAAACAGAGGCTGTTTTGGTGGATGTGCATTTTGCGCCATAACCTA
>JAAYSU010000120.1 GCA_012523915.1 Clostridiales bacterium
AGGTGGTTTTCCATTTCTTTACGATCTGTTATATCAAGAAGGATTCCTTCAATTGAATTGAGACAATCTTCTTCATTGAAGATTCCTTGTGCAATTTCTAGAACCCATTTGCGCTCGCCGCTTGCCGTTATTATCTCGTATTCTTGTTCTATCGGAGACCTTGTTTCAATAGCTATTCTCCATTTTTCACTCAGTGAATCCCTGTATTCAGGGGCAATAATGTTGTAAAAGGAAATGCCCCTGTTACATATCAAACTTTCAGCTGCATAACCTGTTAACTCAAAACATCCCTGAGAGACATAAAGCATGGTCCATTCTTGATCATACTTGCATCTGAAAGCTAAACCTGGAAGGTGTGAAAGAATAACGGATTTACTACGTTCGCTTTCCCTTAACTCCGCTTCAATTGCTTTTCGCGAAGTGATGTCTTGCACCATACAAATGTTATTAAATCGTTGATCATTTACAGAGTTAAGCCTTGCTACGACTAGGTCTACCCAAACAATTGAACCGTCAGGTCTTATATATCTTTTTTCAAAAGAATATCTATCAATCTCTCCTGACTGAAGCCTTTTATATGCCTCTAACTCTTTCTTTAAATCTTCAGGATGTGTAATCTTTGCCCATCCAAGATTGAGCAGCTCTTCTTTTGTCCTGCCGGTAATTTTTTCATACATAGGGTTAATTTCTATGAAGTCGCTGTTTCCTTTAACCGGATCGATGCTAAATGATATGGCGATACCGGTAGGGGCCTTATTAAAAATCGTTTCGTAGGTAATATTTTGATTGTTTACTTTCTCTTCACTCAGCCTATTAGAATTTATTTCAATATGAACATCAATTCTGACCTTAAAAGACTCTTTATGTATAGGTTTTCTTATATAATCTATAGCACCTAATTCAAAGCCATTTATCTCATATTCTGGTTCACCATAGTCGGTTAGAATAATAGTGGGTATATTTATTTTGCTCTTCTTAAATCCTTCAAGCAACTTAAATCCACCTATATTGGGCTTGTTAATATCCAGTATTATTAAATCAATATCATCATTTTGGCAAATAAGATCGACTGCCTCTTTATTATCTTCTGCTGTAAGAATCTCGTATTCATTCAAAATATTTTTAACAATAAAGAGATCTTTTGTAGAATCACTTACTAGTAGAATTTTTGCCGGCATATTCTTGTCTCCCAAAGATAATTACTGCTAACGATACTATAAAATATACCATAAAATACTATAATTCGTCAAAATAAATGGATGTAATAAACAAATAATAACTTTACTAAATAGATTCCATCAACCCTAATCTGCTCTTAATGATGATTTTTCGCTGTCCTTTCAGAGCAATTAAACCTTCTTCCTGAAACGCAGCAAGCTTCCTACTTAAGGTCTCCTGACTCATCCCTAATTGGGATGCCAGATCTCCCTTAGTCATGGGCAAACTAAACTCACTTTTCCCCTCTGATATCTCGAGAAGGGCTTCAGCAACCCTTTCTGTTACCGAGCTAAAACTGATTGCTTCTATCCTATCCTCAGCTTTTTCTAGCCTTCTTGAAAGCTCATCCATCACCTTAAAAGCTATAGTAGGGTATTTGGCCATTAGCTTTTTCAGTTCTTCACCTTGAAGAACACACATAGTAGTAGCTTCTAAAACTTGAGCGTTGTCTGTCAGGGGAAGGGAAGAGAAAAGAGATAATTCACCAATGAATTCACCCGGATTAACTAGCCTGAGTACTTGTTCTTTACCATCTGAAGTCAATCGAAATAGCTTAGCACTGCCGGTATAAAGTACAAATAGCCTACCTCCCTTATCACCGGCTCTATAAATCATCTCGCCCTTCTCATAGCTGCGTGATGATGCAATCTCGGCAATCTCAAGCTTTTCATCCTGGCTAAGTCCTGCGAATATGGGAACATGCTCAAGACAACTAATATGACTATCACAGCAATGCTTGCAACCCATTCCTAATCCTCCAAAAATTCATACGAATAATCTATATCTATTTAATCATTAATTATATACATATTACTAATTTTTGTAAATCACTGAAATAATCATCTCCAATTATACCTTCTTTTGCTTCGGTTGTTTGAGTATCAAGGCGAGTGCAGCAACAACCACTAGCAGTCCAGTAAAGGATAGCAGAGTCGGAATTTCTGAAAAGAAGGCCAGGCCAAAAAGCATTGCCGCAATTGGCTCTCCGCCGGAGGCAAGGATAGAAGCTATGCCGGTTTCGACCTGAGTGAGAGCAACTGTATATAGAACATATGGCAATACTGAGGTAAAGGCAGAATGAAGAAGCATGAAAATAGAGTTTTCGATCGGTTCTGATGTGAGAAAATCTCCAAGTATATGGAAATCTGTCAAAGGCAAGAGAACAATCGTAATTGTAAGCATGCTGTAAAAAGTAATAGTAAAGACCTGATAGCCCCTGTCCATAGCAAGTCTAGAAAACACAGTATAAAGGGCATAAAAAAAAGCTGAAAGAAATCCGATAAAGATTCCTACGAAGGACCATTTCACTGAAGCTGTACTTTCCAAAATACCGCTTGTTAACAGACAGCCAAAGATAGCCATAAACATACAGCCTACTTTTCGTACTGTTATTCTTTCCTTGAAAAGTATAGCTCCCCAAAGCACAACGAATATGGGCGCTAGGCTAAGCAATACGGCCGCAAGCGACAATGTTAGTCGACTGATAGATTCGTTATAGGCGAGGTTCAGTCCAAGCATGCCTAATAACCCAGCTGCAAGGAAAACCCAGGCATCTTTTAATTTAATTTTTAGTAATGACTTGTCAAATATCATAATCCCCAGGAACAAGATCAGCGTAGCAATGGCTATACGTGATGATAATACTGTAAAGTTATCAAAGCCAAAAGAATATAGTTTTCGAACAAAAACCCCTACCGATCCCCATAAAATCCCCGATATTAGGGGTAGGATCAAGATTATTTTTTTCATAACTTAAGCTCCTTATAGATGCCTATAAAATAGGCTGCTAACAATTAAAGTTAACAGCCTCGCTTGGCGGAGCGGGTGGGATTCGAACCCACGTGACGTTGCCGTCGAACTGATTTCGAGTCAGCCCCGTTATGACCACTTCGGTACCGCTCCATATGAATGTATGAACGAGCTAGATTATAGCATAGAATTTATGCTTTTTCAATTACTTTCACAGCCCTCAGGCACTGAGAATTTAATTGCATTTGGCTGTATTGATATTGAAAGTTCGTTTGAGAATATTTGGTTTCCATCTGCACAAATCATTGTTTCTTTATTGGTTTTAATGTTTAGGTTCTTGCATTGAATATAGCTAAAGATCCCTTCAGGGTCTGGATGATCTAAATGAGTCCCCTTCCTATATTCATTAATCATTGCTACAAAG
>JAAYSU010000121.1 GCA_012523915.1 Clostridiales bacterium
AAGAGTCAAAAGGTACCGATACATACGTTGATGTTGTAGAAGGTATGCAGTTCGACCGTGGATATATATCTCCATACTTTGTAACTGATACTGAAGCCATGAGGGTTGAATTCGAAAGCCCACTTATTCTTATTTATGATAAGAAAATATCAGCTATTAAAGAACTTTTACCTATACTCGAGAAAGGAATTCAAACTGGTAAACCTCTATTAATTATTGCAGAAGATATCGATTCTGAAGCACTAACAACACTTGTTGTAAACCGTTTACGTGGATCACTTAAGATTGCTGCAGTTAAAGCTCCTGGATTCGGAGATCGCAGAAAAGAGATGCTCGAAGATATTGCAATTCTTACAGGAGGTACAGTTATTTCTGAGGAAAAAGGTCTTACCCTTGAGAATGCTGAAATAGACATGTTGGGATCAGCTGAAAAGGTTACAATAGACAAAGACAATACTACTTTAGTAAACGGAGTTGGTGATAAAGAAACTATTCAGAACCGTATCGGACAGATTCGCGCTCAAATAGAAAAAACTACATCTGACTACGATCGCGAGAAACTTCAAGAGCGTTTGGCTAAGTTAGCTGGTGGTGTTGCAGTACTTTATGTAGGTGCAAACTCTGAAGTAGAAATGAAAGAGAAAAAAGACCGTGTACAGGATGCTCTTTCTGCAACTCGTGCTGCAGTTGAAGAAGGTACTATCCCAGGTGGTGGTATTGGTTATATCCGTGCAAGCAAAGTTCTCGAAGATCTTAAAGGCGAAAACGACGACGAAACAACAGGTATCGAAATCGTTAAGCGTGCAATCGAAGAACCTCTTCGTCAGATTGTAGCCAATGCTGGTAAAGAAGGTGCTGTTGTTGTACAAAAAGTACGCGAATCAGCAGATAATTTCGGTTACAATGCCTCTACAGATAAGTATGAAGACTTGTATGAAGCCGGTGTAATTGATCCAACTAAGGTAGCTCGTGTAGCATTAGAAAATGCTGCTTCTATCGCAGGTATGTTCTTGACAACAGAATGTGTAATTACCGAAAAGAAAGAAGATAACCCAGCACCTCCTCAAATGCCAGGCGGAGGAATGGGCGGAATGATGTAATTCGCACATAAATAAAATAAATGTCTTATTAAGGCGTATAACTTGAAATGATAAATTGAAAGTTATACGCTTTTTCTTTTTTAAATATGTTGTTTTATTCGTCCTTCTTTTACTTTTTGATATCATTCTCATAAAAATAGTTATAGATTGAATTAAACATCTTAATTGTCAACGGTTAAAAGCTCAAATCACATATCAAATTGTAACATTTTCTTAACACGTTTATCATATTTTAATGTTACTTTTGTAGTGATTTTCAATTAAACATTTATAAATTCAAGTTAAGACTAGAAACTATGGTAAGAAAATTAAAGTTTTTATCTGTAGCGCTCTTTTTAATGATAGCTACTATGATACAAGCACAGGTAACTACCTCCAGTATGAGTGGACGAGTTACCGATGTTGATGGTGCTGTGATTGGAGCCACGGTGGTGGCAACACATACACCCTCAGGAACAACCTATGGGACTGTGACAAATATGGAAGGACGTTACAACCTCAACGGTATGCGTGTTGGCGGTCCTTATACAGTTGAAATAACCTATATTGGATATGGGGATAATACCACTGAGGGCATTACACTAAGTCTTGGCGAAAACT
>JAAYSU010000122.1 GCA_012523915.1 Clostridiales bacterium
CATTATGGCTGCAATACCAGCAGAGATTACTGACATCTGTAGACCTGATGGTATTCCTAATTTCATTATAAGTAAAACTTCTTCTTTGGCAGGAATTGATGGTATTGAAAAGGGGGCCAATTTTCTTTTGAGCACAAAATGTAATCCTACAAAAAAAGCTAGTCCCTGTGCTATTATTGTTGCTAAAGCTGCACCGTTAACCCCCAATTTAAAATAGGCAATAAATATAGGATCTAAAACAGTGTTTAAAATAACTGCTATAAAGACAATTATTAATGGAGTTTTACTATCGCCAAGGGCTCGCAATACTGTCCCGATAAAATTATAGCCAATTAAAAAGACCATTCCTAGGCTATTGATTTGCAAATATGATTTTGATTGATAAAACATAGTACTGGGTGTATTAAGGAGTTTTAATATGGTTTCCGCAAAGAAAAAACCTAATAGGGTTGCTATACATGCCAGGAGTACCAATAATACCACGAAGGCATTTAAATATCTAGTTAATCCTACTTCATCTTGCTTGCCCTTTTGTTGCGATAGTATAGTCAAAGTAGCATTATTAATACCGATTATAAAAGATAAAGCGACAAATATGACAGTACTTGCCACCGCAACAGCTCCTAAGGCATTTGCCCCTATTAAATTACCCACCCATAAACTATCTATAAACTGATAAGATACCTGGAGGAGATTAGTAAGCATTATTGGTATGGAAAAAGCAACTAATTGCCCCAATATATTCCCTTCTGTGAAATCATAATTTCTTCTCATATTAAGACCCCTGATACGCAATTTTATAATATTCAAAAAGGTATTGCCTTTAAATTCTAAAGGCAATACTGTTCTGTTTAACTTATTTATTATACCATAGATTTATTTTTCACCCAAAAACCGCCCTTATAGCCAAAAATTCTTGAACACTTTTGTCAAATTTTATGGTAATATGCTCTAGTTATAGATTTTCTATGATTAAAATTATAGCAAAGTGAGGTATTTATATGAAGAAAGGAATTTTATTTAGTTTACTGTGTATTCTTCTACTAATATTTTTAGCAGGTTGCTCTCCAGATCCCTTAAGTGAAGCTGAAGTTAGAGAGGAATTGGAAAGCTATTTTGAATCACAGGTAGAGACTGGTTTTATGACTGCTGTTGGTGATTTATTGGAATATCATATAGCAGATGAAATAGAAAGAGATACCACAAAAGAGCTTGATATTGTAGATTTCACAGTAACAACTGTTGAAAATGGTGGATTAGCAAAAGGGCACCTTTATAGAGATTATTTCGAACCTACTGTTCAAGAAGTAGCAAAATATAGGGTTAAATACTCATTGAACGATAGGAAGGAATTACAATTAGATAATATTGAAAAGGTTGAAATAATAAGCTGTACACCTTTAGAAGGCATAAGGGAAGAAACCTTTATAGAAGAATTGGAATTCCAAGAAAAAATGAAGGCGTCTTTAGTAATGCAAGACCTAGATAAAGACAATGGTATTTCAGTAATAACTGTAGACACCGAAAAAAGCTATTTATTGTTCACGGAATTAGGACAAAAAGAATATACATTTGAATTTAATAAAGATCGAAAGGTTTGGGAAAACACTAATACTGAAAAAATAGGCCAATGGGATTATGCCTACACATTTGCAGGAAATAGAGATTGGATGTACCAAACCGATCCAGATGAAAACGGTGGCAAGTCATATGTAGGTTTACAGCTGAGTTATAACAATGAGGATCAACTTTTAACAGCAAAATATGCAGGCGGATATGTAGACAAATATGATCGACCCATAAATAAGACTGAGATATTTACATGGTACGGCAAACCTTCATCGGATGATCCTCTTGTATTCCTATCAGAAAGCGATTCCCATAAATTGAAGATAATTAATGATGGTACGGCCATTAATTTTCAGGGTTATACATTTTATAGGGTAAAATAATTATTAGCAAAACCCTACAGTCGAAAACCCCTGTATGCTTTGATGATACAGAGCTACAGGGGTTTATTAATTTCTGAAATGTGTTGTGTATTATGGATTCTTTTTTTCTGTTTAGCATTGCTTAGCCCACAATCGCAAAGGTTGCTAGGGCTGTATTTGTAAGCATTTCATTACTTTTTAACCTGCATTCACCTGACATGGTTATAAACCTTCTTCCCAAAGATGTAACCTTTGCAGTGATTAAAATAGAATCATTCTTAGGGATCGGTTTTATATAGTTTAGCGATATATTTATAGAAACCGAAGGTTTACCATCGCAAAGGAAAGAAGCGAATATCCCAAGAGCCTCATCAAAAGCGGTAGCTATGAATCCTGCATGCATAGTATCATGCTCATTGAGCTGGTATTCTAGTACAGGAAATTCTATTGTAACAGTCTCATCATTGACACTATAGCTATAAAAGTTTGAATCCATTGACTTGCTTACGCGACTCACTTCCTTAAAATTGCTAATGACTGACCTCATTTCCTTTTCAAAGTTTTCATTTTTAAATATTTGTTTTATTCTACTCACTAGAATTCCTCCTTTTTAAGATAGACAGTTCAATCTATTTTGATTATTTAATATTATCATGAATTTGATAATAATACATTGAGCACAAATATTTATTAACAATCTGTGCTATAATTTACACATAAATACCTTGTAGGAGGTCAAATATGTGCGGCAGATACACCCTGTATACAGACAGGGATATTGAAGATCTGGACAATATCCTCTCTAAGATTGATGATCCAAAAAAAGAAAATATGAAGACAGGTGAAATCTTTCCTTCTAATACAGTACCAGTATTGCTCTATGAAGAAAAGGAAATAAAGCCCCAGCTCATGGTATGGGGATTTCCAGGTTTTAAAAACAAGCAGTTGATCATTAACGCCCGGTCAGAAACTGCCGCTGAAAAGCCCATGTTCAAAACTGCTATGCAAAGTAGACGCTGTGTCATTATTTCCACCGGCTTTTTTGAATGGGATTGTGATAAGAGAAGATATCAGTTTAACATGCCCGACTCCGAAATGCTATTCATGGCAGGACTTTACAGCCATTTCGATGAAGATGACCGCTTTGTCATTTTGACCAAGGAAGCCAACTCTTCCATCTCTCAAGTCCACCATCGCATTCCGGTGGTGCTGGAGCAAAGACTTATTCACGACTGGCTTGCCAACTGGGAGGAAGCCCAGTCTATCCTCTCCTTTGAAGGACCAAAGCTTGTAACAAAACCATCGAGTAATCAAGTTTTGTCTGAACAGATCGAAATTAAATGGTAACAGTTCCCATTATACTCCTATTAAAGAAACTACCACAACTTCCGGCAACTAGTGTTGATTGTTTTTGTGTATAGACTCCGCTTGTATACTTAGGAAACAATCCTTGATCTGGTGCTACTAATTTCTACTTATGTTCATCAATTGAAAAAGGTATTGTCTCTAAAATCTAAAGGCAATACCTTAGTTATGCTATTAAATACTTATTCCATTCTACTGGTCTTTATTTTTAATTACAGCCTGGGCCGCTGCTAACCTTGCAATCGGTACTCTGAACGGCGAACAGGAGACATAATCTAAACCGACTCTATGACAAAACTCTACAGAAGAAGGATCTC
>JAAYSU010000123.1 GCA_012523915.1 Clostridiales bacterium
GATAAGGATGATATTTATTATGTATGTGGTCATTGTTTTAGGATATTTCTTGTCTAAACCAAGTTATATTCGCCCTGAATGAAGAGTACTGTTTGAATGAAAAAAAGGCTGTTAAATTGATTGATGGCTTTAGTATAAAGCCGAGAGATTACAAGAAAAGAGTTGATAAGATTATTACATTGACTTCTGCAAATAAAAATAGTACAAAAGAAGGAGTAGATTTGCTTAAACAACTTATTTCTGATACAGAAACGATTTTTAACAGTTGATGGAGGTATTAGATGAAAAAATTTATTGTTGAAGATGATTTTTGGCAGGTATTCCCTAACGCAAAGATAGGTGTTGTAATCTGCCATGGCATAGATAATTCCATAAAAGATGAAGGGCGATATAAAGGGTTAATTGAAGAGGCTCAAAAAGAAGCCTTGAAGTATCTACCGGATGCTGAATTTAGTCAGAATCCAGTTATAAAAGTATGGAGGGAAGCATTCCAAAAATTTAAAACCAAGAAGGGTGCCAGGTCCTCTATAGAAGCTTTGCTAAAGAGGGTTTATAAAGGCAATACTATTGGAACTATTAATCCCCTTGTGGATATATATAATTCCATTTCCTTAAGGTATGCCTTACCCTGTGGCGGTGAGGATATTGACAAGTTTGTTGGAAATTTAAGATTAACTAAGGCTCTTGGAAATGAAGAATTTATTCCACTTGGATCCGAAGAAAACTCCCCTCCTTATGAAGGTGAAATAGTTTATAAAGATGATTTAGGTGCTATTTGCAGGTGCTGGAACTGGCGCGAGGCTGTAAGGACAATGCTTACAGAGGATACAACCAATGCCTTCTTATGTATTGAGTTAGTAGATGAAACTAGAGAAGTAGAATTTGAGAATGCATTAAAGGATTTGGCTAAGTTGGTAGAAGAAAATTTGGGTGGAACTAGTAAAATTTCAGTATTAAATATTGATAATAAAGAAATAGAGATATAAAATGAGCACTTTTACTTATGAAGATATTTATATTGAAGATGGAAAAAGGGTGCTAGAAGTTAATGAAGTATTGTAACTTTGATTGCATATTCTGTCCTATCGGCAGAAAGAAGAATAAGTTCGATACTCCTCAGTTCTTTGGAGATATAGAGGATTCTTTAAAGGAATTGGTAGCAAGGATAGAGGATATTAATATTGATTTAGTATTTATTAACTCAAAAGGTGAAGCTTTAGTTAACAATAAAATTAATGAGATTATTAATTTAATTAAGAGTAAGGGACTAGCTGTTAAGCTACTGTCACCAGGCAATATAAAGGGGAATTTATCTTAGAAGTAACAATTATTAAAGGCTATAATGACAGTGACGAAGCTGTCAGTAAAATTAAAAATATTATTGATGAAATTTCTCCTGATAAAAATATAGTTAAAAGAATGGATGATGATAGATTTAAGCAAAAGCTTGGCATATCCGAAGAAAGGTTTGATGAAATTAATAAAGTATTACAAAGCTAACCCCCGGCATAGTTACCCCGGGAGTTAACAATATTTATTCTATTTCAGCTTTTATTCAATTTGTATATTTTTACTGCTATTTAATGCTTGCTGCTGTTGTTGTTGTAATTTTTTCGCGCTTTTTAATAGATATTCATATCTCGATTTGGCTGCTAATATATCGTAGGTGGCATAATCAATCAAGTCAGGGTCGGTAGCTTCATTAAATCTTTTTTCTGCAAGTCTCCATTCTATTTCAGCATCTCTGATAGAAGCATATAATTTCTCCTCTTGGGTTTGTTGCTCGGGGGTATTTAAAAAATGTTTATATACACGGTCAGCGACCCCTTTGATACCAATAAAATTTTTCTCCACCTTCTCACACCCTTTCGATACTTTTATATTCTATTCTATTCAAAATTGGCATATTTTATACAAAACCCCACCTAACATGTTAGGTTTGTTTTGCGTTTTTGTTTTTAGGAGGATGACCTATGGATATGAGTATGGAGATTGGAATTCTATTAGCATATGCTTTTGGAATATTAGTGTTATATGTTATTGGTTATGTATTCCTGGTTCCTATTAAAATATTATTAAAACTTGTAGTAAATAGTGTTTTAGGGGGATTGCTGATACTAGTTATTAATTTAATCGGCTCATTCTGGGACATACAGATACCTTTGAACCTGATATCGGCAATATTTGTAGGTATTCTTGGTATACCGGGAGTAATTCTTCTTTTCATATTTTCTAACTTAATATTTTAAACCTTTGATAAATGAGTTATAATTAAATTATAGCTTAAGCATCTCTTTATCAAATATTAAAAGGAGAAGAGTATGGAATACACTACTATATTGGCAATTCTAGGTTATATAATATTTGCTCCATTACTTGGAGGCCTTTTAACAGGATTAGACGATGTGATAATAAATAAAATGCAAGGAAAGAGCTTTTCTTTTTTTACTCCTTTAACAGATGTTTTTAAGAATCTTAAGGTGGAAATAGTATCTGATAAAAAGACTAGTGGGTGCTACATATCATTTTTAGTTTTAAATATAGTTGCGGGCAGTATTTTTTATTCAGGTGGCAATATTGCTCTAGCAATTGTCTTGTCAACATTTGCTGGATTATTAGTAGTATTAACCTATCCGGATTACAAGGAAATCCTAAGACTTTGTTTCCACTTTACTCATTTCATGTTAGCTGCAATTGGTTTTTACCTGTTGCTAGTGTTCAATAATGGGGGAGCAGGAAGCTTTAACACAGCCGATATAATAACGCTGGGAGGTGCACCTGCTTACTATTTGCCAGGGATTCTAGTATCAATTGCAGTCATTTTAATATTTCTCCCAAGGAATAAATCAAACCTATCGTTATTAGAACTAGGTCGATGGTATGAGATTGTATTAATTTACGGTATTTTATTCTTATTCAATTTTGCCGGTACACTACTGACTGCTATAGTTGCAATTATTATCTGTATATTAGTCTATTTGTTGAGGCTCTTAACTACAATACACTTAATAAAACCTATATATCTTAGTTCTATTAGTCTTTTATCATTATTCTTGGCTTTTATAAATATTATTGTCCTATTAAAATAGAGCAACCCATATAGAGTTGCTCTAAATATTTTTTCTTAAACCTAAGCCTTGTTGTTATTCTTCTTGCTATGTTTCATCGCGATTGATACAGAAAGAAGACAACCTCCCCATAGGCCGACGCAGCCGATAATCATCATAATAATTGCACCGGTACTCATTATTCAACCTCCTTAATTTTTGAAAGGTCAGAATAACCTTCTTTGCCTTTCATATTGCTCAGGATGGCCATTACTATTATACCTAATAACAAGGATCCCCAACCGAAGACTGTAACATCAATTGAAGCATATCCACCATAGCCTTCTCTGACATATGAGATTGCATTGGAGATTACCATGACGCCAAGCACAACAACAGTTACGATTTTCAGCGAATAGATCCACCATCTTCCGATACTGAAGTTTGAGAACTGATTGGCTTCCTCGCGAATCTTTTCTAAGTTGAAGAACCAACCAATTAGGATAACTTCAATTAAACCTGCACCTGCAACACCGATATTATTGATAAACGCATCTACTATATCTAAAATGTTCAGTCCTGCTCCTGTGATGAATAAAATGCTGATAACAAAAGCGGGAATTAAGACTATTGTGGTTGATTTCTTATGAGGAACATCAAATTTATCGGAAATTCCAGTAATTACAGCCTGGAGTATAGAAATCAATGATGTTATTCCTGCGGTAAATAGTGCTCCGAAGAAACAAATACCTATTAGTGATTTGAAAGCAGGCATAGCATTAATAGCTTCAGGGAATACCATGAACGCTAATCCAACTCCGCCAGCGGACACCTGATCTACAGATACACCTTGAATATATGCCATGTAGCCAAGAACGCTGAATACAGCGATTCCAGCGAGAAGTTCGAATCCATGATTAGCTGTAGCAGTAATAAAGGCACTGTTTACTACGTCTGTTTTCTTTGGTAGATAACTTGAATAAGATATCATAATGGCAAAAGCGATACTTAAACTGAAGAATACCTGCCCATATGCTGCTGTCCAAACACTGGAGTCAGTGATAGCACTCCAGTTAGGTGTAAATAGATAATTAAGTCCATCAATAGCACCTGGTAAAGTGATACCTCTGATAACCAAAACAATCGTTAAGATTAATAGTATAGGCAGGCAGATTTTACATGCCAGCTCAATTCCTGCACTTATACCCCTATACAAGATTATAGCGGTAATAACCCAAACAATTATAAATGGTACGATAAGGTTAAGTTGAATGCCTCCTAGTTCAAGGGCACTTGAAGTAACTCCAAGATACTCAAGGAAGAATGAGGTGGGGTCGGCTCCCCAAGTTAATCCGAATGAATAGCCTATGTAGCTAACTACCCATACTATGATAGCAAGATAATAAACTGCTATAATAAATGCTACCATAACCTGGAACCAGCCCAACCACTCAAACTTTTTATTGATTCTGGCTAGGGCTACTGGAGCACCACCCCTATAGGTTTTTCCTATAGTGTATTCTAGGATGAGAATAGGAATACCAGCAGTAATAATTGCAAAAAAATAAGGTACAAGGAATGCTCCGCCACCATTTGTGGCTGCGGTATATGGGAAACGCCATATGTTTCCAAGCCCTACTGCGGAACCAATTGCGGCTAACAGAAAGCCCAATTTAGTGTTCCAACTTTGTCTTTCCAAATAAATTACCTCCTTTGACTATAAAATTTTTAAGTGAAATAATATCACTGAATAAGTATAATGCAATATTATAGTCTTTCGGAGGCATATTGTCAAACTTTTATGTATAATGCAAACAGATAATAGGTGGAATTTTTGTGCAATTATAACAATAAACAAAAAAGTTAGGAAATACCTTGTTAACTATAGTGTTTATACACAAAAATAATAACAGGAGATTGTCTCCTGTTAAACTCTTTGAGATATCGGAATATATTCTCGTTTTTCTTGAACATTTTTATATGCGGGTCGCATGATTTTTCTTCCTGCCACCAATTCCTCAATACGGTGTGCACACCATCCGGAAATACGGGATGCGGCAAATAGTGGGGTAGCAATATCTATAGGTATATTTAAAGCGGTGTAAACAAAACCAGAATAAAGGTCTACATTAGCAGGCATTGGTTTTTCTACCCCTTTTACTTCATAAAAGAGTTGTGAGCCTCTACTTTCTATATAATCATAGAGCATGAAGTCATCAAGCAGTCCGTTTTCTTCAGCAAGTTGCTTAGCCATACGTTTTAGAAGGGTTGCTCTTGGATCTGAAAGAGTATAAACGGCATGCCCCAGTCCGTAGATAAGTCCTGATCTGTCAAAAGCTTCACCTTTTAGAAGTTTAATTAAGTATTTTTCAACTTCTTTAAAGTTAGTTATATCTTTCACATTTGCCTTAAGATCATTTATCATTGAAATTACTTCGATATTGGCTCCTCCATGCTTAGGCCCTTTGAGTGAACCTACCGCAGCAGCGATTGCTGAATATGTATCTGTACCAGTAGATGTCACCAGATGGGTTGCAAAGGTAGAGTTATTTCCACCACCGTGCTCAGCATGGAGAATCATGCTCAAATCCAATGACTTTGCTTCAATATCCGTGTATTCTCCCGTAGGCCTTATCATTCTGAGTATATTTTCAGCTGTGCTTTTGTCGGGGTCAGGGTGATGCAAATGTAAGCTTTCTTTATGATAGCTTGAGCGCTTAGCCTGATAGCCATAAGCTATGAGCGAGGGGAAATACCCTATTAAATCTATAGATTGCCTAAGTACATTAGGTATTGATATATCGTCAGCGTTATCGTCATAAGAATAGAGAGCAAGCACGCTTCTCGCCAATTTGTTCATTACATTATTACTGGGTGCAGTAAGTATCATATCCCTTGGAAATCCAAGTGGTAATTCCCGTCGAGCAGCGAGGGTTGCAACATACTCGTCAAACTGTTTTTTTGTTGGCAGGTCTCCGAAAAGAAGCAGATAACTTGCTTCTTCATAGCCGAAACGGCCTTCGGCAACTATATTCTTTACTAGGTCCTCAACATCAACGCCACGATAATAGAGCTTACCTTCGACAGGTACTTTATTACCGTTCTCGTCGGTTTCATAGCCTTTAACTTCGCCTACTTTAGTCAGGCCTACGACAACACCAGTTCCATTTGCGTTACGTAATCCTCTTTTTACATCATATTTTATATACAATTCATTATCGATGTAGTTGTTCTTTTCTAATTCAAGAGACATTGTTCCTATAAAGTCTTTTTCCTGCTCAGAACCCCTTTTTCTTCTTGCAATGTTTGATATAGTTGATATTCCATTATATATTCCATTAGTTATCCCATTAGTTTTCTTATCACTACTATCTGGTTTTGAGAAGGCATTAAGGAATTGTTTAAGCCGAAGACCTTTATTTTTGTTGTTGTCCTGTTTTTTCATAGCAATACCTCCTTTATAATTAAAAAGTGATACCACCCTTGTAGCATCACCGAAGAATACTAAATTATACAATAACACTAATTTAGATAAACGAGCGTTACCTGTGTTAGGTTATTGTCTAAAATTGCTCTCCGATGCTTACGAGATTAGCTGACGGGTTAGGGTTAGAGCTACCCCTCTGATACGCAGATTCACCCCAAGGATTAGGTTCTCCCGTTCTAGAGTTTATCCAGATTCAGCGTGTTATTTGTTAAACATTAGACAGATTATATATTATTTTTGTGAAAATAACAATACAATTTAAAAATATTTTTCAAAATTATTTTTTACGGTATAATATAATGGTAACTATTATTATGGAGTCAACATTATTATGTTTAAATTAGTTTCAGAATTTAATATGATGGGGGACCAGGAACAAGCGGTTGAAAAGCTTGCGGATGGGCTTAATAAAGGCTTAAAGCATCAGACGCTATTAGGCGTTACAGGCTCTGGCAAAACCTTTACCATGGCAAACGTAATAGAAAGAATTCAAAAACCCACATTGGTGATTTCGCATAATAAAACATTAGCTGCTCAATTGTGTGGGGAATTTAAAGAATTCTTTCCGGAAAACGCCGTAGAGTATTTTGTGAGCTACTATGATTATTATCAACCAGAAGCCTATGTTCCCGCAACCGACACATATATAGAAAAAGATTCAGATATCAACGATGAAATTGAAAAATTACGCCACTCGGCAACAGCGGCCTTAGCAGAACGAAGAGATGTAATAATCGTTGCAAGCGTATCATGTATCTACGGCTTGGGAAGTCCGATAGATTATGAGAAACAGGTTCTGTCAATCCGACCGGGCATGGAGAAAAGCCGGGATGAGATATTAAGAAAGCTTGTTGATATCC
>JAAYSU010000124.1 GCA_012523915.1 Clostridiales bacterium
GATGGTACAAACAGAGCAGTAGCAAAAGGTGTCAGAAATGTTCCTTTAATAACAATTTCGACAGGAACCAATAATGTATATCCTGATATGATTGAGGGTACTGTAGCGGGAATGGCCGCCGCTGTAGTTGCATCTAAGCGCTTTGATCTTGAATCTCTAAGGACTAAAGATAAGCAGATTGAGATCTATAAAGATGGTAATCTCATAGATATTGCCTTAGTTGATGCTGTAGTTACAGGAGAAAGCTTTATAGGTGCCAAAGCTGTATGGAATTATGAAAATATTAAAGTAGTTGTAGTTGCAAGAAGCCATCCAGCTTCAATCGGTTTTTCAACTATTGTAGGTATGAGAAAAATAATAAATCAAGATGATGATTTTGGCGCATATGTGGAAGTTAATGAAAATGGCAAGTCAGTCATATCTCCTGTTTCAGTAGCAGCTTTAAAAAATATTGTAGCTACAGAACCTGTTATATTAAAACTTGGAGAAGAATATGAGTTTAAGGCGAATTTCAGGGGTAGTATAGCACTTGACGGCGAAAAAGAGATCATCTTTGAAAAAGGTGATAAATATATATTTAAAATAACTCGAAATGGTCCTTATCGTGTTGATGTGGTCAATACATTAGAAATAGCACAAAAATCGGGGTTCTTCGCTAGCTAGATAGGAGTGTAATAATTGAAAGAGATAGTAATAGATTTTCACGTACATTTATCAGAATACGATACAATTTCTAAAGATACCTACGAATTTTTTTCTGCTTTTCATCCGTCAAAAGAAGAATTTGATGCCAACTCTAAAAAATATAGCAGTCCTGAAAACTTTGTACAGCTTATGGATTATAACAAAGTTGATTACTCTGTTATCCTAGCAGAAATCGCTCCTTTAACAAGCGGTATTGCTTCAAATGAAAGGGTAGAAGCATTTTGTCGAGGAAATCCCAGGTTAATACCTTTTTGTACACTAAACCCCTATATTCATCCCAATATGGCGAAAATGTTAGAAGACTTATGCCAAAATCATGGGTTCAAAGGGATTAAGCTCTATCCCTCATATAATCATTTTTATCCCAATGATAATATGATGTATCCCCTATATTCCCTTGCAGAGAGACTCGGCATTCCTGTACTTTTTCATACGGGAACCTCGATCTTTTCCAATAGTCGGTTGAAATATAGTGACCCTATTTATATCGATGATATAGCTGTAGATTTTCCGAATCTTAAAATTGTTATGGCCCATGGGGGCAGGGGACCGTGGTATGATTTAGCCTTAACCCTTGTTCGTCTTCATGAAAATGTCTTTATTGAAATATCAGGCTTACCTCCCAAGAAACTATTAGAATACTTTCCATCTATGGAACGTTTTTCAAATAAATTTATCTTTGGAAGTGACTGGCCTGCTGTAGATGTTAATAAGAATGTTGAAATGATTCGTAAGTTAAATATTTCCGAGGACGCTGTTTCAAATATTTTGGGAGAGAATGCCAGGAAAGTGTTAGGTCTAGAGTAGACGTATTTAAAGCAATAATAAAGTGCTCAAACCAATTTGGCTCTGAGCGCTTTTTTTGGTACACCCGACAGGAGTCGAACCTGCGACCTTTAGAGCCGGAGTCTAACGCTCTATCCAGCTGAGCTACGGGTGCATAGTATTAAAAAAAGTGGTGGGCAGTATCGGATTCGAACCAATGACTTCCTGCTTGTCGAGCAGGCGCTCTGACCAGCTGAGCTAACCGCCCATAACCACTGCTGTTAATTATAACTGAGGATAACTAAAAAATCAAGATATCCGTTACAATTAGATTACAATCTTAAAAAACCCTTAACAAATAGTTATAATATATTATAATTAATTTCGACACAATACTACAAGAAATACTAAGGGGAAGGGATATCCTATGGGAAAAAAGCTCAGAATTTTAATGCTGATAGGGATAATTATTATCTTAGGAAGTGGATTTGCTTTTGCAAATAACAAAGTATCAATTCAATTAGATGGAGAGATACTTGAAACCGATGTGGATCCTATGATTATTAATGACAGGACAATGGTACCATACAGGGCTGTATTGGAGGCCATGGGAGCAGAAGTGTCATGGGAGCCTTCTGCAAGGATGGCAACAGCCATTTTAGGGAGTCATAGAGTCCAGGTTACAATAGATCAGTCCATAGGGTTTGTAAATGGTAAAACCAAGTCGATGGATGTTCCCCCTTTGATAGTAAATAGCAGGACCCTTATTCCATTGCGATTCGTATTAGAAAACTTGAACTGCGAAGTTGACTGGGATGATGAAAACAGAATGGTGATAATTAAGGCACCAGAGAATATAAATCCTACAGAAATTAATTCGATTCAGATAGAAGAGGATGAATCCTCATACCGAATAGTTGTTCAAGCAAATGATGTTATAAAAAGTACCAGTTCGTTTGCTTATGAAGAGCCAGAGAGGTATGGAATAGACATTTGCAATGCGTCCTATCCTGAAAGGATCGGTGAGATATCAGCAGAAAACGATGTCTTTTATGGTGTACGATTTTCACAATTCGATAATGATACAGTAAGAATCGTAGTCGATTTAAAGGAAAAAGTTGCAGGCAAGGTTAAGTTGTCGGATGATAGAACAGAAGTAATTATAGATTTTGATAAGGTTAAGGAAGAAGAAAACAATGATGAGTCAAATGAAGAAGGGGATGAGCCTTTAATCCCTGAACTCGATTGGCGTGCTAGCGGTAAACTTATTGTTATTGATGTGGGTCATGGAGGCTCAGATCCGGGAGCCCAAGCAAAACTAAATGGAAAAGTGATTAGGGAAAAGGATCTGAATTTAACCATAGCATTAAGAATATATGAACTTTTGCAAAAAGCAGGAGCAAATGTTACTATGTTAAGGGATAAGGATGTGTACATGTCACTTTATTCCAGACCAGAAGGGGCAAATTCATTAAATGCGGATCTACTTGTAAGCGTACATAACAATGCTGCTACTAAATCATCGCCTAATGGTACTGAAGTTCTTTATTACAACAAAGAAGACGAGAAGAGTATTTATGGCTTCACAAGCCAGGAAGTAGCAGAATTAATACAAAAAGAATTGGTAGTAGAAACTGGACTTAAAGATAGAGGAATCATTGATTGTCCCCATCTAGCAGTCCTGAACAAGAGCTTAATGCCAGCTGTTATCATTGAGGGTGGTTTTTTATCAAATCCTAATGATTTACAACATATGGTTACTGAAGAATTTAAAGAAGCATATGCAATTTCAGTAGTAAGAGGAGTAATCAATGCATTAAACTCTAGTGTAGAAAATTAAATGAGAGAAGGTATTAGTTGTTAAGCTTAATATTGTATCTAGTTATGCTCGTTGCTGGCGCTTTTGTCGGTTCAAAAGTGCTTTCTGAAGATAAAGAGTATAAGTGGATAGGGATAATTCAGTTTATTGCAATAATTATATTAGTACTGGCAATAGGTATTAGAATAGGTTCCGATGAAAGAGTAATAAGTTCATTAGGAGACATAGGTATATCCTCGCTAATAGTGACTGTATTCGCTATAGTGGGGAGTATTTGTGGTGTTTATCTTGTCAGAAAATTAATGAATCTTGATAGAGAGGGGCTTCCGAAAGATGACTAAAGCTATTGTTGTCTCTGTCATTGTCGGCGTTCTGTCGGGTTATTTTTTTGTGCCCGATATAGTTGTGGAATTCACACAACCAGTAGTGACATTTGTTCTTTGTCTCTTTTTATTTGTAATAGGTTTAGACATAGGACGGCAGAAAACCATATTAGCTGATATTAAAAGGGTAGGATTTCGCGTACTTTTAATTCCTATAGCCATAATAGTAGGTACATTGGTGGGAGGAGCTATTGCAGGTTTACTCTTGCCGATCTCAGTCATGGAGAGCATGGCTGTAAGTGCTGGAATGGGATGGTATTCGTTGGCTCCTGCCATATTGATGGATTATTCGCCGGCAATTTCTGCGATTTCATTTTTACACAATGTAATGCGTGAAGTATTTGGAATAATATTGATCCCCATAATCGCTAAGAAAGTCGGTTTTATAGAATGCATTTCATTGCCTGGGGCCTCATGTATGGATATAGCTATGCCCATGGTTAAAAATGCTACAAGCAGTAATGTAGCAATTTATTCATTTTTAACGGGCATAGTATTAAGTATAACAATACCAATTATTGTTCCTTTATTGATAAATTTGTGCTAATTAAGATAAGTAACGGAATACGCCTTTGACAAGACCGAGTATCTTTACATCTTTAACAATAATCGGGCTCATTGTCATATTCTCTGGCTGTAGTCTGATATGATCAGCTTCTTTATAGAAGGTCTTAACAGTGGCTTCATTTTCGAATCCATCCAACATAGCTACTACAATCTGACCGTTCTGGGCTGTATTCTGCTGCTTGACCAGGATGTAATCCCCATCGTAGATACCTGCTTCAATCATGCTATTTCCTTTTACAGTAAGCATGAAGTGTGTTCCGTTTGAGATAAAGCGGGAAGGAACAGGAAAGCTGTCCTCGATGTTTTCTTCTGCTAATATAGGAGTACCTGCTGAGATTTGGCCAACAAGAGGTATTTCAACTATTTCGCTATGTTCGATACTCTGTACCTTACTTTGACTTACATCGTCAAGAATTTCTATTGCTCTAGGTTTTGAAGGGTCCTTTCTAATATAACCTTTGCTTTCAAGATTTGATAAGTCCTTATGGGCTGTAGAGGTAGATTTAATACCAAGAGATTTACACATCTCTCTTACAGTAGGGGGATATCCTTTCTTTTTTATTTCTTTCTTCATAAAATCAAGAATTTTCTTTTCACGATCTTTTAATTGGCTCATAATTTCCTCCTACATAACCTTGGTTAACCATGTATATAGAAGTATAGCATAATGGAAAAGATGTGTAAACACTTGTTCTATTTTTCTACATAAAAAAGCCCCCATATAATATTTTGAGGGCTTTTTAAATTATATTTTATTTAATCATATTATCTACAGAATCTAAAACCTTATCGAGCATTTGCATTGCTTCATTTAGTTCTTCTTCAGTGATAATAAGTGGAGGTGATACGAAAATCATGTTTTCGTGTGAATATGTGTAGAAACCTTCAGCTCTTAACATACCAAGAATTTTTGGCATGATGCCTTCCGGATCCTGGTTGAAAGGTACAAGAGGTTCTCTGGTCTCTTTATCCTTAACAAGTTCTAATGATGAGAACAGTCCGATGCAGCGAGTTTCTCCTACGCAAGCATGTTTGTTCCTAATATTATCCAATGATTCTGCCAGTACTTTTCCGACCTTTTCAACGTTTTCAAATACCTTTTCTTCAGCGTAGGCATCTATTGTTGCGATTGCAGCTGCACATCCCATTGGATGAGCACTGTAGGTCAATCCGCAGAACATTTTGTTATCATCAAAGTAATCTGCGATCTTCTTAGTAGCAATTACTCCGCCTAGTGGAACATAACCACAGGTTGCTCCTTTTGCGAAGCTTACTAAGTCAGGTTTGATATCCCAGTTCTGGAAAGCGAACCATTTTCCTGTTCTTCCGAAACCTGCCATAACTTCGTCACAAACCATGCAGATGTTATATTTATCGCAAAGCTCTCTTACGCCCTTGAGATATCCTTTTGGAGGAATTAGAACACCATTAGAACCTACTACTGTCTCTAAGAAGATAGCAGCTATGCTATTTGGATTCTCATAGAGGATTTGAGTTTCAAGCAGTTCGAGATAGTATTCTGTTATATCTTCTTCACTGTCAAACTTACATGCTTTTGGTGCTCTGTAAGCATAAGGACCCTCGAACTTAATGAATCCTGGGATTCCGGGCTCATTGATAAATCTTCTGGGTTCACCTGTTAGGTTAGCAGCACCGTAAGTAGCTCCGTGGTATGAACGATATGCTGAGAAGATCTTCCATTTTCCTGTATAGGATTTTGCCATCTTAATAGCATTTTCATTTGCTTCTGCGCCAGCATTTGTAAAGAATACTTTAGCGCCTTCAAGTCCAGAAATATCGACAAGTTTTTTTGCAGCTTCTGCACGAACATCGACAGCAAAGCCTGGCCCAATAAATGGCATCTTGTCTGCTTGTTCTTTAATTGCGTTTATAATCTTCTTGTTACCATGACCAAGGTTCATATTTACTAACTGAGATGACATATCATAGTATTTTTTGCCGTCTTCATCCCAGAAGTAAATACCTTCAGATTTAACTACGTGGATTGGATTCAATTTAGCCTGGGCAGACCAAGAAAACAGATTATATTTCTTGATATCTTTTACAGTCATTGTATTTCCTCCTTTTAATAATTAATAGGTTTTACCATCAAATAGTTCTTCGTCTGTAGGTTGTGTTGATGGGATAGGTCTAGCAACGTAGGTGAAGTTCAATAGATCTTTCCATGTTACATTGTGTGATACACTGTTATTACCCCATGTACCGCAACCTAATGTCATAGACATAGGATATCCACATGTCCATGCACCACTGTTAACAAGAGACTGTGCCATGTTGTTAACAATCTTGGTGACCTTTAAGCGATTTGCCATTGCATCGACTCTTTCTTGAATGGTTGTATGGATTCCACAGCTGTGACCTAAACCTTGGTATTCTAAAGTTTTTTCGAGTTTTTCTACAGCATCGTCAAAGTCTTTTGCTTTTCTAACACCTGATACTGGAGATAATTTTTCGCCTGTCAATGGGAATTTAACACCGAATCCGCCGTTTTCTTCTACCATGATTAGAACGGTATCTTCAGGAACTTCTACACCAGCAAGCTTAGCTATCTTAGTAGCTGGCTGAGCAATAATTTCACGGTTTAATACATTGTCTACCGGAGTATTTGGCCATAGTGTCTTAACGATCTTTTCTTTATCTGGTGAGTCTTCTCTGATCAAATATGCACCCTTCTTTGCCATTGCGTCTACGAAATCTTCATAGCAATCTTCGAATACTATGATATTGTTTTCTGTAGAACAGCTTGTGGCGTGGTCAAATTTCTTAGAAGCTATGATAAGATCTGCAGTCTTGTCCAAATCTGTAGTGCCGTCCACGATAGTAACAACGTTACCAGTTCCTACACCGATGGTTGGTGTACCGGAAGAGTATGCGGCTTTAACCATAGGAGTTCCTCCTGTGGCCAATACAAAGTCTACTTGTTTCATTAATTCGCCTGAGCATTCTACACTTACGTATTCAGGTTCAATTGCAATTACTAGATCTTCGGGAGCTCCATATTTCTTTAAGATTTGTCTAATTTTATTAGTAGCAAACATATTTGTTCTTGAAGCTTTTGGATGGGGTGCAAGAATTATAGAGTTTCTACCTTTTATTGCTGAGATAGCCTTGAAGATAGGAGTTGCCTCTCCGTTAGTTACTGGTATGATGGCTCCAATAACACCCATGGGCTTTGCGTAGGTCTTAACGCCTTTTTCTTCATCTTCATGGATGAGTCCTACAGAAGGCTGACCTTTCATGTCGCGGTATCCACCTTTTACCTTTGTATAGATCTTTGCGATCTTGTTTTCTACATCACCCATGCCGGATTCATCTACCAGCATTTGGGCAAGCTCTCTTGCAAAATCTGGCTGAGTTGTGTTGTAAGCAATAGCTGCACATAGCTCGTCTACTTTTTCTTGAGTAAAATTATTAGCAACTTCCTGAGCAGCTTTAGCCCTTTGTACTAAATCACGGACATACATTGCATAATCAATAGCCATTTAAATTCCTCCTTATAATTATTAAATATTACCTTTAATTATATATAGCAAATTACATGCCATATATAATATTAGCAACATAGTATATATTTTCCCACAAAAAGGCGGAAAAAACCAGCGTTTTAGTGATATTATTAAAATAAATAATATAAATAAAACTATAATTATTGTAACAGATTTTATTCCGTGATACAATATTGAATCGGATATTCTGAAGGCGTTAATTATCAACATACCATGCCAGATTCAATTTTGCATCTCACGATTCAATAGTGAATCAAACGAAAGGAACTGTAATGAAGGATATAGCAAATATTATTGGTTTAGACCTAGAAGATATAGCTCCAATTTTAGATAGTATTGGAGATGGAATATTCATAGATGATGCCAATGGCTATGCTATTTGGATTAATAGGGCGGCTGAAGAACTTTATCGTATTAAAAGAGAAGAAGTAATCGGTAAGCATTATTCCTATTTAGAAGCAAAGGGCGTCTTTGTACCTTCAGTAGCAAAAAAGGTAATAGATAAGAGGAAGAAAGTAAGCATATTGCATCAAAATCGCGATGGGACACAACTTTTAACTACAGGAAATCCAATTTTTGATTCTGATGGAAAGCTTTCGAAAATAATTACTACTTCACATGATATAACTGAGTTGGCTGAGCTTCAGAACAAGTTAGAAAACATGCAGTCTGCACTAAAGGATTTAAAGTTTAATGACAGATATCAATTTGATGATATTATCTGTAACAGTCCGGCTATGTACAATGTCATAAAAATGGCTGAAAGACTTGCTCTGGTAGACACCACTATTTTAATTACTGGTGAATCGGGATCAGGTAAGGGAGTTATTGCAAACTTCCTTCATAAGAATGGAAATAGGCGTGATTATCCCTTTGTTAAAATAAACTGTGGTGCCATACCTGACAACTTGATTGAGTCTGAACTTTTTGGCTATGAGAGCGGAGCCTTTACTGGTTCAAAAAGAGAGGGTAAAAAGGGCCTGTTTGAGGTTGCAAATAAGGGTACGGTTTTCCTTGATGAAATCTCAGAGCTTCCCCTCAATTTACAGGTAAAGATTTTACAGGTAATTCAAGAAAAAGAAATAAAGAGAGTAGGAGGCCTTGAAAGGATACCTGTAGATGTTCGAATCATCTCTGCTACTAATAAAGATTTAAGCGCAATGGTCCGTCAGGGTAGCTTTAGAGAAGATCTGTATTATAGGCTAAATGTAGTGCCGATAGTAATACCCCCTTTGAGAGATAGGCCTGAGGATATAATTCCTATGATCAGGATGTTCTTGCAGAGGAACAACAGAAAGTTTAATGAAGCAAAGACAATGGATGCAGCTGCAATGTCTATACTTTTAAGCTATAGTTGGCCGGGAAATGTAAGGGAATTGGAAAACTTGATAGAACGTTTGGTAATAACCACGAAGAATAAAAAGATTCGACCAGACAATCTCCCCGGTTATATCTTCGAATGCACAAGAAGACCTGGCGAATTGAATATTGCACAAAATGCCACCCTAAGGGAAGCTTTGGATGAGGCGGAAAAGCAGATTCTTTCCAATTCATTAGAGAAATTTAAGACAACCAGGGAAATAGCAAAGGCCTTGGGCATCAGTCAGCCTACAGTGGTGCGTAAACTAGCTAAGCACGGATTAAGCAGCAGTAATGGTGAATAATATAGGAAAAAATTATAGATGTTTTTAAAAAATGTTTGACAACAGCTATATACTGTGTTATTCTCATTCAGGAGAAAGATATTAAGTAGAAGTCATCCGCTTCTCACCTTACGACGAAAGTTTTAAGGTCAATAAAGAAACCAAATTTTCATGGTTATTAGTTAGCGGATACTTTGTCCGCTTTTTTTATTTACTGGGAGGTGCGAAACAATTAAAAAGGAAAATCTGATCAACGAAGAAATTCGTGAGAAGGAAGTTAGAGTAATAGACAGCGATGGGACCCAGCTGGGGATAATGAGCATAGAGGATGCGCTAAAATTATCCATAGAGAGGAAACTGGATCTTGTTAACATTGCGCCCAATGCAAAGCCGCCTGTCTGCAAAATTCTCGATTATGGGAAGTTTAGATATGATCAACAGAAGAAAGAAAAAGAAGCCAGAAAAAAGCAAAAAGTGATAGATGTCAAAGAAATAC
>JAAYSU010000125.1 GCA_012523915.1 Clostridiales bacterium
AGAATCAAAATCGGTTTTTATCGGACGGCAATGTTTTGTTTTCAAAATAAACAAAGATTCTTAGTCGATCATAAATATTGGTGAGAGGCTCATCCCCCACCAATATTTACCGCCATTCAGATTGTAAACTAAAACTAAAACTAAAATTAAGCTATAATATTCATACAAATTGTATTTTAATGATTACAAGTTTTTACTTAAGTTTTAGCTATTATATTGTATTAATTCAAAATATTCTTAGTTATATTCATATTTTCTAATGCGACTATTGCCAAAGTCTGAAATATACAGAGCTGTACCATCTTTATTCCAAACAAGACCTCTGGGCTCGTTAAGAGTAGCTTCTCCTTTTTTGCCATCTTTAGCTCCTTTTACTCCAGGGATTCCAATTATTGTCTCTACAATTTTAGTCTCCAAGTTTATTTTACGAATCACATGATTGCTAGCATCAGAAACATATAAGCATCCATCTTTACCGAACTCCATTTGCCATGCTCTGCCAAAGCCAGCGGTAGTAAGATCTCCGTCATTTAGAGTCAAGCTTGTAGCAGCGGAGTTTGATCCCGCACTGTTCAATCTTACAAAGCGATTGCTCGTATTGGAAATATCTAAAGACCATGGACCATAGCCAATACCAGCACTATTAACATGACAATATAATGTGTTTGAATCATTTGGATCAAAAATATAAGCATATCCGTATGGGTGAGCTCCCCACTCATAAAAAACTTCTCCTTCATTTGTTTCAGTGTTAATTCTGTATATTTGTCCTAAACTGTTACCAGCGAAATAATACAAATATCCGTCAGTATGATGTATTATGCGATAAGTATAAGTACTTGATATTGGTTTAGAATCAGCATATGTTATTACGTGTGGCTCAAGCTCCCAATTGTTTTTTGGGTCTAAAGTATAATAACTTTCACCCGCAAACATATCATTGGCAATGTAAACAACATTATTAGGTCCCACTGTTGGAGCATTAGGTAGTAGTTCATTCCTTGGAAGAGGACCATCTGTTAATGAAACGATTGAATTTTCTTCTTCGTTAATCTTAACAATATATAGCTGGTCATTTCCACTATCTCTATGATTTGCGAATATGTTGTTGTTGTCGTCAATTGCCAAGTATCGAGCTTTTATTTGACCCTCAGCAAGGGTTCCCGCTTTAAACGTAGAATTACCATTTCCTGTGAGTGTGGAGAGAGACCATGATTTTCTGTAATTGAATTTAGTTTCGTACAATAAAGAGTTATCTCCAATCAATACACTGATTTCACAAATCTCACCAGGAGACTGAGGAACCTCAACAATTATCTCATTATCTGACACTGATTTAACTATAGCTTCTTTGTCATTAAAGAAAACAGTAATGCTTTCTAACGAATTTCCAAAATTCTCACCAGATAGTTTAACCAGATCAAATTTTTCTGCAGTTACAGGACTGAAATCAGTTAATATAGGTTTTAATTCATTTTGAATTTGTTTAATTGAAACTGTTTGCTTAAGATCTACAATATCCTCTCCAATCGCAATGAATTCGATTTCACCAGTTCTTTCACCCGGGGGAATTGCAGACACTGTGAAATTATAAGTTTTCGTTCCAATTATAGTTGTGTTGTCACCTTCATTGTTTATCCAATCAGGTAGAGATATTGAGAAATCATAGTTGCTTGAAATTGTCAATGAGAATGATAATTCTCCATCTATTATATCAACGTGCTCCGCAGAGATCTCCATTGAAGGTTCATTAGACCATTGTGTTATTTCAATACTGATTTCCTGTTGATAAATTGAATATACGGAAACTTTTGCAGTGCGTGTAGTAAAACCATCATTTGGTAGAACTGTTATTCGAAGTGTTTTTCCATTTTCTTTGTCATCTAAAATGGTAGCTTTACACCAGCTATCCGTTGAGCTAACTTTAATAACACTTTGATTAGTAGTAATTTTGACTGTCCTGTTTTCAGCTATTGGAGTAAATGGTTGTTGTAAAAGTGATAAATCTTCAGTAGTTATCTCAAGGATTGGTTCTACTACTGTTTCATTTTCACAACTTATAAACAACACTATTATAGTGAAAAACAAAAAATTTATTAGTGATTTCATAATTATTATTTCATATTTATGTGAGCATTATTTTATTTTGATAAAAAATCTTATATATTATATAATTCTATATGTGGATATGTTATTATCAATCTAACTTTATTGATAGTTCTGCTGAAACCGGTAAATGATCTGAAGGATAACGACCGTCGTTGTAAGTATCAGCCAATACAGCATAATTTTTCACTTTAAAGTGATCACTGACAAATATGTAATCTATTCTTCCATTAGGCTCACCCGAAAACACGCCCCCACCAAGGTTTGTATCTACTGGTCCAACAGGAGGTGTTTCTGTAATATCATATGCATCTTTCAAAACAGTAAGTATAGCATTGATCTGTGGGGATGTGGAAGGTGAATTAAAATCACCAGTACAAATTGCTGGAGCGTCTCCTGCGATTTCTTGTACCTTAGCAGCAAGAAGGGGCCCTGAATTTAATTTTGCTGTCTGATTTCTCCAGTAGAAATGAACATTGAAGAAGTAGAATTCCAAGTTTGTTTCCAATTCTTTGAATTTTGCCCAATAACAAATCCGCTGATCAGATGCATCCCAACCAATACTGGGAATATCGGGTGCTTCACTAAACCAAAAAACACCTTTGTCAATAACTTCATATTTCTCTTTTTTGTAAAAAATCGCATTATTATGTGAATTGTTATTGGATCCTCCGTATGGATGACCAACGAAGTTGTATTCAGGTAAATAGCCTTTAAGATCTGCAAGCTGGGCATCATTTCCTTCTTGTGTTCCTACAATGTCGAAATTGTGGGTTCCAATCAAGTTTGCCACATGTTGCTTTCTTACATCCCAACCGTTACCGGTTTCAATGTCTGCACTTGATGCATATCTAATATTATATGACGATACTTTTAAACTGCCGAAGTTGGATTCTCCAGGTTCATCCTCAATAGTTATTCCTAATTGTTGAATTGTTAGCTCGATATTAGGACAATCAAGGTTAGAGGATAAAATTACCCCTGCAGTGCGATTTATTTCGTCAGTGTTTGGCTCTATTATTAACTGAAGATAATCTTTTCCATCTTTGTTTTCAATTTTTGCTTTGCACCAATTTTTTGAAGATAGGAAAGAAACATGATTGTCATAGTTCAAAAGCTCTATATTTATCTCATCTCCATCTGCCTGAATTGAATAGTTATGAGATCCAACAACTGAATAACAATTGACTTCAGTATTGATTTCTTCATTGGGTGTGTTAGAAGCACATGCAACGAGAAAAATTAATCCAATAATAAATGGTTGAAAAAACTTGTATAATATTTTCATAACAATAATTTTATTTTATTTTATTTCCATGCGTAGTTCTTCTCTCATTTGTACGAGAGCTCCGTTTTCAATTCTATATTCGTAACAAATCTTGAAAACATGAAAATACCTGTTTGTTAACGGATCAAATTCTTTTTTATATTCATTCGGAAAGTCTGCATCTCCTTCAATTTGCTTTACATACACATTATCATAAGGTGTAATTTTAACTCTATTGTCATATTTTACCTCCATGACAATCGATCCTCGATTTATAATATCTTTGTCTGCTTGAAACGGTTCAGTTCCCGCCATTAAGCGGATTCTGTTCCAGCTGATAGGCTGCAATTGTTTGGAAGATATAACAGGAGTATTGTTTCTCAGACCTGTCATACTGTAAAGTGAGCCTGCCCAGACTTGACCTAAATCCGTTGATTGGGATGCATAATCATTTTTTATAACTACTTGGTATAATATACTTTGTTTATCCTCATTGATTTCATGCGCCGAAACATTTTTAATCTTAAGAGGTAAAAAATAGATTGAGTCTGGTGACAACCCATCTCCTTTAACTTTCAACATCATTTTCCCGGTTCTTTCACCTGCCGGTATAAGTATTTGATAATTATCTATCGTATAATTTTCTGAAGGAAGATGTCGTGCATACCGATTAGTATCTGCATCAAAGTTTGACTTATTATACCACTGAAGCGGCTCATCATTTTCCTCTAAAGTAATAATAATATCTTCATTTGTAGATATTGTTCCACCACATGAAGCAGCGATGTATCCAACAGTTTCATTATCAGTTAATTCGTGTATTTCCTGAAAAACGTTATAATCGCCCGAACTTATCAGTGCAATTATGTTTTTGTATAATTCTCCTTTATAAATGGCATCATCATCACAAGAAATTAATCCTGCTGACAAGCAAATTAATAGGTAAGATACTATTTTTTTCATATGTTTTTTAATTTCATTATAGTCGATTTATATTATGTTTACTTTACATTAGTGTGACTACCATCCAGGGTTTTGATCTAAAGATGGTAATCTTCGAAGTTCTGAACGTGGAATTGGAACAAAAACTAATTTTTTGTCAACTAAACGACCTCGTATCTGTGATGTGCTTGGAATAACCCTTTGGTAAAATGAGCTCTTACCGCCGTCAATATTCATCCCCATAATTGGTTCTCTTTCGGTTTCCTCATAAATACCCCATCGCCTTACATCATAATATCTTCTATTTTCCCATAGAAACTCAACCATTCTCTCTCTCTCAATAGCTTTTTGAAGATATTCAGTGTCATTTAATTGTGTGCTACTTAATCCGGGTAATCCTGCTCTATAACGAACCATATTAAATGACTTCCTAATTTCGTTTATATCCCTTGAGACTGTGTATGTCTTTCCAGCAAGATTTATATTATGTGTACTTGTTAGATTATTTAATGCTTCAGCATAAGATAATAGTATTTCCGCATATCGTATTATTGGATACACCTTATCAACTCGTCTGTTACCTGGTCCCACGAAAGCGTCTTGAGGGTGCACAAATTTTTTGATAGCATAACCTGTTACAGGGTAATTTAGAGGGTCTGAAGCCGCGCTTCTGCCATCTTCTGCCCCGTTGTAGTACATTGCAACATGATTATTGTTTTCTGTACTTGATAAGCATGGCCAAATCGCTTCGTTAAAGCCAACAGAAGCATAAAATCTCATTTCACGATTTGAATACATATTATATACTCCAGAATTCAAAGTATAGCCTGAAAAATTCTTAGTTTCTGTTGTGAATCCGGATTCTGAATAATAATTATCACTTACAGCTTCCTCTTTGGTTCGACCATCATCCATTAAGTATGCGTCAACAACTTTCTGAGTTATGCAGAAGCGACTCCACCCACCTAATGAAACAGGGAATGTACCTCTGTTGTAAACATCGTTAATTTCATTTGATTTTTTAGCCCAAATAAATTCCGGAACGATAGTAGCTGGAGCTTCTCCGTTGAATAATTCTGAATAGGAGCGATAAGCATCTATACCGTTAGCTCCGTCTGGGTAAGTCTGGTAATAATTTGGGTCGATTTGTACATTTTCAGGTAATTGTTTTGTTGATTCATCTGCTTTGACTGTATAAAGTTCATATAGAGGTTTACCTGCATCTTGTAAATCTATTACTCGCTTTGCTGCAGCAGCTGCAACAGCCCATCTTTTTTCATCGTATGTTTGTGAAACATAGTAGGTGCCATCGGTTGATCTTTTCCAATTCCCGAAATATGATTGCGCTGCGTATCCCCCATTGAAAAGTGGACTTGCATGTAATAAACGAAGTCGTGCTATTAGAGCATAAGCCGCTCCTTTTGTAGGACGACCAAAATCTAAAACAGATACTTTTAAAGGCATTAATGCTGCTGCTTTTTCAAATTCTTCGCAAATGTATTCAACAGCCTCATCATAAGTACTTCGTGTTCTGTCATAATACTCCAACGATTCGTTTGTATTAATTATTTCATCTCCTAAAAGGATAGGAGGTCCAAAATCAACCAAAATGTTGTAGTATGCATAGGCACGAATGAATCGAGTATATCCTTCTATTCTGGCCCGATCTAAATTAGTCATATCTTTTGGTTGATCTATGTTGTTGAGAATATTATTACATTTGCGAATAATCTTGTAATAGTTTCCCCATTGATTTAGGTTTGGGCTACCTATTCCATAATAGTCCGGATTTATAAAGCCAGCTGAAAAATCCAGACCATAGTACCAATTATTTGACACTCTAAAATTGTTAAAACCTTCATCTGTAGCAAATATACCCGGAGTGTAATTTGCTCTCACTGTGGAGGCTTCATCAGGGAATAAACTTGATGCTCCCCACATATATGCTTCCATATATCTTTTATTTGTAAATACCGAATCGATGTTCAGTTCATCATCAAAATATTGATCAATATTCAAATAATCACTGCATGAGATGACATAAAAAAACATTAAAACGAATATTGGCGTATATTTTTTTAAATGTATTTTCATAATTGTTGATTTTATTTTTTTCTCTTTTTAATTAAAGATTTATGTATAACTGAAAAGTGTATGTTGTAGGTATAGGATAAATCATACCATTGTATTGAGCCTGTTCGGGATCAAATAATTTCACCTTATCCCAGACATACAAGTTGCTCCCTACAAATTGTAAATCAACAGAGGAAACACCAATTTTTCTAAGAAAATCATTTTTGAGATTATAATTAAGAGTGACTTCCTGTAAACGAAGATAACGCGCATCGTTCTGCCAGAATGTTGATAACTGGGAATTATTATTATTTGCTCCGTATTGCAAACGGGGGAATAAAGCGTTAGGATTCTCAGCATAACGCGGGTCAATTCCATTCTCAATTGCGTAATCTAAAGGGATCCATCTATTCTTTGGGTCCTTTGCTAAAGTTAAAACATTTCCGGATGTCCCATTAAAAAAGGGTAGGTAGCCTGCACCATTTTCATTTCCCGAAACACTTTGTCCGACGTGGAAAAAATCTGTTTTTCCAGTTCCTTTAAATAGCACACCAATTGTAAAATCTTTATATCTAAACTCTCCACCCATTCCATACATCAGTAGAGGATAAGTATTATAGGATAGAGGAACTTTGTCCAGGCTGTTAATCACACCGTCTCCGTTTACATCTTTATATTTAATATCACCAGGCATGACATCTCCGAATGTTTGTAATGGACTATATTTTATATCATCCCAATCTTTGAAAAGCCCAAGAGATTGGTACCCACGTATAGAATTATGTGGAAATCCATTTCTTTCCAAGTATGGATACTCAAGATATGCTTCTTCCCAGTTGAGAACTTCATTTTTAGAGTATGTAAAATTACCTCGTAAAGTAAAGTTTGAGTTTTTATTTAAAGTATGGGTGAAAGATGCATTCCCATCAGCACCATAGCTACGCATTTTTCCAACATTTCCGAAAGGTAAGGTGATAGCTCCTACATAGGACGGAATTTGTGATCTCTGTTGAAATATTCCATCTCTCAAATCATCAAAATAATCAAGAACTATTGATATTTTATCATTAAACATATTACCTTCTAATCCGATATTAGTTTTGATCGATTTTTCCCACCTTAGATTATCAGCTCCAACAAACGATTCATTGATGCTTTCAACTGATGACCCATCCCAAACAGATACATTTCCAAAATTCACTTTGGTTAAATATGGAAAACGTTGATTTGTTATTCTATCATTTCCTACCGATCCATATGATCCTCTAAATTTAAGGAAATTTAGCCAGGGAAGTTTGTCTTTAGTCCAACTGTATTCGGTTGGAATCCAGCCCAATGCAATAGATGGGAAGAATCCATATTGTTTCCCGGGTTGAAAGTTTTCAGACCCTGTGTATCCAAAGTTCGTGTCTATTAAGTATGTATCTTTGTAACCATAAGTTAAGCGACTCGATACACCTTGGTAACGCAAAGGAATTGCATTCATATTACTATTAGCATGAATTGAGTTTTTTTCATCACTAATATAATAATAAATTAAACCTGTAACACGGTGATCATCAGCAAAAAGCCTCTCATAATTTGTTGTCATTTCAAGATGATATTTTCGAAATTGAGATGAACCTTTGCTATAAGTTGCAGGCTCTTCTTCTACCTGTTGTCTCAATATTAATTCTCCATTGGTATTTCTTCCTAATGACTGATACAATGGAGGTTGTATGTATCTCCTTTCATTGAATAAGCTATGGATATCGTATGCTCCTTGAATTTTAAATGTTAAACCTTCTAAAACCTGAGACAAGTCTTGGGTTAATGCCATTGTCATTTTCCCTCTGTATTTTTGGTTTGAAGCCTTACCTGTCCTATTTATCAGTACATAAGGTGAAGAAGAGGCTCCAGATCCCAAGCCAGGATATAATCCGTTCGAATACATTATTGGCAATGATAACGGATTAATATTTGATTGTGCCTCCCAAACATAGTCAGAATTAGCCATTCCTGGTTGATTTAAAATTGAGAGATATCCATCAGAACCAAAATATACGCTTGTTGTTTTTGTCAAATTCATGTCGAGGTTCATCCTGAAATTATATGTATTATACCCTACATTTGAGCTATATGGGCTTGTTTTATCAACGATATAAGCTGCAGACTCGTTACTCCCCCCCAGACTTAAAAAATATCGGGAAACATCTCCACCACCTCTTGCGTTCACATAATAGGTTTGCTTGTGAGAATAACGGTTTAATATTTCATCTTGCCAACTTACATCAGGATAAATATCTGGATCCAATCGGTTTTTTATAATATCCAATTCAATATCGTTGTATAGTGGAGTTTCACCTCTGACAATTCTTGCTTCGTTTGCTAACACCGCATAATCATAGGCTCGTAAGAATTCAGGAACTCTGTTTAGCTGTGATAAAGTGTAATTAACACGACCTGTAATTTGAATCTTTCCTGATTCACCCCTTTTAGTAGTAACAATTACTACTCCATTGGCACCTCTAACACCATAAACCGCTGTTGCGGAAGCATCCTTCAATACTGAAAAGCTCTCAATATCTGCCGGATCTATAGTGTTCAAATCACCTTCGAGTCCATCAATTAACACAAGTGCACCACTACTGGCTCCAAATGTTCCAATACCTCTAACCCAAAATTCAGAAATATTCTGTCCAGGTTCACCACTATATTGCATTGATATTACACCGGGAACTCTTCCCCCCAGAAGATTTGCCACCGAAGTTGTGGGAGTCTGGAGTTCTTTTACGTCTACACTCGTTACAGCTGCAAGTGAACTAATTTTTCTTTGTGTTCCCATGCCTGTTACAACTACTTCATCCAGTTGTTGTGTGGACTGAGAGAATCTTATTTCTAAATCTGATTTTTGTTCTGTAACCAAATACTCTATGTTGTCATAACCAACAAATGAGAATATTAACATGTCACCATACTGTGCTTTAATGTTGAATTTGCCATCTATATCTGTCGATGTGCCAACTCCCACACGATCTCTTATGTATATCGTGGCACCTGGGAGTGTTTCATTATTTTCATCATATACAATTCCTGAGATTGATAGTTCTTTTGATCCTTGACCAAATGTTGAAACAGATACGAGAAGAAACAGTACTGTCAAATATAATACATTGTTTATTTGTTTCATATTGTATTTCCATTTAAAATCCCAATAAAATTGGACAATTCATTTTAATTAACTTTTAAATTTTATCTTTGCATCAGGGTGTTAAGAGGAAACAGGCTCTGCCGGGGGGCAACCTGTCAGCAATAAGCACCCTGACGGTATGCAGTAATGCTACTTTAGGAGGTGGATATTCTGCCTCCTTTTTCAGTATTACTGACACTGTCCATATGGCTAAGAAAACCCGATCCTACATCCTACGGTAAACAATCTTTCCACAGCAGACTACCCGGCCTTGCGGCGGGAGCTGCAAATTCCTGTATCAGTTTACGATAGGCGGGGGTCACATACTAATTTAAGCAGACTTCAAAGCTGCAATAATATGACAGTGTTTCCCCCGTGGAAAAATTGCTTACACTGTAGGATTGTATGTTAATTGACAACGCACGGCACATATTCCTGTCCATGTTTGAGCACGAAAAATATCCTGTTCACCAGTTTACGGGCTACCTTGACTATGGCCTTCTGGGCATTCATCCGTTTACGGTATCCCTCATAGGCCAATGTCATTGCCGGATCTTTCCTTATGGCTATCCATGCAGCCTCGATTATGTAACAGCGCAACATCGCGTGCTTGCGAACCGTGATGTTGCCGTCGCCCTGACTTTCCCCGCTGGAGTGGCACATGGGAATCAGTCCGATGTAGGAAGCCAGTGCGTCGGCGCTGGAAAACCGGTGGATATCGTCTATCTCGACCGCCAACGACATGGCGGTGGTTATCCCTATTCCCGGAACCGATGCAAGCAGGCGTATCGGCTCCTTGAGTACTTCACTGCGGGATAATGCGCGCAATATCCGCGTTTGTTCGAGAAGCATGCCGCGCAGGCGTACAAACTGCTCTATGTGTATGTTCAGTGCCTGCCGCCCATATTCGGTGGAAAGCGACACTTCGCGCAGCCATGCCAAAAACCGCTTTGACCAGTTCCCCACCGAATGACGTGTAAATTCTTCCGGGATGTCTATCCCGTGAAATCGCAGGAACGACTTTATCCGGTTCTTTTCCCTCGTGGTGTCTTTTACGATCCTGTTTCTCAACCTTATCAAAGAACGCATTTCCAGGGTGGCGACATCCGGCACGTAAATGCCTTTTAATGTTCCCGACCGTAATTCCCTGGCCAGTTTCCCGCAATCAACCGCGTCGGTCTTGCGTAATTTCTCCTTGCTCATGGTCGGCACATCAGCCGGATTGACAACGATGTTGTTGATCCCTAATCCTGTCAGATTCTCGTGTATCCAGAACCCGCAGAATCCCGCTTCGTAAACCGAATGATAATCCGCTCCCGGATAATGGGTTGTCAAAAACTTGTGCAGCGATTCCGGACTCGGATCCTGCCTGAACTTCTTCAGAACAGAATGTTGGGATAACACTGCCACCGACCAACTTTTCAAATGGGCGTCGATTCCTACGTAAATATTTTGCCCTTTGAAATCTAATTTGTTACTTTGTCCTCTGTTCATAAGCTATATTGTTTAAGTTAAGATTGTTATCTCTCAAAAACAAAGTTAACTAAAATGATATAGCTTTTTTACTGGACTACCTATCCGTCTTTTACAATTTCAAACATAGGAACT
>JAAYSU010000126.1 GCA_012523915.1 Clostridiales bacterium
CTTCCAGGTAAGATATAGCTTCCTTTTGCCATCTTCTCATTTCATTTTGAGATATTCCTTGTACCAAAGGATAAATTGGAATAATTCCTTGTGTTGATTCATCAGTACTTTTATTTATATCAGGATGCAGCATCTGTAGTCGGCTGTTTTTACTAGTTACTTTTCCATAGAATTGATATTCAATATTCTTCTTTAAAGTCTTTTCTAAATAGTTTGAATGAAAAAAAACAAGCTCTATATCACCAGTGCTATCACTAACTAACAGACGGAGAGTCCCCCTTTTTCCTTTCGTGTAACTGCTCCTAAGAATCAATCTGATCCTACCCTGTATTAATGCCGTCTCACCTTCTTTAAGGCTGATAATAGTCCTTATGTCCCTTCTGTCTTCATAATCTCTTGGGTAATGATGGAGTAAATCTTCGATTGTAAATATGTTAAGGGTCTCTAAAGCATTCGATTTCTTAGGACCTATTCCTTTAATTGATTTAATATCATCGAAAATACGCACATTAATTATCCTCTAATTTCTATGTTACGCCTTGTCATATGTTTTGAGATCATTCCGGTTACGACTATCGCTATACTATTTGCTTCCAAAGAAGTAATCTTTTCTATATTATATTTAATATCCTCTATAAGATTTTCTGTTACCATGCTTATACTTGTACCAAAACGAATTGCAATGTAAATACGTATATCCAAACCCGTCTTAGCTAAATTTACATCTATGTAATCCGCGGCACTTTTAAGACGAATCATTTTCCCTTTATGATTCGTAATGAAAACACGTCCTTTAAACTTCTTAATTGACTCTAAAACTATTTTACTAATAACTGCTTTTCGGATCTTTATAGCCCCAACTTCTGTATCTATTTTGTAAAGCATGGTTTTAGTTCCTTTCAGTATAATTTAATCTTAGCATATTCATATACTATTTAATATATATAAATTATCTATTATTATCAAACAAGTTTAAAAGCTAAAAATTTTTGGTATTATATCAGAAAGTATAATTATTAAAGAGGTATCGTATGGATAAAAGAAAGACAAAATTAACTATGAGTCAGGTCATGTACCCACACCAAGCAAATTTAGCAGGAAACGTTCATGGCGGCGAAGTTATGAAATTAATGGATACGACTGCAGCAGCTGTAGCAAGAAGATATGCACGATCCAATGTAGTAACTGCACGTGTTGATGAACTGCAATTTCATCATCCTATTTTCGTAGGAAGCCTTGTCACATTGACTGCAACTATTGCCTATGTGGGGCGTACTTCTATGGAAGTTGTTGTAAATGTATATATAGAGGATCTTGAGTCAGATACTGAGCCGATACGTGCATTGTCTTCATATTTTACAATGGTTGCCCTTGATAAAGATGGAGTACCTAAACAAGTGCCACCCTTTGTACCTGAAACCGAAGAAGAAATAATGCTTTACAATACAATTAAAGAAAGACGCGAAGCGCTGAAGAAAAAAAGTGGAAAATAATTATAATAAATATAAAATAATATTTTACACATTTAGATTCCTATGCTATAATGTTTTTTGTTATGTCGCTTTATAACTAATTTAGATAAAATACTAACTTAAATATACGCTCAAGGGAGGTGTGAATATGTCAAGAGAATGTTATGTTTGTGGTAAAAGTCAAGGATCAGGGAATAATGTCAGCCACTCCAATAGACACACCAGAAGAAAATGGAACGCAAACATTCAGACTGTTAGAATTGATGAAAACGGCACAGTCAGAAGAAGAAAAGTTTGTACTAGATGTATAAGATCCGGTAAAATCAATAGAGCTATATAAGTTCATAGAGATATCCCTCGCATTGTCGGGGGTTTTCTTATGATTAACAATTAAATAGTTTATAGCCGAAAAATATCATTAAACCTGACAAAATAATTAACCAAATTTTCGAAGGTAATATGAAAGCGCATATAGTAACTACTCCTATAACCAATAGAAGCAGTCCAAAGAGTTCAATTTCACCCTTTTTACAACCGCTTTTCTTTTTTTTACTCATTTTTCAACCTTCCCTTAATATTTGTCATTTTGAAAATAGCAATACGATTAAAATGGCAATTAAGGCAATTAGTATTGAATACCAGATCTTAAGCGGCACGGTTTGGATTAATAAAATGGTTCCGCCTAGGGCCAGTATGATTCCGCACAATTTCCTGCTTCTTAACCTTTTACGGTATTTCTTCAAACCTACCACCTACCAAAAACAAAAAACCACCTATATACAATGTATGCAGGTGGAATTAATAATGTGTATACTCTCTTAGCTACAATGATCGGTTTCGTGCATTTTTTTCAAATTGCCTATTTTCTTACTCCTATTCTTAAGTATGTCATAAATATTTTCTAAGGGTATTTCCTTTTCAACCATTAATACAGTTAAATGATATAGCAGGTCACATATTTCGTTTTCTATTTCGCTTTCTATTTCGTCCTTTGCTGCAATAACTACTTCAGTACATTCTTCTCCACATTTTTTTAATATTTTGTTTAATCCCTGCTCGAAAAGATAACAAGTATAAGAACCTTCTTGTGGATTGTTTTTACGCTGTACTACTACCTCATATAGCTGTTTTAAGGGATCACCCATTATCCATCACCTTACCCTTTCTATAGAAACAGCTCATATTGCCAGTATGACATGCAACGCCAGTCTGAATAACTGATATCAATAGAGCATCATCATCACAATCAGGAGTAATGCTTACTACTTTTTGATAATTTCCAGATGTTTCACCTTTATTCCATAATGATTGTCTGGATCTGCTATAAAACCATGTATAACCTGTCTCTATTGTCTTTTTCAGGCTTTCTTGGTTCATATAAGCCAGCATTAGAACTTCATTTGTTTTTTCATCTTGTATTATAGCGGGTATTAAATCATATTTAGTGAAATATTTAGATAAATCCATATGCATACCGTCCTTATGTTAAACCCTAACTGGTATATTTCTCTTGTTTAGTTCTTGTTTTACCTGTTTAATTGAAAGATCCTCATAATGGAATATAGAAGCAGCAAGGGCTGCATCTACAGTTGTCTGTTCAAAAACTTCTACAAAATCTTCTAATTTTCCACAGCCGCCAGAAGCAATAATGGGTATGTTTACTGCATTACAAACAGCTTGCAACATTGGTATGTCAAAACCATTCTTTGTCCCGTCTGCGTCCATAGAAGTTAGAAGTATTTCCCCTGCCCCAAGCTCTTCAACTCTTTTGGCCCAATCCACAAGGTCTAGTCCGGTATTTACACGTCCTCCATTTATAAATACCTTGTACCTTCCATCAGATAGCTTCTTCGCATCTATTGCTATAACCACACTCTGTTTTCCAAATATAGAGGCGGCTTCTGAAATTATCTTTGGGTTTTTAACAGCAGCAGAACTTATTGATACTTTGTCAGCACCCGCTCTCAATAAATCTTTGATATCGTCTACCGTTCGTATGCCTCCTCCTACTGTTACTGGCACAAAAATATTTTTAGCAGCCTCACTTACCAAATCCAACAATATAGTTCTACCTTCATTTACTGCATTTATATCCAGAAATGTGATCTCATCTGCGCCTTCCTTGTGGTACTTTATTGCATATTCCACCGGATCTCCAATTTCTTTGATTCCTACAAAATTAACACCTTTTACAAGCTGTCCATCCCTGATATCCAAGCAAGGTATTATTCTTTTTGCAACCATTTTACACCTTCCTTTTCACCAAATCTATTGCTTCTTTTAGTGATAAAGTATTCTTATAAATAGCTTTTCCGCAAATAGCACCGTAAAGATTCATATCTAGTAATTTATTAATATCATGTATATCTCTTATGCCTCCGCTAGCTATTATATCTGAAGCTACGGACTCATTTAACTTTCTAAGCTGTTCAACATTGGGTCCCCACAGAGTTCCGTCACGCGATATATCTGTGAATATAATAGTTTTGATGCCTATGTCCTCCATTCTTTTAGCCATCTCTATATAATCTACTTTGCTTTCTTCAAGCCATCCTGACGTCTTAACAAAGCCATCCTTTGCATCGATACCTACTGCTATTCTTTCTCCATATATTTTCACGGCTTCCTTAACTAAATCTGGATCATTTATTGCTGCTGAACCCAGGATAATTCGTTCAATTCCGTTTTCAATGTAATATGATATTGTATTCATATTACGTATACCGCCGCCTAGTTCAACCTTTAAATTTGTTTTGCTGGCGACATCTATAAATATGTGGCTGTTTTGTTCTTTACCTGAGACTGCACCGTCCAAATCCACCATATGAATCCATTCTGCTCCTTCTTTTTCAAACTTACAAGCAGTCTCTAAATAGTCTTCCGAAACCTTTTCCGTAGTAGAAAAATCTCCTTGAAAAAGTCTTACACATTCTCCATCTTTTATATCAATTGCAGGCAAAATAATCATTCTAATTCTCCAAAATTTCTTAATATTTTCAACCCAACTTCACCGCTCTTTTCAGGGTGAAACTGTGTACCGTAAATATTGTTTTGGAAAACCAACCCCGGTATAATACCACCATATTCCGAATACATCGAGATGTATTCTTTAGAAGTGTAGGCTTGATAAGAGTGTACGTAATAGACCATATCTCCTTCATTGATATCTTTAGAAAGAGCACATTCTTTTTCTTTTAATAAGCTATTCCATCCCATATGAGGAATTTTTAGCTTTGTAGAATCAATAAGTCTTATTTCTCCCGGTATTAAGGATAGTCCTTCAATTTCCTCAAATTCGTAGCTCACATCAAATAACATTTGCATACCTAAACATATACCTAATAGTGGTTTTTTCTTTGCTTCTTCTTTTATTAATTCTTCCAAACCGGATTCTCTAAGCATTTTCATTGCCGCTGGGAATGAGCCTACACCTGGGAGAATCATTTTTTCAGCCGCCATAATATCTTGCATTGAATTTGTAATCTTATTATCATAGCCAAGATAATCCAAGGCATTTTTAACGCTAAAGAGGTTTCCCGCACCATAATCAATAATTGCAATCATTACAAGCTTCCTTTCGTTGACAAAATATTTTTTTCATCTTTAATAATTACAGCATTTTTTAATGCATGAGCAAAAGCTTTAAATATTGCTTCAATCTTATGATGATCATTAGAACCATATAACAGATTTATATGTAAAGTCAACCTTGCGTTCATTGCAAATGCATAGAAGAATTCTTTAACCATTTGAGTATCCAAATCTCCTACTCTTTCATTAGAAAATTCAGCATTAAAGGCAAGATAGGGTCTTCCACTAATATCAACACTGCATGTGGCGAGAGATTCATCCATAGGAACTGTAAAATTTCCGAAACGAGCCAGGCCTACTTTGTTCTCAGTTAATTTATTGAGAGCAGTGCCTAGAACTATCCCTACATCTTCGACAGTGTGGTGAGAATCCACTTCCAGGTCTCCCTTGCATTTTAACTCAAGTCCAAAGCCACTATGGACAGCAAAAGAATTTAACATATGGTTGAAAAAGCCGATACCTGTGCTAATAGAGTTTGAAAACTTTCCGTCTAAACTTAGTTTCAGCTCTATCTCTGTTTCTTTAGTTTTTCTTTTCAATTCACACTCTCTCATGCTATGACCTCCATTTAATTTAATGAGTCCAAAATTTCTTTTACTGACTTAATAACTTCATCGTTTTCCGATATAGTGCCTGCAGTAATACGCAGAGAATTATCAAATTTACGTATTAGAATAGAACGTTTGCATAATTCCTCATAAATATGCTTTGCAAATTTTGTCTTAATATAGATGTAATTTGTTTCAGACTCATATATTTTTTCAATTTTACTATTAACTAATGACTTAATACCTTGGTATAAATAATTTCTTGATTCTATAATTCTGCTAACAGATTCCTTTATGAACTCAGGTTCAGAGAAAATAGCACAGCCTATAGCCTGGGTTACAGAGTTAAGATTATATGGCGGTCGTAGTGCGTTGAGAACTTTAACAATTTCCCTTGAGGATACAGCGAAGCCCAAACGTATGGCTGCACAACCTAATGCCTTGGAAGATGTTTTTAGAACTATTAGGTTATCGAATTCCTCTACCAAGTCTAAAACCGACTCAGTTGAAAAATCCATATATGCTTCATCAACAATTACTAAGGCATCAGTGTTTTCCAATATTTTGACAATTTCAGAACGTTTTTTAACGAGTCCAGTAGGGCTTGAAGGGTTTGAGAAAATTATTGCTTGTGGATTTATTCTCTTTAACTCTTCCAGAAGGTAATCCGTCGATATGGAAAGGTCTTCATCTTTTAATATTTCGATACATTCTCTTTCAAAAATATCAGCAAATACCTTATACATTGAGAAATCTGGTGTCAATGTAACTATTTTTTCATCCTTTTTCATAAAAGAACCAATTAATAGTGATATGAGTTCATCCGATCCGTTACCCGCTACAACTAAAGCGGGATCAACACCATAGTAGGTTCCAAATGCCTTTCTAAGTTCCTTACAGCTATCATCAGGATATCTATTGAGGGGAACTTTAGATAAGGCATCAATAATTCTATTATGTAAACCTATTCCTGGGTCAATAAAGCTTTCATTAGCATCAAGTCTAATTCGATATTCTCCATCTGTGACCTCATAATTGGTAAATTTCTTAAGTTTTTCATTTAGTTTGTAAGCCATTTTGTTCCTTTCTATTTTAACCTTATCTCTATTGAATTTCCGTGGGCCCTCAATCCTTCTCTATTTGATATCTCTAAGATGTCATCCTTAGTATCTTTAAGTGCTTCTTTGGTATAATAGGTATAGCTCATGCGTTTTACAAAGCTATAAACTCCCAAAGGTGAGGAAAAACGAGCAGTTCCTGAAGTTGGTAATACATGGTTCGGTCCTGCGTAATAGTCTCCTAAAGGTTCAGGTGAATAATCTCCACAAAAAACTGATCCTGCATTCTTAATATCCTTTAATATGTCCATTGGATTACTCATCATTATTTCTAAATGTTCTGGGGCTATTTGATTTGCAAGATCAATCATATCTTTTTTACTCTTGCATGTAATTATAGCACCATAATCTCTTAAAGCGTCGTTGATTATTTCTTGCCTTTCCAATAGGCTTAGCTGCTTCTTTAATTCCCCTATAGTCTTTTTAGCAATATTTTGAGATGATGTTATCAGTATCGATGCAGCCATGCGGTCATGCTCAGCTTGACTCAATAAATCAGCAGCAATAAATTCTGGATTGGCAGTCTCATCTGCAAGGATCAATATTTCACTAGGTCCAGCAATCATATCTATGTCTACTAAACCATATAATAGCTTTTTTGCAGTAGCAACATAAATATTTCCCGGGCCTACAATTTTATCAACCCTAGGAAAGGATCCAGTTCCAAAAGTTAATGCAGCTATAGCTTGAGCTCCACCCGCTAAAAATACTCGATCCACCCCCGCTATGTATGCTGCAGCAAGGATATCTGGATTAGCTTTACACTGCTTTTTACCTGATTGTTCTATTTGTATTACTGGCGGTGTTACCATTACAATCTCATTGACACCTGCTTTCTTTGCAGGTATACAGTTCATTAAGACAGTAGAAGGATAGGCAGCTGTTCCCCCGGGCACATATACACCTATACGTTCTAATGCTCGTGTTAATTGTCCAACAATAGCTCCTTTTTCTCTCTTTATTTCATAATCGCTAACATATTGTTTGCTGTGATATTCTTCAATATTTTCCTTTGCCTTTAAAAGCGCTTCTTTAAATCTATTATCAGTATTATCGAATGCTGTTTTCATCTGTGTTGGAGACACCTCAAAGTTATCGGGGCATATACCATCAAACTTAATGCTATATTCTCTTACCGCTTCATCTCCTCTTTTTTTAACATTACCTATTATGCCTAAAACTTCTTTATTGACGGCTTCATTAATCTCTGATTCACGCATTCTTATCTCGTTTATATATTCAAACTCAATCTTCCCATCAGAATTAATAATTTTCATCCATTCACCGCCTTATCCATTTTCTCTATCAATGAATCAATCTTTTCTTTTTTCATCTTCATACTTGCTTCATTTACTATCAGTCTCGCTGATAATTCCTGGATATCTTCAATTATCTCTAATCCATTTTCCTTAAGAGTATTCCCTGTTTCAACTATATCCACAATGGCGTCTGCTAAGGATAAAATCGGTGCAAGTTCAACTGAACCTTCAATTTTTATTACCTCTACATCCATTCCTTTTTCTTCAAAAAAGTCACGAGTAACTTTAGGATATTTAGTAGATATTCTCTTTGTTGAATAACCGGAATAAAAGTCTACTCCTTTTGGTGCAGCAAGAGAAAACTTACATTTGCCGAATCCTAAATTCAAAACTTCGTAAAAAGTTCCCCCATTCTCCATGATTGTATCCATTCCAACAACTCCGAGATCGCATACTCCATGCTCAACATAGGTTATTACATCTGCTGCTTTAGCAAAAAGTACATCAATATTTTGATTTGCGATCGATATTAAAAGCTTCCGGCCTTTTTCTTCTAGGTTCTTACAATCAAAACCCATGCTTTTAAATAATTCTACAGCATCCTTTTCAAGTCTTCCTTTTGTTAAAGCAATTCTTAAGTTCCCATCCTCATTTATTCTATCTTTCCCATTATCTTTTAAAGCATTATATGTCATTAAGTCTACGTTAATTGCAAAGCCTGTGGCAGGCTGATCGTATCCGAAATCCTTCAGAAGTCCATCATATCTTCCCCCTGACAGCACAGCTTCACCAACTGATTCGATGTAGCCTCTAAATACTAATGAGCTATAGTATTCTGCTTGATTCACAAGGCCAAAATCTATAATCACATATTCTTCAAAACCCAGTTTATTTAGTTCGCAGAATATCTTTTTAAGATACTCTATCATTTCTGTTATCCTAACATCATAGTCTGAAAACAGCTTTTCTGCCTTAGCTATTACTTCTTTACCTCCAAATAATTTAGGAAGCTCCTTCAATAAATCTGTGGTTCTATCTTTTTTTAATTTATCCAATTTGGATGATAAAGCTGCATAGTTCTTAGTAGCAATGTATTCGTGGATAGCAGCTTTCTGATCATCTGAAGTATCAATATTTTCCATCAATAGTTTAAATACGCCAATATGTCCTATTTCTATACGAAGTTTTTTAGTCTGGCATGCAGATAAGGCCTTTATTCCCAATGTTAAAATCTCTATATCGGAGCGAAAAGAAGAATCTCCTATAAGCTCTACTCCAGACTGCATTGTTTCATCGCTTCTACCTGATAAACCGGGATTTTTTCTAAAGATTGTCTGTTCATAGCATAATTTTAAAGGTAATGGATAGCCTTTTAACTTAGTTGCAACCAATCTTGCAATTGGAATTGTTGAATCAGGTCTTGCAACAATTATTCGGCCTCTATCATCTACCAGCTTATACATACTTTCCTGTGGAAAATACAATTCACTGGATGAAAATACGTCATAGAACTCAAAACCGGGTGTTATAACATAGTTGTAGCCCGAATCCTCAAAAATATTACGTAAAGTGTCCATCACCTTTTTTCTTGTATCTGATTCCCTGAATAATAGGTCCTTTGTCCCTTCAGGAGTTATTTTATTATAAAGTTTCACATCAGCACCCCTTTCGCAATGCATCACTTCTCCATACTACTTCACTAAAGTGATTTTGTCAATAAGGATAATAAAAAAAGGGTTTTAAAACCCTCAATTATATATTATACCTATTATTCTATACTTCTTAATTTTTCAAAGTATTCTGCCCTTAGCATAGACATAAGATGTAAGTCCACATATTTTCCATCCTTTTTGCCGGAATTGCGCATAACTCCTTCATAAACAAAGCCCAGTTTCTTAAAAAGGGATGCTGACCGCTGATTATGAGGCAGATGATCTAATGTTACACGCTCGGTATGGAGGTTAATAAAGCAATATTCTAGTAATAGGCGCATTGCTTCTTCCCCCAGACCTTTTCCAAGATAGTCTTCTTCACCGATATATATCCTAGTAATATCAAGCGAATCAGCATAGGGATCGATGCGACTTATATATATGCGACCAATAGGCAAATCTTCTTCTCTATATATTATAGTAAACTGTAGTTTATCTTTATCTAATGATCTTATCACAAATTCTTTAGTAACCTCCTCATAATCACGTCCCTGGGATATTGTGAAACTATCTAAAATATACTGTTTCTTCTCCCATTCTGCAAACAGTCTGCAATCAGAAAATTCTGATTCGCGTATAATGAGGTTAGTAGACTCCATAATATTCCTCCTTCTTCCAGCCATATGGAAAGATTTGGTTGTGATATGATTATATACCTAAATATATAAAAAATCAATAACTTGCCCCAATATAAAAGGGACAAGCAAATCCCTCGCCTGTCCCCTATTAATATCATTACTTATTTTGCACATGAAGCTCCTTCACATTTTGTGCTCTGAGCTTCTTGCCAAATCCTATCCGCGGTAACTGCCCACTCTTTAGCTCTTTCAACACATTTGCCTGTTAAATCACATACATCCTCGGGGCTCTTCAAGTCAGTAGACTGGGCCCCAGACTCTAATACGATCTCCTTCAACTTCTCTGGATTGTCAAGTAAAGGACAAGGTCTTAGTGGATTACAGTTAAAGGGTTGATTCTTACGGTAAGCTTGGAATAGGGGCGATTTATATGCATCCAATAAAGTGTGCTTATATATATTTGTATCGGCATAATGAATAAATGCACAAGGTTCAATATCTCCATTAGCATTTATATGAATATAGCTTCTTCCTCCTGCAATGCATCCGTCTACATATTCTCCATCATTCCAGAAATCCATTGTGAACATAGGTTTGGTGGAGCGGTATTCCCTAATCTTATGATACATGTGTTCTCTTTGTTCGGGTTTAACCATTAATTCTGGTACTGCGTCTGTTCCAACTGGTATATATGTAAATAACCATGTGAACAAACAGCCTTTTTCGATTAAGAAATCAAAGAATTCTTCGCTTGCAATAGCTTCGTAATTTTCACTTGTATAACAGGCAGATGCGCCAAATGGCAATTTTCTCTCTCTTAAAATATCCATGGCTCTTACAACTGATTTGAATGTTCCTTCACCTCTGCGCCTATCAGTTGCTTCTTCAAAGCCTTCTATACTAATTGCTGGGATGAAGTTCTTAACTCTCAACATCTCGTCAGCAAATTTTTCATCTATTAATGTACCATTAGTAAATGCAAGGAATTGACACTCATTATGTTCTTCACAAAGTCTGATTATGTCATCTTTGCGAACCAGGGGTTCTCCTCCTGAGAATATAAACATGTATGTGCCAAGCTCTTTACCCTGCCTTACTATATCGGTTAATGTATCATATTCCATTCTTAGTTTATTACCGTATTCTGATGCCCAGCAGCCTATACATTTAAGATTACATGCGGATGTGGGGTCGAAAAGAATTGCCCAAGGTATATTACAATCATGTGTTTTCATAAGTTCTTTACGTTTAGAATTACCTTCAACGTTACTGTAGAGAATAAAATTAATAAAGAATTTTTTTAGAACATCTCTGTCAACTTGATCCCAAATTTTTAAAATATATTTGTGCCAAACACTATCTTTATTGAGTATTATTGGCTTTACTACATCAAGCTGTGGTTTTATACTGTTGTTGATATCAAATTTTTCCACCCAATCAACAAGCTTAGGCATATTCTTTTCAATATCTTGATCTAAATAATTAAGTGCCATATCTAGACCTTTAGCCATTACTTTTTGCTTAACTGTTTTCATGTCACTAACCTCCTTAAACATCGATACCATATATTTCAATGAATGGAATGTTATAAAATAATCATATTCAATAATAGATTATACATCATTAATAATAATTTGTTAATATTTTTTAACAAATTTAATTAATAAGCTATATTATATGATATTTAAACACTAAAAACCAGTGTTTAATAAAGAATTCCCACTATTAAACTATGTATCTATTATTAAAATATAATTATATAATTCTTTTTCAAGGCATTATCGTATTTAAGGAGGTGGTTATCTATTCAAACCTTTTTACTGTAAACTGCTTTATGAGTTCATTTCCAAATACCGCCACAGCCGCAATTAATACAGATTCTATAACCGATGCTATAACAACCGAACCGCTAAATCCCTCTCCAAGAAATATAGCCATATAAAATAATGTCATAATAAAGCTTACTACAAGTAATATGTAGGGAATCTTCCATTCTCTTTTAAATCCACTCCAAAGCTTTAAAAATAAGCCTAAACAATAAAGGAAAATGACTAAAATAAATAGTTCGGGCCTAATAAATGATAATATATTATCCATTTCGATACTCCTTTCCTTAATTATTATTATGCTTAGAATAGCCTGGAGATTACTTGCTTACAAAAAATAGTACCCCATTATTCCTTTAATGGGGCACTACATCCTATCAACAATTTACAGGTCTAATTCAGGGTGGAATATTTCCGTCCATACTTCACTAGCTGTCGACTCTTCTCTTGTATAATAATGAGAATTAACTGCCTCATGAACTATTTCATAGTACCATGCACCTTCTGAGAGATCTTTAAACTGTCTGCATCCATCTAAAATGTTTTCTTTAGACACTCTCCTATCAAGAACATTGTTTACAAGAGTCATGAATTCAGCCCTTGTAATCGGCATATCAGGTCTGAAGGTACCGTCTGGATACCCATTAACCCAGCCTTTTTCACATGCCGAGTTTATATAATAGTTTGCCCAATGTCCTTTAATATCGCTGAAATTATCAGCAGTAAAGGGTTTTAAATCATCAAATTTTGAAGCAATTGTTGCTAGCTCCGCTCTTGTAATATATTCTGAAGGTCTAAAGGTCCCATCAGCATAACCGAAAATTATTTCACAAGCTGCTAGTGTACTTATATGCTTGGCAGACCATCTTGTAGAATCTACATCAGAGAAGTTATTCAATGTTGTCTTATTACTATTTCTATATGATTCAGTTAATAGCCTATAGAAAACAGCCGCCACTTCTTCTCTGGTTATATATCTTTCAGGTCTAACTGTATCATCGGGATATCCTACTATATATGCAATGTGGTCTTCTTTATTTAAAATTATATTTGTTGTACTTGAGCTTCTACTCGATCTTTTTACTTTTGAAAATATAGCAGTAAAGGTTGTGCTTGTAGTAATAGGTGATTCTTTATCAGGTAATGCTGGATCCCATCTACTGAACTTATAACCGCTCTTAGCTTTTATAGCCGGCACTGTTATAACTTCGCTCCATACACTACCATCCAATATATCTGTAAATACTGTTTCCCCTTCTAGGCTACCATTATTTCCTGCCACAAAAGTTACTGTATGCCACATCCTTTCATCTTTTACGAACTTTGCTGTATAGGTTGCACTAGTTTTTACCTTAGAATACTCCGAAGGCAATCCTGGCTCCCAGCCGGCAAACTTATAACCTGGATCAGGTACTGGTGTGGGTGCATCTTTTATTGCGCAACTCCAATAGGTCCCATAAAGTATATCTGTGAATTTCGTTTTACCTTCTAGGCTACCATTTTCTGCTGCTTCAAATTTTATTGTATACTTTTCTTTTTCAAAAATGGCTTTATAGGTTGTATCCTTTATTACTTTATCATCTTCAGAAGGTAATACTGGGCTCCAACCTACGAACACGTAGCCTTTATTCGCTTTAGGACTTGGAACTTTCACCGCGTCATTCCAGGGGGTTTGATGTCGGATGTTTCTAAATACAGTTTCTCCTTCTAGCCATCCATTTTTTCCCGCTTCAAATTTAATTGTATGGCATTTAACGAAGATAGCTGTATAGATTCCATCCTTTTTAACTTTATCAGGAAAACTTGGCTTCCAGTAATCAAACATATAACCCTTCTTAGCTTTGGGTGTCGGTACATTTATTGCCTCGTCCCATGAAGTTCCATGTTTTATATTTTTAAATTCAGTTTTACCTTCTAGCCATCCATTTTTGCCTGCTTTGAATGTTACCGTATGCCCTTTGCTTGCCTTTTCAAAAATAGCTGTATAGCTAGCATCTTCGGTTATTTCCGCGTCTTCAGAAGGCAATTCTGGGCTCCAGCCAACAAACATATAACCTTTCTTTGCTTTAGGATTCGGTACGGTCACTGCTTCACTCCATTGAGTGCCATCCAATATTTTTCTAAATATTGTTTTTCCTTCTAAACTACCATTTTCCCCTGCTTCAAATGTTATTGTATGCCATTCACTTTTGTCTTTTACAAAGATAGCTGTATAAGTCGCTGACTCTGTAACCGCATCAGGGAGTTCCGGATCCCATTTACTGAATTTATAACCCTTATTAGCTATCGCTTCCGGTTCTTTAACAGCTTCACTCCACGATGTCCCCTCTAGTATATCAGCAAATACAGTTTCACCTTCTAGGCTACCATTATCTCCTGCTACAAATGTTACTGTATAAAGCTTACAAGAAACCTTCTCCCACTGTGCGTATAAAGTAACATCATGGTTGGGCATTCTAAATGATGATTCATCTTCATAAGACTTTCCACTACCATCTGGTTCTGTGTTCCATCCTATAAATCTATAACCGGTTTTCTCAAATTCATTTTGATCTAGGGTAAATTTTTTACCAATAAACTCAACCCTAGAATCCATAGTGCCAGACGTTGCCCCATTACCATCATATTTCAAAGTACTTTGTACTTTTATATCAAATTCACCTGAAACATTATATCCTTCACCTCTTACTACTTTGACTGTGAGATTATGGGTCCCATTAAGGACTAAGTTAGATAGATTAAATACTACCCATCTAGTTTCATCATCTTTACAACTATTTTCAAATGATTCTTTATTACCATCCGGATCTATTACTTCTAATTGCGTAGATTTGTTCTTTGCTGTCTTCATTCTCACATTTTCATCTAAAAATTCTTGATTATCTATTTCTATTTTAGTTATTACATGATTTTTATGATTAGACTCAACCATTGCCATGTATAATTGTTCTTCGTAATACCATGCGTATTCTACCAAAGTAATATCATTATCGGATTTTAAATCCAGCTCAAAAATTTCTGTGTCTGTGTAGAAAGTCATGTCATCTGTAGTTGGTATTTCGGAAAGTGTAACTATTTCTGCGTCTGTTGTCTCATAGATTTCTCCAATTGTTATAATCCCAGGTGTGGTAATTGCTCCATCGGTTGTTTGTTTTGGAGCCTCGGATTGATTTTTAATATCTGGATCGGTATTATTTGGTTCGGTTGGAATGGAATCTTCAAGTGTTTCAGGAATTGTATCATTTTCAGATATGGCAGAAGAACTTGTAGTTTCTTCTTCAGTAGTATTATCTTTCGGTATAGTCTCAATGGCACTTGGTGTAGTGGTTTCTGAGTAAGTTACAGTGTCAGGGTCTGTATGATCTGTGGCGTAAGTAAATCCGCTAAAGCTGCTAAATATGAGTGTTAGACAAATAATATAAGCTAGTATTTTATTCTTATTAATACTCATATTTCTATCATTTTCCCTCCTTTCTTTAATATTTCGTTAATAAACCGCATATTTATGCATTCTTTATAGCCTATAAACCACTCCTTTCCGTAGTATTTCGCTTCCATTAAATTGTGGTGTAAATAGATAAAAATATACTGATACCGCTTAATATTATGCTATTCTTTGCAATAATTAGTTCGATCATTGACTCTGTTCAAGATTTTTATTTTGACAAAATTAGTATTTAAATTATGGAATAATGAATATAACAACATGCATATTTATGCGTAGACTTAAAATCTTATATTATTACAGCGACAAAAGACAATTAGAAACAAAATAAATAAAATTTTTAAAACAATTATGTAAAATATTTATTATTTTAATGAATAGTAAAAAAGATATATGCAAATATTAAGTCACAGGAGGTGATTTTATGGAAAATACCAGAAATGAAAACAGGAACGAAAATAGAAATCAGACTAAGCAGACAAGAAACGAGCAAAGGAATAAGCAAAACACAAAACAGAATACAAAGAACAATCCCCAAAATACTAGAAACGAACAGAATAATAATTAATTTAAACAGAACAGAGGTAGTGAAAACTACTTCTTGTTTTTTCGTAAATAATACTAATCATATTTTATTGATTAGGAGTTAGTGATGTTACTAATTAAGAACGGCAAAATATTTACAATGGGTGATAAAGATTATATGCTCGGATCGGGTTTGATAGATAAGGGCAGAATTGTTAAAGTTGATGCACAAATTGATATAGATGACAAAGCCCTCACTGAAGTTATAGATGCTCAAGATTGCTGGGTACTACCCGGTTTAATAGATGCACATAGCCATATTGGCATAACAGAAGAGAAAAAGGGATTTGAGGGTGATGATTGTAACGAAATGTCAAATCCTATTACCCCATATATTAGAGCAATAGATGGTATTAACCCTATGGATCCTGCTTTTCACAATGCAATTTGTTCTGGAATTACATCTGTAATGGTAGGACCCGGCAGTACAAATGTTGTTGGTGGACAATTTGCTTTCATTAAAACTAATGGCCGCTCTGTAGATGATATGATAGTTCTTGAACCTGCAGCAATGAAAGTTGCATTTGGTGAAAATCCAAAGACGACCTATAAAGAAAACGGCAAGATGCCTACTACAAGAATGAGTATAGCTGCTATGTTACGAGAAGAATTATTTACAGCAAAACAATACCAACAAGAAAATAATGCAGCTGAAAAAGAGGGTATCCCCTTCGAGCAAAGCTTTTATAAAGAATGCTGGTTACCTGTATTAAAAAAGAAGATTCCTTTAAAAGTACATGCGCATAGAGCTGATGACATATTAACAGCTATTCGTATTGCCAAAGAGTTCGATTTGAATATTACCCTGGATCACTGTACAGAAGGACATTTAGTTAAAGATGAAATTAGGAAATCAGGTTTTCCAGCAATAATAGGTCCATCTCTAAGTACAAGAACTAAAATAGAGGTACGAAGCATGGATTTTAAGACGGCTGGAATCCTAGCAAAAGAAGGTATTAAAGTAACGATTACTACAGATCATCCTGTATCAAGATTACAATATTTACCCGTATGCGCTGGACTAGCCGTTAAAGAAGGTTTGGATATGCGTGAAGGACTTAAGGCTATAACTATAAATGCGGCAGAAATATGTAATGTATCAGACAGGGTTGGGAGCATAGAAAAAGGAAAGGATGCCGATATAGCAATCTTTGACGGCAATCCTATGGAGGTATTTACCAAAACATTATACACAATTATCGATGGAAAAATAGTTTATAATTACAAGGATTCAATAAAAGCTTCAACAACTGATTTGTCGAACTGAGTGCCTGAGTTTCGAATAAGTTCTTTAATCGCTTCTTCTTTAGTCATTCTTTTTTTATAGCTAAATTCACTTGTCATAACATCGTATGCTTCAGCAACACTTATAATCTTAGATTCCAAAGGGATATCGGCATCTTTTAAACCATTAGGATAGCCCTTGCCATCAGGCCTCTCATGATGACATAAAACAATTTCAGATATATTTATGTAGCTGGTTAAGTTAACTAATATTGTAAAGCCAAGATGGGGATGTCTTTTTAATTGCCTTAACTCATTATTATTTAAAGGAGTGGTTTTTTCTAATAACTTAGAATCAATAGCTACTTTACCTATATCGTGAAATTGAGCTGCTAATTCTAGCACATCCAATTCTCTCTCACTTAAATTCATCGTTTTGCCGATTTTTTTAGATAGTTTACATACATTTTCACTGTGTGTTTCTTCATTCTTTATATCATTAAATAATGAATTAATATGGTCAATTAGTTTAATTTCGTATTTCTTCTTTTCCATTAGTTTGTCACGATACATGTTTTCATCGGCTGTTTTATATATATCTTCTATAGATTCATCTAGATGTGTTTTGCTTGCGAATCCGATTGATACAGATAAAATAGTTTTATCTATTTGAGTATTACTGACTGCTTTTTTTATTCTATTTACGATATCTTCCGCGTATTCTTTACCTACGTCAGGAAGTATGATAATAAATTCATCCCCACCTATTCTGGCAATTAGATCATCATTCCTACACTCTTGTTTTAATATATTTGCAAAGCTCTTCAATAACTTATCACCGACTGAGTGACCGTATAGATCATTTGTAAATTTAAATCCGTTAATATCAGTCATAATAATTGTTAAAGGAAATACTTTGGCATTGTCTAGTCTCCTTATTGTTTCTTCATAAAATCTGCGATTATATACTCCTGTTAGTGAGTCATGGTAACTCAAAAATTCAATTCTATCTCTTTGAATCTTTTTCTCAGTAACATCTCTAAAAACTAAGACAACTCCTTTTATATTGCCCGCTTCATCCTTTATAGGCGAAGCACTGTCTTCAATGAAATATTTTGTTCCATACCTAGAGGTCATTAGGGCATAGTCACTTATAATATGAGTATCTCCAGTTTTAAAAACTTCTTCAACTGGATCTATTATCGCCGTCTGCACATGATGACAGGAGAGTTTGAAAACCTCAATATAGTGCTTGCCAATTGCTTCAGAATCGTCCCAACCGGTTAATTTCTGTGCTATTTCGTTTAGCATTTCTATCTTTCCGTTTTTGTCTACTACTATAACAGCATCTCCAATTGACAGCAATGTCTGCAGATACTTCTTTCTTTCTCTTTTTAAATCAATTAATGCCTCTCTTCTTTCCTTAGCATTCCAGACTCCGTTCATCAAAGCAACAATCTGATATACATCATTATCAGTATAGTCCTCTTTTTTGTTTGCCAATCCCACAACTGCAACAATTCTATTTGAGATAATGACGGGAATACTCATAAATTTATGTATTATTACATGGCCCTCTGGATAACCTTTTTTTAAGCTATTAGGCGCATCAAAATCATTTACAACAATAGGCTTTCCTTGCCGCACTACTTCTCCCCATATACCCGTTTTTTCAAGCTTATATACTGTCTTTTTATCAATGATGCTGCAATCAGGCATTACATTTTTTGTCCAGGAGTTTAAAATAAATTCTTTGCCTTCTTTATCGTATAGATAAATATATCCATAATGACTTTCTGTTATTTTTAAACACTCATGCAGTACAAAGTCCAGTTGTTCTTCGGTAGTTTCAAAATCCTTAGTCATTACATCCATCATTAGAATCATATTTCTTTGCAAGGTTTTATCTTTTATTTTTTGGTCCTTGTACTCCTCTGTTACGTCTCTAACATATGCACCGATACCGATTTCTCCATCTAGTAGTTTTATAGGGAACTTGATTGTTTTATAGATTCTATCTTGCCATTCGATTTCATCTACAGCCTTAGTTGTCTTTTCAATGACCTTAATATCAGTTATTCTACGCTTTTGAGCAAATTCTGCTACTGATATATCAAAATCGTCATGGTTAATTATTTGAGATTCATCCTTATTATAAAACTTAGCTACTGCTTTATTTATAAGGACATATTTAAAATTGGAATCTTTTAAGTAGATCAGATCATCCAAAGCATTTATGAATGTTGTGCGTAATTCATTATAATTCCTTATTTCTTCATTCATTAATTTTAGCTTTCTATTATTTCTCTTCTGCATTATAGAAAAAATTATTAAGAAGATAATTACTATAGCTAGCGAAGTGATAAAAGCTAAAGTAATTTCATTCTCTCTTTCTTCAATCAAAACTCTTTCTGTAATATCATGAATAATAGAAAAAAGGAGTTCCTGTTCACCGTCATAATAAGGGTAAGAAAAAACTTCAACAGTCTTAATTTCACCGCTGGATATTTTATGTTTGAACACAAAATAGTTTCTATTTTCCTTGGTTGCATCTTGCATTTCAGAAAATATCTCTACTTCAGATAAGACATTTAATTCAGAAATCGACATAGATTGAAGTTCTCCAATGGAATAACCATAGAAATCTGAAGCAGATTCATTGGCATATAGAATCTCCCCTGTATTAGGATTAATAATTAGCATGACTGAACCATGCCCTTCAACCATCTTGTAGAAATCAGGAGTTTTGGCATTCGCAATTATAGAAGCATCTGTAAAAAATACAAATGTAATAATTATTATAGTTAATATTAACCGCTTCATACTGCAACACCCCTTATATAATAGTTAAAATACAACTTTAGACAATAATAGTCAATAATTTATCAATAAATAAAGGGTATCATAGACAGATACCCTAATAAAAGTCCAATCATGTTATATTAATGTTCATATTTTGGATGTGAGTTTAAATAGGAAATCATGGATGTTTGATACTATTGTTGTCACTTCTAATGTACCCCTGTCCCTTAATTTATTAAGTACAAATTCTGAAATATCCACGGCATATATAAAAACAGGTCTAACTTTACCGTCTATTACTGTGTAGGAAGGAGTTAAATTACCCGTTGCTATAGTATGTAGCTGTGTAGCTAAGCAAATTACAGTAGTGGCTTTTTTAGTATGCTTGCGCATTTCATCCTGCGCTTTTGACATATCATTAATGACTCCAACCAAAGGACCGTCATCTCTTATTGAGCCTGTTAAAACATACGGGATATTGTTTTTAACGCATGCATACATCAGACCATTGTCAATATTATATTCCTTAATACCTTCTTTTATTGATCCAGCTCTATTAATCATATTTATTGCATCAATATGATTGTAATGGCCATTACGTCTATGTTCGCGTGTGATAACATCTTGTCCTAAAGCTGTTCCAAAAAGTGCGCACTCGATATCATGGGTTGCAACCGCATTTCCACCGAAGATAGCATGAGCATATCCGTTATCAACAATATATTCCATGGCTTTTCTTGAACCTTCATCGAATATTGATGCAGGACCCAAAACCCATACTATATAGCCATTTTCCTTTTCGTATTTTAATAATTCAGCAAGATTCTCATAGTCTTGTCCAAAAGATGTCTCTCTAGTTCTGCAGCTTCTAAAAGAAAAAGCATCTATTTCACATTCTTCGCATTTGAATCCATCTGTATATAAATATATACCTTCTGAACCATCATCGCTTCTTCCTGTAATAACTTTATCGCCTATTTCTAGTCTTCTAAATTCTTTAGCCTCTAAGCTACCGTCTTGATTTATTACAGCTACGCAATCCATCCTTGCTTGAGGCATTATAAGCCATTCTCCATTTATTTTAAAGTATTCCGGGAAAACTGAAGTTGCATGATAATTATCAGGAGCTATTCCTTTTTCCTTTACTATTTCGATACTTGCATCTGGTGAATTAACAAATCTTTCTTGACTAAAATCCGGCTCTATATATGTCGGCAACTTAAACATGATTCTCTCCCATCTTAAAGTAAATTTAATAAGCACATATACCTATATTACCAAAATCACTTATCTACTTCAAGAGATAGGTTTCTTACTTATTTTTTTTGCTCTATATCCATGTACCTCCACCCATTCTCCAATTTCATCTTGAGGATAATGAATTTCCTTGGGCGTAGTCTTGCCAATAAGTTTTACATCATTGATACGTACACCATTCTCTGACCAATGGTGCTTAAGAGTACCTAAGGCCATTTTACTTGGGTCAAATCCAGGATGGCTTTGTTTGAAGTTATTAATACTTTTGGGGGAATTTAGATATGTTGTAAAAATTCCTACTACTTCTGCATTATTCTTTAGCAATGGTGAGATATGTTCTGTATTAAAAGTATTATATGTAAACATGGAGTTTGTAGTTGAGTAATCGTCTATGTAAATATCTATTGTAGAATGCTTAATTGGTAATTCTTCGGCTTTTCCTGCTATAAATATTATTTTATAATTACTCAGGGCTAAATACTTCTTTAACTTATTAATCCTCTTTAAGGATGGATCAAAAATTATGTAGATATGATCCTCACCAAGCTTTTCTAATGATTCTAATAAAAAATTCAGTGTAAAGGGTCCAGCCATTATATGTCTTGATTCTTCAAGTTTATTAGCAATCTTGTTGTACATATAAAGATATGTTTGTGATATTAGTAGTCTGTATGTAGCACTGAATTGTTGCTTCATAGCAATTATTGAATTCACATTTTCAAAAGCTTTAAATGGGGTTTCATCATCATAGTCCTTACAAAGTACAATTCCATTATCAATTGTTGCTTTGTATCCACATTCACACCAAAGTAAACCTTTTTGAATACCACCGTTATATAAATTTGCCGAATCTAATTTAAGTGGAATCTGACAGTATGGACAATAAAGAAAAGGAATGAATGAATAAACAATGCCAATATCTTCTGCTTCTTTATTTGGGGTTGATGGTAAATTCTCAATTTCTATATTTAAATCATCAATAATATTATTCAGTTGGTCTCTCTGCTCGATAAGTTTATCTCTTCTATTCTTTAATATGTCAGCACATACTCCTAATACTATTTCGTCTTTGAATCGTGAGGCCTTCTCTAAGAAAAAAAGAAGCCTTATTTCCTCCAAAGAAAAATAATACTTTTTGTACTTTAGGATTTTTTCCATGTCTTGAATGCAGTCTTTATTAAACACATATTGACCGCCTTCTCTATCGGGTACTATCAAACCACTGTTTATATAGTATCTTACTGTACTAGGATTTAATTTAAATTTTCTAGCGAATGTACCTATTTTCATAATACCACCATACTCCCATTACTTTCAATAACCTATCAATTTAAGTATATGTTAGATACTTTTTCCAGTCAATCTCAAGCCAACTTTATTGCCTATATTTTTTATTAAAAATATAAACTCATCTTATCCTTTTTTGATTTTTTACTATAGCAGTGAATCGAAATATATACGTAAAATGATGCCAGGAATTAAGTAATTATTAAAATAAGGGGGTATCTCGTTGAAAAAAATTATAGTTACTAACAATAGTAAGGTAAAAGACTATTATTCAGATAAGTTCGAAGTAGATTACATCGAAGACGGAACCAGCTTCAAAGTCTTAGAAAGAGCTAAAGAAGCTATAGAGGAAGGTGGGGCAATACTTCAAGACCCAAGCAGGAATTTAAGATCTTACTATAAAAGCTTAGTAATCTATTTCGGTAAAGAGAAAAACGACGAAATTTATGAAAAAAGTCTTTCCCTTATTGACAAGGCTATTGCAAGTTACAACAAGAAGGCAGAAAAAAAACCTTTGCTAGCAGGTATACTTCAAAACAATGACTTAGACGTGGTGAAACAAATTCTTAATTAAAATTCTCCATTAAATAATATAATTAATATTACAACAAAGAGCACCAACCTTTTTAGGCAGGTGTCTTTTGTTTTTATTTTTCCTATAAATAGTGAATTAAAGTTTTTATAGATATAGTTTATAAGCAATTATGAAGTTTACTTTAGCTAATGATAAAACTGTAAACCATTTTAGTTAGCTTACTCTTTTTACTTTTTTTGTTATTGCAGTGAATCCAAGTATAAACATAAGATGATATTAGAAAGTTAGAAAACGTGAAAAAAAAATGAAAAGGGGGTAATTCCAGTGAAAAAAGTTATAGTAACAAACAATAGTAAGGTAAAAGATTATTATTCAGGAAAGTTTGAGGTAAACTACCTGGAAGACGGTACCAGCTATAAGGTTCTAGAAGAAGCTAAAGAAGCCGTAAAGAAAGGCGGAGTAGTTCTTCAAGACCCAAGAAAGAATTTAGGATCCTACTATAAAAGCCTAGTAGTATATTTCAATGGCAAGAAAAATGATGACATTAATGAGAAGAGCCTCTCCCTCGTTGACAAGGCTATTTCTAGCTACAATAAAAAGGCTGAAAAGAAACCTTTACTTGCAGGTATCATTCAAAACAATGACTTAGACATAGTTAAAAAGATTCTCAACTAAAATTCTCCATTAAATAATAAAGTTAATATTACAACAAGGGGCACCATCCTTTTTAGGAAGGTGTCTTTTGTTTAATCACCTATTTATATTACTGCATATTATATATTAAATCTATTTGAAAGTAGGTATTAAAATGCTGTATAAACCTCTAACTAATCTTGATAATGTAATGTCATTCGCAGATGAATACCTTAATGAATATTACTCTGAACTACAAGGTTATGGAATAAAGAGGGCAATTAGCAAATGTATTTTTGCAATTATATCTACATTTGTTTTAGATAATTATAAAAAGTACAGTGAAATTGAAGAAAGCAACTCAGCTGACATTTTAAAAGATATTAAGCAAGATAGCCCACTTGTTTTCTACGCTCTACTGGGATGTGGCATTCCTAATAATACAATAGATTGGATAATCACCGATGCTATCGCAATTACTCTTAAAAACATTGACAAATTATCTGTTTAAAACTGTTGATCTATTATTCTTTGTAAACCCTCAACACTTATATCATCTTTCCATTCAGTATAATAGCAAGGATACCTGGTTTTACATGACCTGCATTCAATATATTGTTTAGAAGATTTCTGTTCCCTATTATCATACATATATGATAAGAATTCCTCCCTATTTTTAAGGCCAGGCGCATCGGAATCTAATAAATATGAGTAAACATATGTAGCCTCATACTTAATTTCAAAACTATTTGAGTTACACCTTGAACATATTAATCTTTTAGACATAAATCTGCTCCTTTAACGTAAAGTTATTAGTAGTTTGAAAAGATTAAAAATAATTATTCATTTACTTATTTAATGGAGGAATAACCATGTCTAAGCAATTAAATTATTTCAGCATGACCCTAATTGGCCGAGGGGAAATAACCGCTAGTCCTGACCTAGCAGTTATACGTCTAGGGGTTCAAACAGAGGGAAATAACTTAATTGAAATACAAGCTGAAAACAGTGAAAAAAGCCAGGCTGTGCTTCAAGAACTTTCTAAAATGGGGATTACGAATATTAAAACCTTTCAATATAACATAAATAGGTTGTATGATTTTGAAAATGGAAATCGTATAGACAAAGGCTACTCAGTAGTAAACATATTTGAGATAAGAACAAAAGATATTAATCGAATTGGACTTATAATCGATAGTGCCGTAAAGGCTGGAGCAAATATAGTTGATTTAATATCATTCGAGCTTTCTGATATCGAATTGTATTATAATAGGGCTTTAAACCTTGCAATTACAAATGCTACAAATAAGGCAAAATCAATCTCCGCAAAGCTAGGTAGACAGTATGAACCCATACCTATAAATATAGTCGAAAATA
>JAAYSU010000127.1 GCA_012523915.1 Clostridiales bacterium
AAGTTCTTTTAACAAGGGAAGACTTGGGATATCACTTATATAGTGTGCTTGAAGATGACACTCTAGTAAGAGGGATGGATCATTTAATAGATTCAAAAAGCAATATTGCAGGTGACGGGATAATAAGAAGCGATAATAAGCTGCAATAGTTATATTAAGGGACAATCATGCCGATTGTCCCTCTTAAAATTTTTTAACTAATTTACAAACTGTTCGGTGATACTAGTCACATAACCATCTTTTGTTTCTATCACGAAGGGTACTTTAGCCGCCCTATCAGAATATGTATCTAGATAGCGAATGAATTCTTGCTTGTCTTTGGTACTGTAAAATCTATCTTGATCAATTCCAACAAAATCATTACCCCAATCAATGAAATTATATTCCGTGTCTTCATTAACTTTAAAACTAAAGATATCCTCTATGGGGTTATGGATATAGTATCCGTTAGGCATATCTTGTGGTCCTATTCCAAGATCCTCTAGACGGTCAGTATCATCTAGCGTTATCCATTCAACGGGATCAAAGTGGAACATATCTGGATATGAATCCGCAAAATTATATATATACCCTATATATGCACTTGTCGGTGTTTGAAGGAAGTCCTCTACTCTTGCATTATCGATTAATTCTAATATTCCACTGTCCTGACTCTGACCCAAAGATCTGTATATAAAGTCCATGGCAACTTGGCTTAGATCTAAAAGCCAGGGTTTATGACCCTGATCGCACTGTTCTTGTAATTCCGTATAATATTCCGATAATGTAGTGTTAACCATAGGATCGCTGTAATAGATTGATCCGTTTCCATCCATCCATCTTTCTACACACCATATACCATCATCCCCTTGCCTAACTGGTTTGGATAAAAGAGCTTGGCATGTTTCGCCTGTAGAAAGATTAAACTTTACTAATGCATGTTTACCTTCAAATGTTTCGTGAGGTAAATAACCTTTAGATTCGAGTAATTGTCTAAGGGCAATCTCGTTTCCGGATAGGGTTTCCCCCATTTCACCTGTCCATATTATACCTATATGATCGTACACCTTCTTATCATATGAAAAGACCATCACAGGTTTACCCATACTGCTGTCTTCTGTAATCCACCCATCAATCTCGTTCATTCCCCCTGCAAGCATGACATTTTCAATCTTATCCGGCTTTATCCTATACTCAAGTAACCATAATTCGATGGGGTGGTTGAATATTTCATCAAAGACAGCTATTCTATCTAAAGATGTTATCTTATGATCAACTACTTTGAAGTTCTGGTATTCAGCATTCTCATATTCTTCTATAACTTGTTGAACATAATTTTCTGCATATTGCTCTACAGTTAAGCCTTCGTTCTTTGGATTTGCTAATAATCCGAAGGATAGAACTATTACAAATATCAAGGCTATTATGATAACCCAAAACATCGGCTTCTTATAGTTCATAACATTTTTCACCCGGCCTTTGGTGTCCCCTTCTCCAAAGGCAAGAGGAGTTACTCCAATGTTTCTTCTTCCAGTTGCCAGTGACAACAATGATATCGAATAGTCGCTTTTCACCTTATCTCCAAATGCTTTTATAACCGACTCGTCGCATGACATTTCCATATCCTTGCCACTAACGTGAAATGCAATCCAAACCAAAGGATTAAACCAGTGAACTAACAGAGCTAAATACCCAATTATTCTAAATACATGGTCGAACCTTTTGATATGAGTTTGTTCATGCAACACAATGTAATCTCTTTCAGATTCTGATAGGGATACGGGCAAGTATATCTTGGGGCGAATTAAACCTAAAACAAAAGGCATATCTATTTCATGGGAAATGTATATATTGTCTTTTTCATGTACCGAACTTGCTAATCTACCTTTTAATCTATAAAGAGTGAATAAACTGTAAATAAGTAATAAAAATATACCTGCTATCCACAGCATTGCACCTATAGAAATAAATGTTTGCATAGGATTAACAGGTTCAGCTAGGTTCGCCGTAGTAAGGTTTGGACTGATTGTGATCTCTTGACCTGATATCCCCCCTATATTGGTCTGAGCTACATAAAGGCTTTCATTTGAAATCGGTCGCGGATTAATAGGTATAAGGCTTAGCATACTTTCAAATGAAAATGGAACTAATAGCCTTAACAGCGCTACAGACCATAGGATATAAGAAAAGATCTTCGGTACTTTCTTCAAAAAAAGTCTTGATACCAATATAAAAAGTATAACAATACCCCCGATGATACTCATATTGAGTATCTGTAAAAATAATTGTTCAATCAATCCTATCCCTCCCTATGCTCATTGATCAGTTTCTGAATTTCATCAATCTCTTTATCACTTAATTTCTTACGGCGAGTGAAAGCCGCTAAAAAATTTGGCAGTGAACCTCCAAAGGATTCTTCAAGGAATTTTTCACCCTGTCCTGCTAAGAATTCATCCCTTGTCATCAAGGATCTTACTAGCCCCCTTTGATTAACAAAGATTCCCCTGTCACAAAGACGTTTTAGCATAGTATAGGTAGTAGATCGTTTCCAATCAAAGCTTTCAGCGCACAGCTTTGTAAGCTCTCTGGAAGTAATCGGTTCATTTTCCCAGATTAGATCAGCAAACTTTTGCTCCATTTCCCCCAGTTTATATTTCTCCATAGTATACACCTCCTGTCTAATGTCATTAGACCAGCATCAGTCTAACAGCATTAGACAGTAATGTCAACCGTTTTTTCTAAAATTTTCTATAATTTTTATATAAACATAAAAGCTGTTCTCTAATCATAGTTTTACAATAGATGAAATCATAAAAGAAAGGAAGGCAATATAAAGTGGAAAGAATAAGCGCCGGGTTAAGACCGATTGTAAATAACATAAATTTACCAACTGTTTTAAAAACAGCGATACTTCCTGGCGAATCAGTCGAAAGATTGTTTATCGCAACCCAGGTAGGAGAAATATTGTGTATCAGAGACGGAGTTATTGAAAGCTTTTTAGACATAAGTCATCGAGTATCAGGTATCTTTGAAGGGGGTTATGATGAGCGGGGATTGTTAGGCCTAGCATTTCATCCTGAATTTAATATCAACGGCTTATTCTACCTTCACTATTCAATTGCGGGTACCCAGGGTCCTGGTGCCCTTGCTGGGCCCTTTATTCCTGATCCTTGCGATCCTGAAACCCTTAGTCTTGAATGGACTAATAGAAACACCCGATATGATCATATCGATACAGTCGAAGAATGGATTTTGGAACCCCATGGCCAACCTCAACAACTTAGAACACTTCTTAATTTAAGGAGACCATTCTCCAATCATAACGGAGTCAACAGCTTAAACTTCTCTCCCGAAACTGGGAAACTCATATTAACAACAGGAGATGGTGGTTCAGGCTATGACCCATTTAATTTGGCCCAGAATAATATAGAGATTGCAGGTAAGGTAATTGAGATCGATGTAGAACAAGCTGCATTTACCAATTCTGCACCCGTAGTATCTCGCTTTGACGAACTACCTGTTGATTTCCAGGAATCACTTTCAGTAATAGTCAAGGGTGTCCGCAATATTCCAGGGATTTCATTTCAAATAATTGATAATGGGCAGTATATTAAATACCTAGGAAATGTAGGACAGAATCTAATTGAGTCAATTTTTACCTTCACTGAATATAGCTCTATACCTGTAACCCAAATTGTTGAAGAGTATACAAATGGGATTGAAACAGAAAATATTATCAACTTAGGCTGGAGAGGATGGGAAGGAGATTTACCTACTTTAACAACTAGGGTTTGCCCCGCTTCCCCTAGTAATAATGAAAAAGTAATAGCTTATTATGATGAGGCAATAGCAACTTCCACCCTTCGAGAATTGCCTTTAGTAAGCTATTACCATGATGACCCGCGTGAAGATAAATTTAGGGGCACCGCACTTACCGGCGTCCAACCATACATGGGAAATGAAATCCCGGACTTAACTGGTAAGATTATATTTTCAGATTTTGTCCAACAAAACGTAAGTCCGCCAAGGGGGGTTTTGGCATATACTGATACAAGGTCATCCTGTAGGCTTAATGATTTTGGTATCATTGAACCTAATTATGACTTTGGTTCCAGGCCTGCTTTTTATGTCAGTTTGGGTGCAAACAGAAACTCAAGCAGCATATATTTAGGTGTATACGCATCTTCAAACGTAACTGATTTCAACCAAGGAACTGTCTTTGAATTAGTTCGATGAATCGTAATAGCTCAAGGGCTAAGCCTTGAGCTATTTATCCAAATTATTCTAGTACTAATGTCGGTTCAACATATTCACGTGCATTCATTTCACTGTTTAGCATATAAAGACCTTTTGAATCTGCTGCAAACAGGTCATATTTCTTTATGTTGTCATCCGCATTCTTTTCTTCTTCTCCCTGTTCTTCAATAAACCAATCTAAGAATTGCATAGTGCGATAATCTTTAATGTTTTGAGCTGCTTCATAAATATTATTGATAGAGTCCGTAACATACTGTTCATGTTCAAGAGCTTTAACTAGGGGATCTCTAAAATCTTTATAGGTCTGGTTTGGAGCCGCTATTTCAATCAACTCTACTGATTCTCCATTATTCAGTAAGTATTGACGAATTAACATAGCATGATCTCTTTCTTCTTGTGCCTGAATAACGAACCAGTTTTCAAAACCATCAAGACCCTCATCTGCATAATAGTTTGCCATATCCAAATATAGATATGCTGAAAAGAATTCTTTGTTAATTTGCTCCTTTAGTAATTTGGCAACTTCCTTATTTAACATTTCATACCTCCATTTCGTAATCTTATGATTACCTATATACCCAATTTTATAAATAAATATCTAACGCATCTCGTAGGAATTCTGCACACCCACTAGCAAGGTTCTCATAATATTGGGTAAAACGAGGATCGTTGACATACGTCTCTGCAAGTTGTTTGTGGGCTTCTTTGCTGTAATCAGTCCAATAGAAGCACAGCCATTTTTTATGCAGTTCACAGGCTTTCTGTGCAAGCTCACTTGCTGGGTCTCCTTCTTCACATGCTTTCTTTAATGTTTGGTTTAACTCAGCTGTTAATTTTTCCAATTCCTCATAATCTTCTTTTCTCATGCCAATAATTTTTTTATTGGATCTTTCAACGCTTTTGTCGCCATACTTCGCCCTTATTTCCTCACCGTATTTCTTCTCATTATCATCAACTAGCTTCTTTAGAAAACCTTCGAATTTTTCCTTATCACTCATAATTATTTCACCTCTCTCAGCCTTTATGGATTTTTCAACATTGCTTATTAACATATCCAGCTGTTCACGCTTGGCAATAAGAGAAGATAAATGGCTTTGTAGTTCCCTTTCTCTATTAAAGCTTTCTGAGGATAAAATTCTTTTTATTTCCTCTAAAGGGACGGCTAATTCTCGGTAAAAAAGAATTTGCTGTAGTCTATCGACTTCTTCCTGCCCGTATATACGGTAGCCCTTTGAACTAATACGGACAGGTGTAAGCAATCCTATTTCATCGTAATAACGTAATGTTCTAGTAGTTACTCCTGCTAATTTTGCTAGCTTACTTATGCTATACTCCATTTACTCACCTCTTATTCAAGGACTATTGTAAAGCTTTACGCTACGTCAATGTCAATAGTTTTTTATATATAATTATTAAACCCTGTAATCACTGTGACTACAGGGCTAAACATTATTTTACCTTATATTTAATAACCTCGTAACCTAATTTACTAATTGCATTCTCTATGTCTTCGATCGATAACTTTTCTTCATCAAAATTTAATTTTACCTTACTTGTATTAAATGATACTTTTGCTGTATCTTTCTCGATACCTTCCAAACTTTTAAGTGCACCTTCAATTTTTTGCAAACATGATGGACATGCTAAGGTTTCTAATTGAATTGTTGCAGATTTCATATTCTTTTCTCCTTTCGCGGTTTTATCCCTTATAAAGTTATACCCTATTATTGTCTTAATTTGTAACGTAATAACCTCATGCCATTAAGAATAACTGCTAAGATACTTCCTTCATGTACAAGCATGCCTATTGACATATTCATCCAATCGCTAAATATTAGGCTTGCTAATAGTATCATTACAACCCCCACAGCTATAATAATATTTTGCCTCATATTTCTAGCCGTAGCTTTTGTTAAGCCAAGGGCATGTGGCAAACGACTAAAATCCGAATTCATTAAAACAACATCTGATGTTTCAATCGCTACATCCGTACCACTTCCCATAGCTATACCAATGTTTGCTAAAGCAAGGGAAGGGCTGTCATTAACACCATCTCCTACAAAGGCAACTATATGCCCCTTCTCAATTAGCTTCTTAATATATGCCGACTTATCTTCGGGTAACATATTCCCATGGGCTTCAGTTAAGCCTAACTTGCTGCTGACCAGATCAACAGTGCCTTGGTTGTCACCTGAAAGCACAATTAGATTCTTTACCCTTAATTTCTTAAGCTTCATTAGGTCATCTTTAACACCAGGTCGTATTTGGTCTCTTACGCCCATTAAAACTTTTAGTTCACCATTAACAGAAGTTAATACAAGTGAGTTTCCATTTTTCTCGAAACGGGCTATATCATTTTTCGCCCTTTCATCTATTTTAACATTCTCCCTTTCCATTAAGGCAACATTTCCAACCGCTACTCTGTGCCCATTTACACTTGCTATAATCCCTTCACCTTTTATAACTTCTGTATCTTCCACTACTGATATAGTAATTTCACTTATATCCTCCAAAACAGCCTTTGCTAATGGATGATCTGATTCACGTTCAATACTTGCAAGATATCCTAAAGCTTCTTCTATTTTGTCTCCATAATATTCTTTTTCGGCAACTGATGGGTTACCCACTGTCAATGTACCTGTCTTATCGAACACCATCGTATCTAGCCTACTGAAATCGCTAATTACTTCACTACCTTTAAGCAATACCCCATGACGTGCTCCATTCCCTATACCTGCAACGTGAGACACCGGCACCCCTATGACTAAAGCACCCGGGCAACCTAGAACCAAAATAGTAATCGCTAGCTCAATATTTCGTGATATTAACCATACTATGAAGGCTAGGACAAGAACTGCTGGAGTATAGTATTTTGAAAAGCGATCTATAAAGCGTTCAGCTTCTGATTTTGAATCCTGTGCTTCCTCTACCAGCTCAATTATTTTACCAAATGTAGTATCTTCGCCTACACGGTCAGCGACAATTTGAATTGTACCATTATCTAAAATTGTGCCTGCATAAACCTTTGACCCTTTTTCCTTAGCAACAGGAATGGATTCCCCTGTGATACTAGCTTCATTAATACTTCCTTCTCCTGTTAGAACTGTACCGTCAACAGGGATTTTTGCACCAGTCTTAACAAGCAAAATATCTCCTACGTCAACTTCGTCAACTTCGACTTCTAAGAATTCTCCATCTTCCATTAGTTTGAGTGCATTTTCTGGCGCCATTTCCGTTAGCTCTTTTATTGCTGAACGTGTTTTATTCAAGGTCCGCTGCTCTAAATAAGCTCCGAAGAGGAATAAAAATGTAACAATAGCTGATTCTTCAAAGTTTCTGATTAAAAAGGCACCGATAACAGCAATCGTGACTAAAACATCTATACTAACAACTTTAACTCTTAAAGCCTGATATGCTTGGATAGCTATGGGAGATACACCTAAAACCGAAGCAATTACCAATGACCAAGTGAAGATCTCAATGTTGCCTACTGTCCACTTGCTTAAAAAACCAACAACAATTAAGATAGCATTTACTACAGTAATCTTATTTTTATTCTTTAAAATTTGCCGCTGCATCTCTCTACTCCCTTTTATTATTGCGCCTCTCCTTTAAGATTGATATGCTTCATCTAATTCAGCTAGCATTTTATATACAGCTTCATAGCTTTCACATGTATCACTAGGAACTCTATAATTATTTGTTACCTCTCGTAATCTTTTAAATTCATCATCTATCTTTGGTTTTTCAGTTCCTGCTTCTTTTATCTTTGCATTCATTAAATCGAATAGCTTACGTACCTCGAGGAATTCCGGATGTGTTCCTCCATGAACACGTGCTACAATTGGTACATATTGTTCTAATATTTCCAGGTTTTTTTCTTTTACATCGTTAAATCCTGACATAATGTATACTCCTTTCTTTAGTTTATATGTAGATTTTAACCTACTTTAATTGTATAAAAAATGACCTAAGTCAAATTTTGAAAAAAAAGTACTATAGGAATTTTCTATAGTACTAATCTAGCATAGCTTTCGTATCATTCTTATAGTTCATCCATGTTGCTTATACCCGTATTTAAGCCTATGGCTTCATTAACTGGTAAAGAAAAACATATCCCTTTTCCTTTTGTATTTAATCCTGCCTCTCGGGTAATATTTTCCATTATTGCATGTCTTTTTTCTTGTTCTGTTAGTATTAATACTACATCCTTTTCAGGCTGTATAGTAATGCCTAGATATTTTACAGCCTCTTCTGATCCTAAACCCCGGGCGTGAATTACAGTTCCGCCCGTTGCTCCAGCAGCTTTGGCTGCTTCCATAACTTGATCAAAATATCCGGTATTTACAATAGTTAATATTAAATGATAGGGCACCTTTGTTCTTATACTCATATTATCATCACTTCCCATCTTTATATATTCATCAGCTTTTTTTATAGTCATCGAGAGAGCTCTACTAATACTGCTTAAGCTAATAGTAAAAGCTATCCCTGTTCCCGGTTTGTCTAGACTAAGTTCATTCTTAAATTGATTTAAAATGTAGTTAGATATTTTTTTTGTTTGGATACCAACGGAAACAATCTTCTTTCTTCCACCATAGCCAAGAATATCGTATATTGCAGATTTAGCTGTTCCATGCCCATGAGTAAGAAAAGTAACAGGCATATGACTTTTGTTATATAACTCAACCAGGTCATCTCGTAATTCATAATCCATTATTGTGATTAGCGCCTCATATTGGCACACTGAGCTATCATCAACCATCAATAAACCTCCCGTTAAAAACTTTCAATTTTATTCTAATTCTTCTTCAGAATCATCTAAGTCGATAATAGTATCAACTTCAGGTATAACAACTTCTTTTTCTGCAATTCTAGATTTAATAGTGTAAGCCAAGCCGAACAATGAAATAGTGATAACAGGGAACATAGCAACAAGGGATACAATCCCGAAAGCATCAGTAAATATATTACCGCCACTGGATTCACTAGCTCCTAGAACAAGCGATAGCATAAAGGTTGCCGCTAAAGGCCCCGAAGCAACCGCCCCCGAGTCAAAGGCAATTGATGTAAAAAGGGGTGGAATAAAAAATGATAAAATTAGTGCAATTAAATATCCTGGGACTATGAAAAAAAGGATTGATAAGCCAGTGATTACACGTATCATAGCTAAAGCAACAGATACGGCAACCCCAACAGATAACCCAATGCCTAATGCTTTGCCGGAAATTGCTCCTTCCGTAACCTCTTCTACCTGCCTTTTTAAAACGAATACTGCTGGCTCTGCAGAAACGACAAAAAAGCCTACGGCAAAGCCAACAATGATTACTACAAAGGGCTTGGCATTTTGAATAAGGATACCTCCAAGTTGATATCCTGCAGGCATAAATCCAATATTTGCACTACCTAGAAACAATACAAGGCCTAAGTAGGTATATATTGTTCCGACAGCAATTCTCAATATTGATTTTTTATTTAGATGAAGCCTCCAAATTTGAAATATAGCGAAAATAACTATAATTGGAAATAGAGCTATAGCTACTTGTAAAAATTGTTCTCCAATATTTGAAATATATAGTGAACCTATATCTAAAAATGAAAATAATTTGGGCACATCCAATGCACTGCCACCTGATGGACTAAAAAATATTCCCAAAATCAATACAACTATAATTGGTCCAACAAGAGTTAAAGCTACAAGGCCGAAACCATCTTGCTCAGATGTTTTATCTCCACGGACAGACGCTAATCCAAGCCCGAAAGCCATTACAAATGGTACTAAAATTGGACCCGTAGTAACAGCACCGGACTCCCAGGCAATAGAAAGAAATTCTTTACCAGTAAACATAGAAAGAATAAAAGCTGTAATATAAAAAATAATTAATATGTACGATAACCGAATCTGGAATAATATTCTCAAAAAAGCCACCGCCAAGGTCAATCCCACACCAACTGCAACCGATAGAATAATGACTGAATCAGGTACACCGCTTACCTGTCCAGCTAATATAATTAAATCTGGCTCTGCTATAGTAACAAACATACCTAAAACAAAAGTCATTACTACTATTACAAATAGATTTCTAGTTTTAACGATTGAAGAACCTAAGTGTTCACCTATAGGAATTAAAGATACATCAACACCTAAGTTAAACAAAGCTATTCCTAAAATCATTAAAATAGCACTAACTAAAAAGAGGATAGTACCGCTCCATAAGGACATTGGCACTATAGTAAAATTCAGGATTAATACTAAGATAATAATAGGTATTATAGATGACGATGCCTCCTTTAGTTTTTCCAACAATAACTTGATCACTTAATCACCTTAACCCTTCATCAAATGACTTTAGAAATTTGATAATAACTCTGTTTAGACACAACCCGTATTATACCAAATATTTTATACTAAGTACAGTTGCTGAAACCTATAGTTTACTATCTATCAGTAATTAACACTAATTCTCCACACAATTGTTCCAATTATAAAGCCAACTAATGCTGGTAATACCCATCCCATTCCAAAATCAAACCAAGGTAAATAAATATGGGCAAATTCAATTATTTTGCTTACTCCTGTAGTTTCTTTTATTGTATCTGGCAGTGCGTTACAAAAGTCAAAAAACGCAGCAATCCCCGTTAACAAGGTTGTCCATCTATATATGTCCTTTTGTTTTTTTATTACTGGAGATAGTAATGATAATATTATCAGGGTAATAGCTAGCGGATAAAGAAACATCAGTACTGGTATAGACAACTGGATAATTTTATTTAAACCGAAATTTGCAATTGCAAATGAAAAAGCAGTAAATATTACTGCATATGCATTATAGGATACTGATCTTGGAAACAGTTTACTGAACATCTGAGAACATGAAGTAATTAGGCCGATTGCTGTTTTTAAGCATGCAACTGTTACAATAGCAGCTAGTAATATTTTCCCTACAAATCCGAAATAATGCTCGCTTACCATGGACAGAATTGCCCCTCCGTTATCACCAAGGCCTACGCTGCCCAAGCTTGTAGCTCCCAAATATGCCAAGGATGCATATATAACGCTCATGCCGATAAGGCATACTACCCCTGATTTGAATGTTTCGATTGCAATCCTCTTTGGATTTTTTACCCCTAACTTTTCTATGTTAGAAATGATAACAATTGCAAAAGCAAGTGATGCTAAAGCATCCATTGTGTTATAACCATTTAGTATTCCTGTAAAGAGTGGCTTTCCAATGTAATCTGCTTGCGCTTCAAATTGGCTCACCTGCCCCATGGGTTTTGCAAAGGTCGCTATAAGCAATATGGCTAAAAGTACAACAAAAATAGGTGTAAGATATTTGCCAACCCAATCCAGAATTCTGCCCGGTCGCAATGAGTAATATAGCGTAAAAACAAAGAAAAGCAATGAAAATACAAGTAACCCTAATCGTAGATAGTTCTCTGCAATAAAAGGATTCAAGCCTACTTCAAATGCTACCGTTGCGGTACGGGGAATAGCAAATAAGGGTCCAATTGTTAGATACAGCGCACATGTAAATAAGATGGAATATATCCTGTTAACAGGCCTTGCTAAATCAAATAAGCTTTCACTTTTGGAAAGCGCAGTTGCTATTACTCCCAGCAAAGGAAGTCCTACTCCGGTTATCAAAAAACCAATTGTAGCTTCCAGCGTATTATTCCCTGCTAATTGTCCCATTTGTACAGGAAATATTAGATTTCCCGCACCAAAAAATAATCCGAACAATAGTGCGCCTATTAATATATTCGATTTAAAATCTAATCTGTCTCTCATATGACTACCTCGCTATAATCTACTTTATTTTAAACCATTGAGTCTAAATTATTCGATCATGCATATATTCTTATCTCATAAACTTTTTCAGCAGCTTTAAATTCTTATGAGTTGGATATCTTAAAGGGATATCTATCAAATTTGATTTTTTAAGAATATTCTTGTAGTTCGAGAAGGTATCAAAGCTGGCTTTGCCATGATATCTGCCCATGCCACTTTCACCTACTCCACCAAAAGGCATGTGGTTTGTAACTAGATGCATGATTGTATCATTAATACAGCCACCGCCAAAAGAAATGTCACGCAAGACTTTATCCTCTTTCTCCTTACTAGTAGTAAATAGGTAGAGGGCTAAGGGCTTGGAACCTTTATTTATTTCAGAAATAGCATCCTCTAAATTATCAAACTCCATAATTGGAAGAATTGGACCGAAAATTTCCTCCCGCATTAAAGGACTGTCCCAAGTAACATTCCCCACTATGGTTGGAGCAATTTTTAGTTTTCCCTCACTGAATTCTCCTCCGTAAACTATTTCTTCATTCTCAAGTAGCGTTAAAAGTCTCTTAAAGTGTTTTTCATTTATAATTTTGGGGTAGCTCTCATTTTGACAGGGAGCTTCTCCATAAAACTCTTTAATTACCCTTTTCATCCTATCAATCAGCTCATTTTTTACAGAGTGGTGTACCATTAGATAATC
>JAAYSU010000128.1 GCA_012523915.1 Clostridiales bacterium
CCGGCCTTACCCCAAATGCAGGAGGCATGGCATCTATTTCTTCAAAATCCTCTGCAACCTTCAAAAAAGATTCCCTTAGCTTAGGATAATCATAGCCTGAATCAACAATGTCATATCCCGAATAATGGCCTGCCCATGTTTCAATCATCATGGCAATAGGGACCCTATCAGGAATTTCATGCTTAAAAGCCTTCGTTACACGATCTGCTCGTTCTTTAAATAGTTTTTCTTTACTCATTTTATGCACCTACCCATTCTTTACATTGTTTTACACCTGTTGAAGCATTTGTGCTGAAAGCATCTGCGCCAACTCTATTCATTGCAGCTTCCGTTACAGGATTTCCACCGATAATGACTTTAATGTCATCTCTAAGGCCAGCTTCCTTTAGAGCATTAATAACATCACCCATGGTATCCAGTGATAGTGTAAGAAGCCCGCTAATTCCAACAATGTTTGGTTTAACTTCTTTAACTTTCTCTACAAAGACTTCTGGTTTAACATCAACCCCCAAGTCATGTACAGCAAAGCCCGCTGCTTCCATCATGCTCCTGAATATATTTTTACCTATGTCATGGAGGTCTCCAGGAGCTGTACCTATAACCATAGTACCTAGTTTTTTGCTTGCCTTTTCATCTGATAAATAGGGGTTAAGCAATTCGAAACCGTTTTGCAGAATATCTGCTGCATAAATCAGCTCCCCAACAAAGTATTCATCCTGTTCGAAGTATTCTCCGACCTTTTCCATACCCAATGCACAAGCATTGACTATCTGTTCCGCATTCTCGGCACTTGGATCTGCTTCCAAAAGTTCTTTTATGCTATCAAGAAACTCTTCTTCCTCTAGCTCTCCAAGGGCATCTGCTATTACTTGATACTTTTCCTTCATAAAGTTTCCCTCCTTATCTTTTTATCCTTCTACGGATTGAAAATATATCTAAATTAAATTTATTATTTAAATAACCCATGATTCCCTTTGGAGCAACAATGATTATAATAATTGCAATAATGCCTAAAATAATATTGCTTATCCCAGGGAAGCCATATAAAATCTGCCTTAGAAATACATATATTACGGCGCCTACAATAGGTCCTTCAATCGTTCCGATGCCGCCAATGATAACTATAAACACGCAGGCTATGGTCCAATCGATTGTAAAAGCAGAGGACGGGACTATATAGGCCTGGTTTAAAAATAGAAGACAACCTGTAATTGTTACCCAGAAAGCCGCTATCAAGTAGCAGATTAGTTTTGTCCTATAAAGCTTTACCCCTCTAACTTCCGCGGCTCCAGAATCATCACGCATAGCCATAAGTGTAAGGCCTAGTCTTGATTTTAGTAATAGGGTTACTATAACAATAGATCCGATTCCAACGATAAATGAGGCTAAATATAGTCCCCACATTGGTATACCATATGCCGCAGTTATGGGATATCCTATGCCATAATTTACAAACTCCCATTTAACGAAAAATATATATAAGGCCTCTGCGATAATCCATGTACCAATAGTGAAATAGGCACCGTTCATTTTAAAGATTGGCATTGAGATTACGAGAGCAAAAACTACACCTACTACAGATCCGACAGCAAAACCCCATATCAGGGATAAACCATATACCTGAGTTAAAACTGCAACCGAATAACCACCAATACCGATGAAGGCCTGCTGACCTAAAGATGTAAGACCAGCGTAGCCACTTAGAAGGTTCCACATCATCCCTATAGACATATATAGGAAAATCAAAAGGAAAACATTGGTCATGTAGCCAGAACCCCAGAAGGGTAAAGTTCCCATAATTATTAAAATAATAGCAGCAACTATTATTTTTACTTTTCCTGTTTGGGAGGCTATTCCATTTAGTTTTGCTTCTATGATACTCATAATTTTATCCTCCCTTATGCACGTTTTTTATTAGACAACAAACCGTCTGGCTTAATCGTCAATATGATTAACATAAATATATAACCTGATAGTATCTGGTTTCCTGTGCCAAAGAAATATGCCCCTAGTAACTGAGCTAGACCCAAGATCATGCCTCCTAGTAAGGTCCCAACAATACTGCCCATACCACCGATTACCACAACACCAAAGGCAATAATTAAATACTGGGTTCCGGAATAAGGATAAAACACAAAGGTATTACCTACCAAGAAGCCCGCAATACAGGCGGTTACCATTGCTATCGCCATTGCAACAGCAAATATAAACTTTGTATGTACTCCCATTAACTCGGCAGCTTTAGTGTTGTCTGAAGTGGCCCGTATAGCCCTTCCTATATCAGTTTTATTAAATATTAGAGTTAGGGCAGCAATAACTAAAATAGCTACTATAAAGTTTGTAAGATAGGCACCAGAAATAGAAAAATATTCTGTATCTACTACATTAACCGTAGCAAAATTACTGCGAATAGAACGTGCATCAGCCCCAAAAATTATCTCTAAGATATTCTGTATTATTATCGACAAACCAAAGGTCACCAATAGGGCTGGGGTATCTCCTTTATCAATAACGGCATTAACCAAAAACTTTTGAAATAGAAAACCTATAATCACCATCAATACTATTGCAATTAGTATTGAGCTAATAAGATTGACACCCATAGCAGTTGTAAAAATTAAAACAAAAAAAGCGGAAAGTATCATTAAGTTACCGTGGGCAATATTTGTCAAGCCCATTATGCCAAATATTATTGACATGCCTACTCCTATTGCTGCATATAAACCGCCAAGTAGTATGCCTGTAATAATTGATTGGATCAGTAATTGCATTCTCTAACCTCCTATGCATACTTATTAATACCAAAAAATGCATCTTTGACTTCATCTTCGGGTAACTCAGAAGCAACACCCTGTAAAACAATGCTTCCCGAAACCATAACGTAACTGTAATCAGAATGTTCAATGCTCCGCTGCACCTCTTGGTCAATAATCAGGAAGGTTATACCGGTTTCATTTATTTCCTTAACCTTGTCGTAAATATCATTTATTATGACTGGCGCAAGACCTAATGAAATCTCATCACAAATAATTAGCTTTGGATTTGACATTATAGTTCTTGCTATTGCAAGCATTTGCCTTTGTCCACCACTTAAAAATGTTGCCAACTGATTCTCTTTCTCTTTTAAAACCGGGAACAGGAGGAAAACCTTTTCCATTAATTCAGATCTCATTTTTCTTGACTTGGGTGCATATGCGCCCATTAATAAATTTTCCTTTACGCTCATGCCTTCAAATACCATAGAACCTTCAGGAGCCATAGAGAGTCCTTTACGTACAATTGCACTGGTTCGCATACCCGTAATGTCTTCGCCTTCAAATACTATTTTTCCTTTTCTAGGCTTATTAAGACCCATTATAGTATCGAGTAAAGTAGTCTTCCCCGCACCATTTGCCCCTATAATTGATGTAATGGTTCCTGCTTTTACATTCATTGAAACATTATGGATGGCGAGAAAATCACCATAATAAACATCTATATCTTCTACACTGAGAATAATATCCTTGTTCATTTTTTTCTCACCCCCAAGTAGACTTTTTCAACTTCATTAGAATCCAATACTATTTGTGGCAAATCACAAATAATATCGTATCCGTCCGCAAGCAAGAGAACCCTATCAGTGCCATTTAGCATAGTCTGAATCACATGTTCGATCCAAATAATGCTATAGCCATGTATTTTTAAACTTTTAACGATGTCGAGAATATTCGATATCTCCGACTCCGTTAATCCACCAGCGACTTCATCAAACATAAGAACTTTTGGGTGCGGGGCTAGAGCAATACCGATTTCTAAGCGCTTTTTGTCAAGAAGTTTTAAAGAACCAGCAAGCACTAAAGCTTTATCCTCTAAGCCAATGAATTCTAATATTTCTTCTGCCCGTTTTGCAGCTTCGCGCTGTGTTGTTTGTCCACCACATATAGCGCTGGCCATCACATTTTCATATGCTGTCATATTCTCAAAGGATCGCGGGACTTGAAAGGTTCGCCCAAAGCCAAGACGGGCACGTTCATCGATACGTACACCTAATATGTCCTTGCCCATAAATGTGACCCTTCCACTTGTAGGCTTTAAGGTCCCTGTCAGTATATTTAACAGGACTGTTTTGCCTGCTCCATTGGGGCCAATTATTCCAAGTATTTCATTATCATAGAGTTCAAAATTAACATTTTTTAATACATTATTGTTACCAAAGGATATCGCTAAATCCTCAACCTTTAAGATTGGATCCACAATTCAACCTCCAATGTTTCAATATAGATGCAACAAATGTATAGCAATATCTTGTGGAAGACCCACAAGATAGATTGCTATAAGGCTATGATAATATGTTTGTTACTGTCTAGTAGTACCAGGTAAAATAATAGGATCTTGAGCAGGAATAATTGGGAAATTCCCAGGGCCTATAACGATAGGTTCATAGTCCCATGTTTCGCCTTCAAGCCACTGTCCTGCAACGATAGGTATGTTCATAACATTATTTTCATCAAAAGATAATTTCCCATAGATGCCTTCGTAACTAACGGCAGCTATTTGATCTCTTATTGTAGCGGATTCTAAATCTTTACAATTGTTCAATGCTATATCCAATACTTCAAACAATGCAAGATCATACCCTAATGAGGTCGCTGGATATTGGGAATTATTCTCAGATTCCCATAGACTTGCAAATTCTTCACATGATAAGCCTAAAAGAGAGGATGTGTATGGAAAACTACGATCCCAATGTATTTCTGTAATTAGTCCTACCCCCAGATCACCACCTAAGGCAACAACATCAGACCCATAGGCTATGGCTTTACCAATAACCATTGCTTTTGGTACATAGCTTAACTGTTTAAACTGTTGCCATGCTGTTGTAAAGTCAGGCAATATCTGGTTGCCCATTACAATATCGCATTCGGCTTCTTTAAGTTGGGTAATAATATTAGTATAATCAGTAGTTGCCATTGCAAAACGGCCTGGATCTACAATTTCATAACCGCGTTCTGGCAACATTTTTTTCAATAAAGCAGAGAAGGTTACTCCGTCGACTTCACTGTCAAACAAAAACCCTACTTTTTTGTTTGTATCTAATTTATCAAGACCATCTATGTAACTTGCCATCATGCTTTCTACATAAAACATCAAGCCATATGACCATTTAAAGGGACCGCCTTCCAGCCAAGAATCCGCTGGACTGTTAGAGATAAGGCAGGGTTTAGAGTATCGTTCAGCAACTGCTGAAACAGGAGCCGAAGTTTCTGGTGTCCATGAAGCAGCAAGAATATCAACATTGTGATCAAGAACAAACTTTGAAGCTATTTCAGATGCCTTCGTAGCATTAGACTCTGAATCACCCTTAATTACACGAACAGGTAGCTTTTTATCGTAAGCCTCGATATAGATACCGCCATCTGCATTGATTTCTTCCAAGGCCTTTTCAGTTACCCAGTCAAAGGCAACTGTAAATACAGATAAAGGACCAGTAAATGGGCCAACATAACCAATAACGATTTCTGATTTTTCTCCAGCCTCACCACCAGTTGCTATATCTCCCTCTCCATTACCACAGCCGGAAAAAGATGCGAGTATGACGATTAAAAACGCTAAGAAAAATGCAAAAAAGCGAGTCCTCTTCTTCATCTTTATTATCCTCCTTAAATATTGTTATTTATTTGATTCAGAGTATGCTCTGAAACAAATCCAGAATTAAAGATGAATTCAACTGCTTTGAAAATTATTGCGACTTAGCAACATATACGATTAAATAGAATTGCAAAAATAGGGTATAATTGGAAGTGTTATATTATTCTTTATTTAGGTACTTAAAGAACTTAATATGTATATAGTAATTATAGGTTTGTACAAAATAATTGTCAACACAAAGATTTCTGCTTGATTATAATAGAGCTAGATGGGTATACTGATATTTCCAATGTAAATAGGAGAAAGAGGTTGATAAAATGACAAAGATTATTCTAATTACTGGTTTCCTAGGCTCAGGTAAAACAACATTTATGAAATCTCTACTAGATGCTTACCAGGATAAAAAAGTCGGGGTAATAGTAAACGAATTTGGAGATACAAATGTAGATGCCCTAACCCTTGAGAAAGAGGGTATTATTATAGAAGAGCTAGCCAATGGCTCCATATTCTGTGCCTGCATCAAGGACAATTTTCTACAAAGTCTAATACTATTATCCCAAAGGGATCTTGAATACGTTTTTATAGAAGCATCAGGATTATCTGATCCTTCAAACATCGGCCAGATACTTGATACAATCAAGCCAAGGACTGTAAAGCCATATTTCTACAAAGGTGCCATCTGCATTGTTGATGCAGATAGTTTTCTAGATTTATTTGATACCCTACTGGCCTTTGAAAGACAGATTCAGTACAGCGGTGCCGTTATTATAAACAATGCCGACCTGGTTGACCAAGAAAGAATTGACGAAACTATTGAACAGATAAGACTTGTCAACAATAACATCCCTATATACGTTACCTCCTATTGTGTCGTTGATATTCCTAAACTAGTAGAAAGCCTCACCGACTCAGATGAATTGCCCAAGGAATCTAGTAATACAATAGACTCCAGGCCACAAACCTTTACACTTAAAAGTAACACTACTCTATCCTATGATAATTTGGTGAAATTCCTAAATGCCATTTCAGCAAGTACCTTTAGAATAAAGGGTTTTCTAGAAACCGATCAGGGTCAGGTTTTAGTTGATGCTGTTGGTGAAAATATTGATATAAAGCCCTGGGATAAAAAGGTGGACGAACATGAACTAGTTGTTATTTCCTCTGTAGGTATAAAGATTATCAGTTTGCTAACTAATCAATTAGATATATATTTTAAGGATAAGCTTAGTTTGATTTAGAATACATTCCATAATTATCTACTCATGGGAAGAGCTATTGATATAGGTCTTCCTATTCTATTTAAAGGAAGCGGTACCACGCCTATTTGCCTTTGGTTTAAAGTCTACAGGAGTGTGTTTATTTGATAGGGTGGGTATTTTATCTTATTAATATGTGCTTTGCTGGTTCTTTCCAATTCTTATATCAAGGTAGCAAAAGTAGTGGGTAACCGCTTCCAGTTTGACCTGTGTTGTAACAGGCCTTGGCTAAGGAGACATTAAAAACTTATATTATTTATAACCTAAAATTTTCATCATAAACACCAACTACCAAAGTCTATGAAGTAACCAATAATCCATGGTGCTGTCAAGAATTATAGGAACGTCAAAGGTCTTATCCGCACCCCCTGCATATTTGGCAGTAAATCTTACGATAACTTGCTCAGGCTCTCTTCTTCCCCATCTATTTAGCATTGAGTTATCCCAAAGTTCACCGCTGTATACCGTCTCACCTTTGGAATTATGCAATGTGGTTACATAGCTACTGCCAGGAATAGAGGCAGTTACAGCTTCAGGAGTACCTGCAACTTCAGCAGAAAGCATGAATCGCTCTCCCGACCAAAATACATTTGTTCCCCTCTTTCTAGGTGCTTTCATCGCAAGATATTGATCAAGGGGTATATGTTTATTAAACTCTTCTCCAAAATAGTGGAGGTTGTACTTCTTCCTGTTAGTATCCCACTGCTGTGTATGATATACATTCCCTGTTATGTTTCCAATAGATGTGACAGTGAATCTGTAGGAATCAATCCCTACTCCCGTTTCATCTCTTACAGTACAAACTATTTCATATATTCCCGAATTTGCGGCAGGAAGATTATCAATCTTAATAGGAGGGTAGTTTCCTAACTGATCTGCAGCTATACCTGTCTTTCTGTCTGTAAAGATTATACTCCCATCCTTATATACCTCTGTTGTCAATCTAAGTAGGTCTTTTTCTAAATCATCTACCAGTACAGTTATACTGTAGCTATCCCCTTCTTTTACAACAGATGGTTTGGTTCCAATGTATTCGATCCATGGTGCAGATGCGCCACCTACAATATAGAAGGTTATACTTTCAATATTGGAAGGCTTGTCGTATTCAGGGTTGCCGAAATCTATTAAAGGTCTTGAAGTATTGTCCTCCTGCCAGTGTTCCACTGTGTATTTCCCATCGATATAGAATATGTTTATCGGCTCATCCAGCACCCCACCACGTATATCAACTGGATTGGCCTCTTCATCCAATATTGTGGCTGCATCAGGATGGGGCCCGTCATTAAAGGGAGTATGGGTATACCTCCAATACTGCCTCTTGGACGGATCAGCCTCATAGTCGTAGTAGTGAATGGAGTATTCAACAAGCTCACCCTTACTATAGACCAAGCTCTCAGCTTCTTCTTCAGGAACAAGGTCTTTAATAATAGCTGTCTGAGCATGTTCACTATCCCAATCTAAAGTGTTATCGGTTATATAGACTTTTACCCCGTTACTAATCGTATAAATATTAAAGTCTTTAAGAAGATAGTCTCCTTTAGGCAGGGTAAGAAATACCTCAGTCTGCTTGTTATAAACATCATTTTCAAGGTAGAGGTTGCTCCCTTCTATGAAAAACCTATTGTTATCTGTGAGAACATTTGATTTATCTGCTATAACTACTTTGATATTACTAAAATCACCATAGGCCGAACGAAAGGCAGAAGATGATTGGGAAAATATCTGAGTTCCCGTCAGCTTTGGAAGCCTGATCCTGTAATTGGTAGGGCAATTTGTCATCGCACTCTCAGGATAATTATTTCCAGCATATGATCCCCAGCGATAGTCTCCCCAGGAGTAGGTAACTCCATAATGCCTTCCATCGGTATATCTTGGCCTTGAATAAGTCGATAGAAGTGTATATAACGCTGTCTTTCCTGAAGGTAAACTAAGTCTAGCCTTTTTCTTCCCCTCAGTCGTGGAGTCCCAACTAGTATAAGGTACGCTTCCAATTGGTCCTGAATAAATTTCCACATCTCTTTGGGATCTATATGCCACTACATTAGGGGGCGTTTTGAAACTTCCTGAAACATGAAGGTAGCCTGAAGCATCCTGCATGATCCGCCCATCTAAATGGTCAACTCTATTTGGAATATCACCACTAAACTCCTCAACAATGTCAACACGCAGGTTGTCTATCCACATCCTGGCTTCAGTAATTCTTCCCCCGTAGGCCCTCGCATAGAAATCTAAGCTGTTTTCACCCTCATGTAAAAGCTCAGGATGGGTATAGTGGCCACTACCGCTTGATGGTGCAAATTCCCGCCATTCAGTCCCGTTTATTCTTACAAAGTTAGCCATCCACTTCTGCGTACCATCCATCATTATATCCCAGTCAAAGGACAGCACAGCTTTCTTTCCCTCAGGGACTGTGAAAGTCAAACTGCTTCCATCAGTTACATAATAGTTCTTCCAATTACTTCCCTGACTTTTGTAAGCATGGCCTCCCCGATATAATGCATCCTGCACCCTTGATTCAATCAGATTAAAAAAAGGATTTAATTCGGAATCGTTAAAGTCCTCAAAGTATGATTCAGTGACTACATATCCCTCATTATTTACACTCTCTTCCTCTAAGACACTGGTGATATTAAAATCCAGCCTCAATGCATCATCTATTTCATCCATGCCCTTTATAGAATACTCATAGTAGTATGTGGTCCCAGGCTGCAGCTTAAATGTTTTTGAAATACTTCCCCCATCATCATCAACGGTAATTCCAAGCACATTTCTGCCCTCATCGCCCAAGGACAATATTTCATCACCTAGCCTGCCTTCTTCTATGTCAGCCCTGTTGGTGATAAATAGCTTGCCGTTTTTACTTTCAATTAGGTCATTGAAATAGTTTAAAGTATCTCCATCAAAAGAATTAGTCTGATCGAAAATAACCAGGGCATTTATATCCTTTTCACCGCTATAATTCTTATTTATATACCTCCTTAGAATGTCATATGAATCCTGTTCCCAGCTTAATAAACTTGTCTTATTGCCATAGCTAAGACCTATATGGTTATCTCCTATCTGGACCGCAGCCAGTGTATCGGATGACTTTCCGTACTCAACCGTTACCGTCTTCATCCCAAGATCATCCACATTCCCCATTGAACTCGACCCGGCTGATGGATTAAAAACGAATACCTTGGTCCTTTCAGGATAACCATGGACAGGCCCGTTTCCGTAGCTGTTTGTATAGAGAATATAGGTCCAGTAGGCCCCTGTTGAAAGATATACCCTGCCATCTATCTCCCGGGCAAAGACAATATTAGATGCCTGAGAAGGATAGCCGTTCGTGTCACTCACATCCCTCTGCCCTACATAGCCATCATATATCCCCATAAGCTTTGCATAGACACGGTAATTAGATCCACTCCTGCTTTTCCAGCTATATGCTATATAGTTGCACTGGCCCCCTTCATTATAAATTGGAGTAACAGTATATGTAGTTGAGGAGCTTCCTGTAGATGAAGTACTGAATATCAATTCATTATCCCGGTTATAAACCCTTGTGATCTTTGTAAAACTATTGCCGACAGGGACAGTTACGCTTACAATAAATTTACCTGCTACATCTATGCCAGTAAGGCTGTATGAGCTTCTTCCATCATCCTTTTCATTACCACCGATGGGTTCTAAATAGACCAATTCCTTTGACGGATCAAAGATAGCCCTATAGATTTTCATCCCGTCTATCGAA
>JAAYSU010000129.1 GCA_012523915.1 Clostridiales bacterium
AGAAAGATCTTAGGCTATAAAACCCCAGAAGAACTCTTCGATGAGGAACTCGATTTAATCTATGCTCTTTAACAACAGAGATTTGTCAAGGTACGGAGATTAGTTCAACTTGTTATTGCAATTCAGGTAATTAAACATATTTGCACTATGAACTTTTATAATTTCACTATATCTGATGATGCCGTCGATAAACTTATAAAATATGAATGGCCAGGAAATGTTCGTCAATTGAAAAGTATGTTGCAACGATTCAATGTACTAAATTACAATAGTACTGTAACATTATCAGATGTGGAGGATGCATTGGAGAGATTGCATTATAATGAAAATAGAAATAATAATGAAGAAGATAATCCAAAAATAAGAGAGTTAACCCAACCGGATTACAATTTGGAGGATTGTGGTAAATATAACTATGAGTATGAAAGAGATAAAATAATACAAGTATTAAGGGAATCCAATATGTCCATTACAAAAGCATCTAATATACTTGGAATTAGTAGAAAGACCTTATATAGTAAAATGAAAAAATATAAAATAGAAATTGAACGTCAAATAAATACGGTACTATAAAATTTGGATTAAAGAAACTATAGCCTCTTTCATTTTTTCTATGGGTATTCGTGTATAATAAAAAATTATAACTGACCTATTTTCATCTTCGTGGTAGTTTAAGACAGGTGCCAACGTAAGACCCTGTTTTCGAGCTTCTGCACAGATCATTTCTGTATCATTTTTATTAGGATTACCCTTTAGTTCTAAAAGCATGTGTAATCCTGAGCTATTTCCTAGAATGTTAATCTTATCTTTCCCATGTTTATTTATCAGGGATGTAGCCAGTTGTATCTTTTGTGAATAGATTTTACGAAGTCTTTTCAGGTTGGTTTGGTAATAGCCCTTTTGCATATATAAGGCCAGTGTCAACTGTTCTGCCTTTGAACAGGTTTGGGTATATCCTCCTAATACTTCTTCAAAGAGTTCATTTAATTCACTAGGTAATACCATGTAACTAATCTTTATCGATGGAAACAGAGTTGAAGAAAAGGAGCCCAGGTAAACGACCCTTCCCCTAGTATCAAGACCCTGAAGGGAGGGTACAGGTCGTCCGTAATATATTAGCTCACTATTATAGTCATCCTCTATGATAATGCTATTGTTGCCATAGGCCCAATCGAGCAGTGAATAGCGTCTTGCTATTGGCATTACAGAAGCTGTAGGAAATTGATTGGATGGACTGACATATACTGTTGAACGAATATTTGCGGGAAGCATTTCTATCTTTATGCCGTCCTTATCCACGGGTACTGCTGCCATTTTAAATCCTCTGTCCTTGAAGATATTGCGGACAGGTAGATATCCTGGGTTTTCAAAGGAGACATAGTCTATTCCTGTTTTTTGTAGAATAATGCAGAGAAGGTTTAAAAGCTGTTGGGTTCCTGCCCCTATTATCACTTGTTCCCAGCTGCATCTTACTCCACGTGATTGATAGATGTATTTGGATATTTCATATCTAAGAGGGGCTTCGCCCCTTGGATTACCTTCTTGAAATAGAAGGTGAGAATATTCATTCAATACATTATTGATGCATTTTTTCCACTTTAGGAAATCAAAGTTTGCCGGATCATAATATGTTGGCTCTGGCATCGATTCAATTGACGGAGGTTGGCTAGTCTCTATTTTCTCTTTTTTTGAGTCTTCAATAACAAATGCTTTACCTACTTCGGAAGAAATATCGTTGACATAATAGCCTGACTGGGGTTTGCTGCTAATATAGCCTTCAACTAGTAGCTGGTTATAGGCTAGCTCAATCGTGGTTAAGCTAAGGTTTAAAGTTTTAGATAGAGCTCTAAGGGAAGGAAGCCTTTCACCAGGGCTTATGTCGTTATTTAAGATTGAATCCTTAATATATGTGTAAAGCTGGATATATAGTGGTATATTTATAGAATCATTTAACACGGGAGTTAGCGATATCATGGCTCCTCCTAACTGTTACTTTGAACTTAGTAAAACTGTATATAAAATGCCTTAGTTTTTAAATAATTTGTTATTAATATGGCAACTGTATACATAAAAAATGTTCAATTTGCCTATTTATAAAAGTACAATTCGATAATATTATAATACTACAAGGAGATTTTGTAAATAAAGGGTGATAATAATGGCAGAACAAAACAAGACAAACAAATTAATATTGACAGGTCTTATGATAGCAATTACTGCGGTTGCTACGATGGTAATAGCCATACCCATACCCTTTACAAGCGGCTATATTCATCTAGGCGATAGCATGGTCTTTTTGTCTGTATTTATATTAGGCTGGAGATATGGTGCTATTGCAGCTGGAGTAGGCTCTGCATTGGCTGACCTCTTTTTAGGATATGTACATTGGCTACCATGGACTCTATGTATAAAGGCTATCATGGCGATACTTATGGGTATAATAATTGAAAAGTGTACAGGAAGTCGGAGAAATACTATTATAGCTAGTTTGGTGACAGCTATATTATGGCTTGTATTTCATTTCTCGGTAAAGAGGATCATAGAATATGAAAGTGCTAATAATCCTGCGGCTCTTTTAAGTGAAGAGGTACCGGATCTTTCGGCTTTAGGGTCATTTATAAATTCGGTTCAGAGTCAGCTAATGATTGTAGCTCTAGCGATTCCTGCATTCTTAATTATTATTTCTATAATAATAAGAAAGATAGAGCATTTTGTAATACCTATTTCAGAGATATTAGGAATGACTTTGGCAGGACTATGGATGGTCTTTGCTTACTATATTGCAGCAGGCCTCATCTATGGCAATTTTGCAGTATCGGCATTCAGCATTCCTATGAATATGTTACAGTTCATCATGGGATTTTTGGTTGCTTCCTTGATTACAGCTGCACTTTCAAAGACACCTTTAATAAAACGTTTTAAGATCAGAAAGTAATCTATATTAAGCCCTGCTTTATTAAATATTTTGCTGCTTGGGATTCCTGGTCGAAGATCTTCAGCATAGTTTTTGTTATTATCGTAGGCTCAGGATTTTCCTTGAGGTAATCGGCAATTAGTATACATAGGCTGCGGTCATTGACTTTTTTGAGTAGCCTTATTAAGCTTCTCTTCTTAAAGAGCTTTAATTCCCTAATTCCTCTATGAAAGCTATGTAGCTCCTGTTGGGTTTCAATACGATAGCTTTCTACTCTTTTTCTTAATTCTTCATTAAAAGAATATTTCCTATAAAGTACGCAAGGGTCCATCTTGAATATCTTAGCTGCCATTTCTGCAGCCAATATATCTTTTTTATTAAACTCGCCTTTTGAAAGACAGTAGTAGCCTCCATCATAAAAGCCAAAGGCCTTTAATGTATCTAAATAGCCCAGCCTTATATTCCTCTCCGCTATTTTTGTATCAAAGACCAGAATGCTACCAAGGTTCCATTTAGATCGGATTAGAATTAGGTGCTCTGCTTGCTGTAGGGGTTCTTTGCGAACATGGCCCCCTGTCTCAAGATCTACTGCAATCACATGGCTGGCCCCTTTCATAAGAGCCATATCAACGGGGACATTATCGGTGAAGCCTCCGTCAATGTACTTTACGTCATCTATATCCCTATATTTTATAGCTGGAAAGAGGGCTGAACTTGCCAGGATAAAATCAACTAGCTTACCTTGTGGGATATCTTCTATAAATAGATGGTGGGTGGCAAGATTGGGCAGTTCTGCAGTAACTAGGCCATATTCTATCCTGCTGTTTCTTACAGTGTCTTCATCTACATACTCTTCTAAGAGTTTTTTAAGAGGAATCTCTTCCCTCCTTGAAAGACCTATATTTAGAATCTCGCTTGTCTCCAACTCTTTCCATAAGGATAAAGAGAGATCAAATTGGTCCTGGACTATAAAGATGCAGTTGATAGAGCCAACTGAGGCGCCTGTAACAATATCTATTTTCATATCCATTTCCCGTAAGGCTTGCCAGACACCTATTTGGTAAGAGCCCCGAGAACCTCCACCGCCTAATACTAAGGCTGTCTTCCTTGTTTTACCCATTGCTGAATCTCCTAGAATAATAGTTTACCGATGATTGGCGTACTGTCACGCAGTAGATTTACTATTACAAATATTGTATACGAAGCAAGGAGGAGAAGTCCATACTCTCTTGCTATGCTTCTCCTAGCCTTATTACCCGCTATTATAGCAAAGATAACAATCAGAAGAGTCATGGGTATTTGAAAAAGGAGAATAATTGGATCGTGATTTATACGCAGGGGTTGAAAGACGGCAGAAAGAGCGGTAACCTGTAAAATATTTAGTGTGTTTGCCCCTATAATATTTCCAAACCCAATATTTGAGACACCTTTTCTAATAGCTGTGATAGTGGTAAAAAACTCAGGCAGTGAAGTTCCAAAAGCGGTAAAAGTGACGGCAATCAGTATAGATGGGACCTTTAGGATCAGGGCTATTTTAATACCGTTATCTACCAATAGATTGGAACCCCAGATGACAAGTGTGATGCCGATAATAAATAAGATGGTTTTCTTTATGACTGTTCTTAAAGAAGTGTCATACTTTATCTTTGTTTGATTGCTATGGGTAGCTTGAGATGAAGATATGTTTTGAATAAGATATATAACTAAGAAGATTAGGAGGATAATTCCTATAGTCCTATTCAATTCTCCGAAAATTAAGCCAACTATCCAAACAAAAATAATTGAACTTGTAAGCCATATGGAACTAATTTTAAATTGCCTTGGATTTTTCACACGGGGTCTTCCAAATAGTATTAGTATAGCCATTATGATACCAGTATTAAATGCTATTGATCCAATTGCATTACCTATAGCCATGTCGGTTTCTCCCTTTATTGCGGCTGATACTGATACGAAGGTCTCGGGTAAAGATGTGCATATACTTACTATAGTTGCCCCGATAATTATATGGGGGATCTTGAAGACTCCTGCTACCCAAAGGGTGGAATCTAAAAACAAATCACTGCCCTTGATTATCATAATTAGGCCGATGGCGAATAGGATAAAATAAATAAATTGTCCCATTAATATATCTCCCTATATAAATTGTCAATACTTAATATACTCGGATAATTAGGAGTTATTCTGCATTGCTTTAGTATTGTTTGTGTAATAAGATTGATATGAGGTGGTACTATGAATAAAATTGAAGAATTAAAAAGAATAATTGATAACAGTAAGAACATAGTGTTCTTTGGCGGTGCCGGGGTATCGACTGAAAGCGGTGTGCCCGATTTCAGATCTGCAGATGGCCTCTACAGCGCTAGGCAGAAGTATAATAGGTCGCCTGAAGAAATGATTTCTCATTCATTTTTTATTTGGGATACCAATACATTTTACGACTATTACAAGAACAATATGATCTATAGAGATGCAAAACCAAACAAGGCTCATCTGGCCTTGGCCAAGTTAGAAAAGGAAGGCAAATTAAAGGCTGTGGTAACGCAGAACATTGATGGGCTTCATCAGCTTGCAGGAAGCAAAGAGGTATATGAGCTACATGGTTCTGTCTTAAGAAATAACTGTATGGATTGCAAATCTTTTTATGATCTAGACTATATTATGGATGAGAAGAACTGTGTCGATAAAGATGGCAAGCAGACAATGATACCCTGGTGCAGCAAGTGCGGAGGTATTGTTAAACCTGATGTTGTGCTCTATGAAGAAGCACTGGATCAGGATGTTATGAGCAAGGCGGTAAACTCAATATCTAGTGCCGATACCCTTATTGTAGGCGGCACTTCATTAATCGTATATCCTGCGGCAGGCTTAATAAATTATTTCCATGGAAATAATTTGGTATTAATTAACAAGTCAAAAACCCAGTATGATAACAAGGCTGATTTGGTAATAAATGATTCAATAGGAGAGGTGCTGGGTTCTATTTAACCCTGTTTGAAAGCACCCCTATTTTTTCAATCTCACATTTAACTAGATCACCGCTTTTCAAATATTTGGGAGGATCAAAGGCCATTCCCACTCCGGCAGGCGTACCGGTAAGTAAAATATCTCCGGCTTTTAATTCGAACCCTCTCGATAGGTCGCTTATGAGAGTGGGGATGTCGAATACCATGTCCTTTGCATTGGCATGCTGTCTCAATTCATCGTTAACGTAGCACTTTAATTCTAATGACAATGGTAGGGGCAGCATGCTTTTATGAACAATCCAAGGACCCATGGGACAGTGGGTTGTTAAGCTTTTCCCTTTATACCATTGTTCGTGTCTATTTTGCAGGTCCCTTGCCGATATGTCGTTGGCGATAGAATAGCCAAAAATATATTCCTCAGCTTCTTCTGCTGGTATATCTGTTCCGTTCTTTCCAATAACCACAGCAAGTTCTACCTCATAATCCACTTCTTTAGTTATGTTTTCGTGAAGCAGTATGTCTTCTTCAGTTGCTATTAGGGTATGATCTGGTTTTGAGAAATAGATGGGATATTTGGGAACATTGTCTGAAAAAATCTTGTCATCCAGTTCGTTTGCGTGGGCAACAAAGTTTTTCCCTACACAGATTAGATTTCTTTTTGGATTGGGGACAGGGGCTAATAGCTTAACCTCATCCAAAGGTATTGATAAATCAGGATTGGTGCCGAAGAAATAGGCTATTTGATCTGTCCATTCATCCTTATACTCTTCGATAAACTCATTCATAGTTTTTCTGGATTTAAAGAATTCTGATAAAAGAAAAACCCTATTTCCTACTGGATCTACAGAGCAAATTTCTTCTTTTCCGTTGTAGTAAATCGTTGCATACATCATTTTTCATACCTCACTTAACTTGCAATTTGAAATTACTGTGGATAATATAGAGTTTAGCATCTTTTTTATCTAATATTTCCCAATATCGATATTGAGAGTATTTTAACATTATAAAAAGTGTTTGTCCATAATTATTGCATGGCATAGAAAGGACCTTAAAGTGAAAGAATTCTTGTAAGGCCTATTTGTATATAGGAAATAAGTGTTTAAATGATGCAGTATAGATGGTATAATATAAAAGTTAACTAGGAGGCAATTTTATGAAAGTATTAGTGACTAACGATGATGGAATAAAGGCAAGAGGAATTAGAGAATTAGTAGAAGCCCTTTCTGCCAAAGCGGAAGTTTATGTTTTTGCTCCTAAAACTCAGATGAGTGCATGTGGTCATGGAATTACTGTGAGAGCACCTATTGAGGTGACAGAAGTAGAGTTTCCAAATGCAGTTAAAGCCTGGACAGTTTCCGGTACTCCTGCAGACTGTGTAAAGTTAGGCCTACGCATTTTAAATGAGCATAATGTATCTGTAGACTTCGTTTTTTCGGGCTTTAATCATGGATCGAATCTAGGGACGGATACCCTTTACTCAGGGACCGTATCTGGAGCTATAGAAGGAGTAATAAATGGGATCCCTTCAGTTGCTCTATCCATATACTCTATGGATCCAAAGCATTTTGAACCTAGCAAATATATGGCGCAGCAGGCTTTGGAGCTTGCAGCAGGAAGACTTGACGAAGGTACGGTTCTAAATATCAATTTGCCTGATGCACCCTTTGAAGAGGTTAAAGGGGTAAGGGTCACAAGATTAGGTGCAAGGGAATATGATGAGCGATTCGAAGCTGTAGATCAAGGTGATGGTGTTACAAGTTATGTCTATAAAGGGGAACCTGTTATATACACTGGACTGCCAGAAGATATAGATGTTATTGCACTACAGGATGGCTATATTTCAATTACACCACTTCACTACGACCTTACAAGCCATAAGAGGGTTGAACAGGTTAAAAGTTGGGGTTTTAAAATATAGATAATAGGAGGTAATCATGAATAAGCTAATGGTAAACAAAGATGATGCTGTATTAGTATTAATTGATTTCCAAGAGAGGCTTATGCCAGCTATGCATAATAAGGAAGAGCTTGAAAAGACAGTGGAGAAGCTAATAAAGGGTTGTAAGATTTTAGGTGTACCTGCTATTGTTACACAACAGTACACCAAGGGGCTTGGACCTACAATCCCAAGTCTGCATGAAGCTTTAGGCGACTATAATCCGATAGAGAAGACCAGTTTCAGTGCCATGGGAGAGCCGGAGTTTGAAAAAGAACTAAAAGAGCTAGGCAGAAAATCAGTTATATTAACGGGTATTGAATCTCATGTATGTGTGCAGCAGACTGCTTTAGATCTGATTGATAAAGGATACGACGTTTTCCTGGTAGTGGATTGCGTGTCTTCAAGAAGTAGCAATGACATGAAATATGCTCTAAAGAGAATGGCAGGATTAGGAGCTATCGTTACTACTTATGAAGCAGTTTTATTTGAACTTCTAAAAGGTGCGAGAGAAGAGGGCTTTAAACAAATTTCCGCACTAGTGAAATAAGGCGATATAATGTTTATTTTTGACAACCGTATATCAATTGAATCACGTCCTATTCTTGATGAGTACCTGGGAGGTTTCAAGTATAGGACTTCAGGTTTATCTTTTTCTTCCCTCTATATGTGGAGAAATATAAATAATTTCAGTTGGGAGATAATCGGAGACTATCTATGCATCAGTGGTATAAGTCATTTAGAACTGGAAGAAAAGGAATATTTTCTATTTCCTCCACTGACCAAGACAGGCAGTTATGAAAAGGATGGCTTGAGAAAGACAATACTCCAGGCCAAGGAGATCTTTGAAGAGAAGGGTGAAAAATTCAGCATTAGACTTATACCTTTTCATATGCTGGATATATTAAAAAAGGCCTTTCCCAATGAGTTGGAGTTTTTTGATGACAGGCCAAACTATGATTATGTTTATCTGACTGAGGATTTAACAAAGCTAAAGGGGAGAAAATATAGTTCAAAGAGAAACCATCTCAACTACTTCCGGCAGAATTTCAAATATAAATATATTCCTTTGACATCGGATATGGCAGATGATGTTATGAAATTTACAATTGAATTCAATAGGAAAAAAGATATTCCGGATTATGAGATGGAACTCCTTCGGATGGAAGAGGATGCATTAGAAGATGTTTTATTCAATTTAGAAAATATAGGCTATTATACAGGAGCTATCATTATTGATGATAAGATACAGGCCTACATCATAGGTGGACAATCAGGCAGAGATACGGCTATTGTTCATGTTGAAAAGGCCAATGTTGAATACAGAGGAGCCTATCAGGCTGTTAACAACGAGTTCTGCAAAAGCATGCCAGCAAATATAAAATATATTAACAGAGAAGAGGACATGGGTATTCCGGGTTTAAGAAAGGCCAAACTATCCTATAGGCCCTATAAAATGATAGAGAAATATATTGGGGTTTTTAAGCAAGATTTTCAATCTTAAACCCTTATTTTCCACATAGAAACGTTGAATAATAGCCTTTATTATGATACTATAATTTAGTGAGTATTTTATTAAGACAAGAAAGATTAGGAGGTCTAACCAAATGAAAGAAGTTGTAATTGTAAGTGCAGCAAGAACACCTGTTGGTAGTTATGGTGGTAAATTAAAAGATGTTCCCGCTGTAAAACTTGGTGCGATTGCAGTAAAAGAAGCTATGAATAGAGCTGGAATCAAAGCTGAAGACGTAGATGAAGTAATTTTCGGAAACGTACTGCAAGGAGGACTTGGCCAGAACGTTGCTAGACAAGTTTCAATTGAGGCTGGAATTCCTATCGAAAAACCATCTTTTACACTTAACAAAGTTTGCGGTTCAGGTTTAAGAACTGTATCCTTAGCTGCTCAGATTATTAAAGCTGGAGATGCTGACTGTATCATAGCAGGTGGTACCGAAAACATGAGCTTAGCTCCATATTTTGCTCCTAACGTAAGATGGGGTGCAAGAATGGGTGACGTAAAGCTTATCGACATGATGGTTCATGATGGACTAACCGATGTCTTCAACAAATACCATATGGGTATTACAGCTGAAAACATTGTAGAACAATGGGGACTTACAAGAGAAGAAATGGACCAGTTCGCTGCAGATTCTCAGAGAAAGGCAGAAGCAGCAATTACATCAGGTAGGTTTAAGGAAGAAATAGTGCCTGTAGAAATTCCTCAGAGAAAGGGCGATCCTGTAATATTCGATACGGATGAACATCCCAAGTTTGGAACAACTGCAGAAGGAATTGCTAAACTGAGACCTGCTTTTAAGAAGGACGGTACGGTAACTGCAGCAAACTCATCTGGAATTAACGATGGAGCAGCAGCACTAGTTATTATGTCAAAAGAAAAAGCTGAAGCAATGGGATTAAAACCACTAGCAACAATCAAATCATACAACTCAGCAGGAGTTGACCCAGCAATAATGGGTATAGGTCCTGTTTCAGCTACTCAAGGTGCTTTAGAAAAAGCTAATCTGAAGATTGACGAAATCGACCTAATCGAAGCAAATGAAGCTTTTGCAGCTCAGTCTATAGCAGTAGGAAAAGACCTTGGCTTAGACCCTGAAAAGGTCAATGTAAACGGTGGAGCTATTGCCCTTGGTCATCCAATAGGAGCTTCAGGTGCAAGAATATTGGTAACCCTGCTCTATGAAATGAAGAGAAGAAATGCAAAATATGGTCTTGCTACACTATGCATCGGCGGTGGACAAGGAACTGCTGTAGTAGTTGAAATGTAGTTAGGCGTAAATCTTAAATAATGAATTGAAAACAAGTGGGTCACACCACTTGTTTTTGCTAGGAGAAGCTTATGAAGCAAATAGAACTTAAAGCCTATGCCAAGATAAATCTTTCAATAGATGTTTTGAGAAGGCGCAGTGATGGATACCATGATGTCTGTATTATAATGCAGCTTGTTAACCTTTTTGATGAAATAAAGGTGGGTTTTAAAAAGGGTAAGAAAGCCATTGAAATTAGTCTTAGTACAGACATGGAAGATCTGCCTGTAGACAGCAGCAATTTGGCCTATAGGGCGGCAGAACTAATTATTAACAAGTACTATCAAGATAAAGGTGGTATAATTGATATCCATATTGCTAAAAAGATCCCACCAGCAGCAGGTCTGGCAGGGGGAAGCACAGATGGGGCGGCAGTGCTCCATGCTCTGAATATACTCTTGGATTTGAGATTATCTTTGGATGAGTTAAAAGAGCTAGGAATGAAGTTGGGGGCAGATGTGCCCTTCTGTGTTATGGGGCAGGCTGCTATCAGTAAGAAGTTTTCAAAAGATCGGACATCAACATGTGCACTTGCTGAAGGAATAGGTGAAATTTTAACTCCTATAAAACCTTTAGAGTCTTGGGTAGTTCTATCCAAACCTCCTGTAAATATATCTACTAAGGATATCTATCAATCATTGAATGTAAGTGAAATTAAAGAAAGGCCGGACACCTTAAGCTTAATTGATGGACTAAAAGAAGAAAACTTTAAAAAGATAACAAACAGTATGTTTAATGTGCTTGAGGAGGTCAGCGAGAGCAAATATCCTGAGATTCAAAAAACCAAGGAGATAATGAAGGGTGTTATAGGGGATTACAAAGTGATGATGACAGGAAGTGGTCCTACTGTTTTTGCAATTAGTAGAGATTATAGGACTGCTGAAATAATATTTAATGAGATTAGGGAATATAATAAGGATACATTTTTAGTTACCACACTTATCTAATTGGACTTATTGTCATAATGGGTATCTTCCATGAATAAACTATTACTGCGGAAGTTTAGGACTGTCCTGCTTCCGAAACCAGATGCCTTGAAGGGGGAGATACCATGGAATATAAGAAGGACCTATTTGGAACAGAAAACATTCCGGATTTTGCCATGCAACCAGCTAAACCAGCAGAGGAATTTGATCCAACGGTTTATGATAAATTGTATGAGGCGATGACAAAACCGGTTGATAAGTCGCCTGAGGAAGAAGAAATAACAGTATCGACTTATGTGGAAGATGAACCTGTTTCAACGTTAGAGCCTGAAACTGAACCTGAATCGGTGTTTGAAACTGAAGATGTTGTTTTAGTATCAAGTGATTCAGTAGAAGATGTGGAGGAAGAAGAAGTAGAGCCTGTCTATGTTGAGGAGCAGGAAGTTGTGAAAGATGAAGTTGCACCTGTGATGGCAGCAAAAGCCCCTACGCTTAAAATTATGCCAGCGGGTGATGACATGATCAGCAGCGCTTTGAATTATACGGAATTTAGAAAGCTGCCAGAAACAATAGTTCATATTGAAGAGGATGTGTTGGTACCAGATGTAAAACCCGACCTTGAGAGAATTCTCTGTGTTGAAGGTAAGTGTAGATTATCTGAGCGAGATATCCTTATAGGATCCTCTGGGACTCAATCTGTAAGGATTGCGGGCGATTTGACTGTTCAGACTCTGTATTCGTCTATCGGTGATGGCGATAAAATTATATCTATAGAAACAAGACTGCCTTTTAGGGAGGATGCTCCTGTAAGCGTGCAGTCAAACAGTAATCTATTCCTAACACCGACGATTGTTGCACTTGACCATGAAAAAATAAATGAAAGAAAATTTAGAATTAAGGCAAGCGTAAAGGTGGATCCTCGTGAGTATAGAACGAAGGAAGCGAGCATTTTAACAGGCTTTAAGGACGAGAATGTGGAGATTCTTGAGGATACAATCCGATTAACAGATGTAGCCTTCAGGAAAACTGATACTATTCTAATTGAAGAGGATCTCAAGTTAAAAGAGGGTGCTTCTGACATAGATAAGATACTCTG
>JAAYSU010000130.1 GCA_012523915.1 Clostridiales bacterium
AAAGTGTTTTCAGACATAGGCGAAGAGAGCTTAATGATACTGCGTACCAATGGAGATACTGTGATTTCTGATATAACACGTGAAGTAGTAGACGCTACTAAGGAAGTCAGAACAACAGGTGGGAATGATTTAGATGGTATTCTTAATATATTAGCAAAATTTCCAAGACCTATATTAAGACTATTTGCAACTATTCTTAATATATTGGAATACTACAATAAAATGCCGGCATTCTTTTCTGATGTCGATCCTTTCAATACTTCTGTTTTAGTTGCAAATTTAGGAAGTATAAAATGCGGTGCGCCATACCATCATTTAGTGAATTATGGAACAAACTCTGTCGTTGTTACAATAGGTGAAGCACATAAAGAATACATAATCGATAAAGATGGTAATCCAAGAATAAGGGATGTTGTAGAAATAGGTGTAACATTAGATGAAAGGATAGGGGATGGATTTTATTTTGCTAAATCGATTAAATTGTTAAAATATCTGATGGCTAATCCCAAATTGTTGGAAAGACCTTTTAAGGAAGAGGTGGATTACGATGCTTAAAGCGCCTTGGTTAAAATTCTATGAGAACGTACCTGCACATTTGGATTATCCTGATATTTCCATGTATGATTTTGTTGAAAGAACAGCAAGGAAATATCCTAATATTGTGGCTTATGAATTTATGGGGACTGAAGTTACCTATTCTGAGCTGATAGAAGAAATACATGAATGTGCCAAAGCTTTAAAAACTCTAGGTATAAATGAAGAAGAAAGGGTAACTATTTGCCTGCCAAATACACCTCAAGCAATTATTATTTTTTATGCAGTTAATATGATTGGCGCAGTTGCAAATATGATACACCCATTGTCTTCTGAAAAAGAAATAGAGTTCTATTTGAATGATTCCAACAGTGTTGCAGCAATTACTTTAGATGTATTCTATCAGAAGTTTGCAAACATTGTTGACAACACTTCATTAAGGTATTTAATTATCACCAGTATTAAGGACAAACTTAATCCAATTCAATCGATTGCTTTCACTTTAACAAAAGGATTGAAGATAAAAAAGATTCCTACTGACGCAGACATTATCAGATGGAAAGACTTCTTAAATAACGGTAAAAATTACCATAAGGAATACAAAGTAGAGAAAAAGGGCAACGATCCTGCGGTCACACTCTACAGTGGGGGGACCACGGGTTCAACAAAGAGCATTCTTCTTTCGAATTTAAACTTTAATGCACTTTCTATGCAAACGGCAGCTATGGGCGATTGTGTTGTTGTAGGACACTCTATGTTAGCGGTTCTGCCTATATTCCATGGTTTTGGATTAGGGGTATGTATACATACAATGTTAACAAACGGGTGCAAGTGTATTTTAATCCCAGCTTTTAGTGCTAGTACATTCCCACAACTCTTGAAGAAAAAAGGTCCGAATTACATTGCAGGTGTTCCGACACTTTTTGAGGCCTTGTTACGTAGCAAAAAAATGAAAGGCGTTGATTTGTCAGGTTTGGAAGGAGTTTTCTGTGGAGGAGATTCGCTCTCAATTGAATTAAAGAAAAAAGTCGATGCTTTCCTAAAAGACCATGGTGCAAAGGTGCAGATCAGGGAAGGCTATGGGACAACAGAATGTGTAACCGCAAGCTGTTTAACACCTAAGAATTATTTTAAAGAGGGAAGTATCGGTATTCCATTCCCGGATACATACTATAAAATTATTAAGCCCAATACTCATAAAGAAGTTGATTATGGAGAAGAAGGAGAAATATGTATCTGTGGTCCTACTGTTATGTTAGGTTATGTTGGCGATCCAAAAGAAACAGCTCATGCACTGCAGATACATCCTGATGGATATAAATGGCTTCATACAGGTGACTTAGGAGTTATGGATGAGGATGGCTTTATATACTTTAAACAGAGATTAAAGAGAGTCATTATTTCCTCAGGCTATACTATTTATCCATCACAGTTAGAAAATGTGATAGATTCACATGAAGCAGTACTTATGTCTACTGTAATCGGAGTTGATGACCCATATAAAGTACAGAAGGTTAAGGCTTTTATAGTATTGAAGCCAAATATTTCACCAACTGATGAAGTAAAGGAGAGTATTAAAGAGCATTGCGAAAAGCATATTGCAAAATATGCAATGCCCTATGAGTTTGAATTTAGAGAATCTCTCCCTAAAACTCTAGTTGGGAAAGTGGCATATACAATTTTAGAAGATGAGGAAAGAAAAAAGGCACAAAGTAGGAAATTTATTGAAAAATAACGATGGGTGAATATTAATTGATTGTTAAAGAATTTATTTTATTAAACCATTTTCCTCTTGTACAAAGCTATTTTTTACAAATAAATGATTTAGATCTAGGGATTGAAAGGGATAAAAGAATATGGGATCGTGCGCTTAAGGTATATTATAAAATCATTGATGAAGTATGCTTGAAAGTAGTATATAAGTGCGAAGTTCCGAGAAATATTGAAGGCAAGGATTTAGAGCTAAGTAATACAACCATATCATCTAATGCCTTTGAGATCCTTAGAAAAGAGGATATTAAAAGCTCATATGTTTACATGATGACTATTGGCAGGTGCAATATCCAGAGTGAGCGAATCTTAGACCAACTTTTATGTGATAGTTGGGGTACTGCTTTTATTGATGCGGGTAGAGAATTATTTAAACAATACCTTGAAAATGAGATGGAAGGAATTATTTCCGAATCCTTTGGTCCTGGTTTTTACGGTATGAGTGTCTGGGAGCTTTATAAATTCTTTGAGATTATAAACGCAGACATTTTAAACCTTTATATTAATCAAAAGGGTATGCTGGTGCCGGAAAAGAGTTGTGCAGGTATATTTTTCCAACTTAAAGAAGGCAGTAAGTTGCCCCCATCAGCATGTGATAGCTGCAAAGGCAACCTTTCAGGTTGCCAATTTTGTAATATTTATAAAAAGGCCTAAGGTCTTCAAGTCATATCTGAAATTTCAATTCATATAATCTCTTCTTTGCGTAGAAACTACTCTAAAGTGAAACTATTACCGCAATTAGCCTATAGCAGTGATATAATAAACTTATCAATTAGAAAGAAAGGATACCACAGTAAATGAAAATTAGATTTGAACCTAATAACATAACACTGGATGCAAAAGTTGGAGATACAGTGTTACAGACTGCGATAAATGCATCAATAACTATAGAGGCAGATTGCTTTGGCGAAGGTACTTGCGGCAAATGTAAGGTGAAAATACTAGCAGGAGATTTAGGAGAACCTGATGAGGTAGAAAAAAGTTTTTTAACAGAAGACGAAATTAAGAATGGCATCAGACTGGCCTGTAGAGTGAGAGTAACCGATAATCTCGTTATAAAAATACCTGAAAGAAGTGTTGATCAAAGAAAAAAAGACCTAGTATGGTTACCTGAAAATTTTGTTCATGATAAAAAAGAAGCTTCAAAATATGGTGTTGCATTTGATATAGGTACAACTACAGTAGTAGGAATGTTGTGGGATTTGGAGGAAGGTAAACTTATCAATTCTGCAGCACGAACCAATCCTCAGACTACTTTTGGCGCCGATGTTATATCAAGAATCCTATTCACTAAACAAGAGGATGGAAATCTAGAGTTAATGCAGGAAAAGATTTTAGAAGCATTGAACAATATAATATTAGAGTTCAATGAAAAGGAAGGAATTTCTCCAAAAGATATATGTTATGCGACAGCAGTAGGAAATACAACTATGAGCCACCTCTTGCTTGCTATAGACCCTATTGGACTTGCAATGGTGCCTTTTGAACCTGGATTTACTGGTCATGTTGAAATTCCTGCTAGCAAATTAGGTTTAAATATCAACCATAATGCTAAAGTAATAGTTCTTCCAAATATCGCAGGACATGTAGGATCTGACATAGTAGCCGTTATGGTAGCGTCAGGTATTAAGAAATTAGAAGGTGCTAATTTAGCAATTGATATTGGTACAAACGGAGAAATCGTTTTAGCTTATAAAGGAGAAATATTAGCCTGTTCAACTGCAGCAGGGCCTGCTTTTGAAGGTGCATCCATACGTCAGGGTATGCGGGCAACAAAGGGCGCAATCGAGCGTGTTAAGATAAGTGAAGATAGAGTGCAACTATCTGTAATTGAAAATGCAACACCTATTGGTATTTGTGGTTCCGGTTTAATAGAATGCGTCTCAGAAATATTGAAATTAGGCCTTATTTCAGAAAATGGGCGAATGCTTGATAAGGAAGAAGCGAAACAAAAAGGATACTCCGAAGAGATCTATGAAAGGCTTAGAAAAGGAGAAAATGGGAATGAATTTGTGCTTTATTGGGGAAAAGATAGTATAGATGTAACTCTGACACAAAAAGATGTAAGGGAGGTCCAACTAGCGAAAGCAGCTATAGCAGCCGGTATTAATATTTTGATGAATGAACTTGAAATAGAACCTAGTGATTTGAATAATATTTTCCTTGCTGGTGCTTTTGGAAATTATATTGATAAAGATAGTGCCATTACAATAGGTTTGTTACCTAACGTACCAAAGGATAAAGTGGTTTCAATCGGAAATGCTGCTGGTGCAGGTGTGTCTATGGCTTTATTATCTGAATCTACACTTAAACATGCTTTTAGCCTAGCTGAAACTTCAAAGCATATTGAGCTTGCATCAAATCCCAATTTTCAGAAAATCTATTTAGAAAATATGTACTTTAAAAAGGAAAACTGAGATGACTAGATTAAAATCCGAATGGATTAAAGATATAAAAAACAATCTTTTTGATTTTGAAAAAGACCTTTTCGAGAAAACAGGATGTTCTCTTAAGGAACTATCATCTTTGGCTAATGAAATTACTATAGCTAAAATAGATGAGTCCGCTTCAAATTTTAAAGTTGCGGTAATTCCGATTACAGCAGGACAGGGGATAACACCTTTTTTTTCTGAAAGCGTCGCAGCTATTATTAACCATTTAGGTTTCGATACATTTATCACTGAAAAAAAAGATGTAGATGGAATTTACGAAGCTTATAAAGAGGAAGCCACATGCATCTTCTTAGCAGATGATAATCGTTTTATAGGTATCAATACTAAAAATAGCCTTTATGTTGATAATGTTAAAGCTACAGCAAAGGGCTATGTAACTTTAATGGAGCAGGCCTGCGGAGGCTTGTATGGAAAAGAAATACTAATACTTGGATATGGCAAATTGGGAAGAAAGATCTTCTCATTACTTGAAGAAAAGGGTGCAATTTCAATAATCTACGACAAGGATACTCTAGTATTGGCCGGGCTTGATAAGCGCATAATACTTACAAACACGGAACAAATAGGTGACTATCCACTGATCTTTGATGCCACTGATGAAGGTTACTGGATGGAAGAAGAGATGATTTACAATAGTACATTTATAGCTTCACCAGGTAGACCCTTGTCAATGGGAGAGGAATTATTTGGGAGATATAAGGACAGAATTATTCATGATTTGTTACAGATTGGTGTTGCGGTTATGATAGGAGAACTCTGTCGATAATTAATAATTTTATTCAATTTTATTGTAAACAACTCCGGGTTCTAAAGGCACGCCTTTATACTTACTTAATTCACTTACTGTTACAAGTTGGTATCCTTTACTTATTAATTCAGGTATTATGGCTTTCGAAGCTTCTATTGTGCTTTCGATGATGTCATGCATCAGTATTATATCCCCATCATTAACATTTTCAATGATGCTGTTATATACTGCTTCAGCATTTCTATTTGCCCAATCAAAGGTATCTATTGACCAGAGAATAATTGGCATATTAACGTTTTCTCTTAAGGTATCACTTAGAAAACCGTAAGTTGGCCTCATGATAACTGGTGTATAACCCGTTGCCCCTTCAATGATTTCCCGTGTTGTATCCATCTGTTGTTGCAGCTCTTCAGCTGACAGTACAGACAAGTCTGAATGGTCGTAACCGTGTATTCCTATTTCATTTCCATTCTCAACTATCATCTTAGCAATATCCGGATATACTTCAACATTATTTCCAAGAAGAAAAAAGGTCGCAACTGAATTATTCTTCTTTAGTTCTTCAAGCAAGATGGGAGTAAGACTTAGAGAAGGCCCGTCATCATAGGTTAATGCTACCATTGGAGCATTAGGATCAATATTTCTTTCATTCATTTAGGTACATCCTTTCACATTAAATAATAAGAAAGAATACACTTTATTCTATGTTAAATATTGTATTATGACACATAAAAAATAAAACCTTGTTAAATACAGAGTTTTTGGTCGGAGCGACAGGGTATTCCTATAAAAAGAACAAAATCAATCTTTTAGAACCACATACAATATGTAAATAGGGATAGGTTATTTCCAAAAAGGAAACAACCACTAAAACGTGTATTTATAAATGCTTAGAGGTTGTTTGTTATGGTCGGAGCGACAGGATTTGAACCTGCGGCCTTTTGACCCCCAGTCAAACGCGCTACCAAACTGCGCCACGCCCCGTAAAATGGTGCCGGCGATCGGGGTCGAACCGATACGGTGTTGCCACCACGGAATTTTGAGTCCCGCATGTCTGCCAATTCCATCACGCCGGCATAACAACGATATAATAGCACAATAATATTCATAAATCAAGAAAAAATCATTGCAATTTATATATTTTCCGTTATAATGCTAATAGAACCGAGAGGAGGATAAAACATGGACACACTATATACGTTAATGCCTTTAATACTGTTAATTTTGATAATGTATTTCTTGCTGATCAGACCTCAGAAAAAAAGAGAAAAACAGATAAATGCTATGAGGAGTAGCATAAAGGTTGGGGACGAAATCATAACAATCGGTGGGATTTATGGAAAAGTAGTGAGGGTTAAGGATGAGCAATTAATAATCCAAGTTGGAGCAGACAAAACCAGGATAGAGATTGCTAGATGGGCTATTTCAAAAGTTGTTAGTGAAGAACCTGCATCATCTAAACCCGTTGACAAGGATGAACCAAAAGAGAAAACAAAACAGGCAAGACCCAAGAGACTTGAAAAAGTAAATTCTTCTGACACAGAATCAGATCCTCCTGAGAACAATCCTTTAGAAAGTGAAGAAAAGGAAAATAATCCTCTAGAGGAAGAATAAATAGTTAAGCATGACCCCTGTACGTAAAGCTGTACAGGGGTTTTTTGTAATACTCCATATTCTACTACAGTATAATGTAGTAGAATTGGAGGTGTAGGTATGAAAGCAAGTTCTTCTAAGGGGAAAGGGATTAGATTATTAAAGTCGTTTGTATATTCAATAGTAATATTCGCTATATTAATTATAGTTTGTGGTTTATTAATACGCTTTACCCCTTTACCAGAACGATGGACAGCATATTATGTATTAATAGCACTATGTATTTCTTGTTTCCTGCTAGGAATTTTTGTTGGCAATATCATGGAGCGTAAAGGAATACTATATGGAGCATTATTTTCTATACTGTTAATTATTGTGGTGGTAGTAATAGGAGGATTGATTTCCGGGATATTTTCATCTCACGGATTATTCCAGATTCGCTTTTTATCAAGCATTGTCTGTGGTATTATAGGTGGGATGATAGGAGTAAATATAAGGTAATTTTTCAACTACTATAAGAGTAGGTTGAAAAGCATAGTAATTTACTTGTAGACAAGCCTAAAAAGTAGTAAAATGTTCTGTAAGTATTTTTTAGGTTTGAGAAGGGAA
>JAAYSU010000131.1 GCA_012523915.1 Clostridiales bacterium
TACTCCCGACTCATAAATCATTTGAATAATGTTTCCACAATGTTCACAAATGAAAAATTTTGGTTTACCGCACATATTCGACTCCTTTCGTTAAAAAAAATAACAATTATCTTAGAATCTTTAATATTTATACCATGTTAACATTTTTTCAAACAAAAATACACCCAGAAAAGTTTCCTGGGTGCTATAAAGTATATATCTGTTTCTTAAAGATATTTTTTAATATATTTCAAAGCATTCTTCTCGAGACGACTTACCTGCGCTTGGCTGATGCCAATTTCTTCAGCTACTTCCATTTGAGTGCGTCCTTCGAAAAATCTCATCGACAAAATATGCTTTTCCCTATCGGGCAGCTTTTTCATAGCTTCTGATAAAGATATATTCTCCATCCAGCGTTCATCGGTATTCTTTGTATCTTTTACCTGGTCCATCACATAAATTGCGTCTCCGTCATCATGAAATACCGGTTCAAAAAGTGAAATCGGATCTTGAATGGAGTCTAGTGCTAAAACAATATCTTCTCTAGGCATTTCTAAATCTTTTGATATCTCAGTTATAGTAGGTTCACGCTGTTTCTCTCTCGTAAGCCGCTCTTTTGCCTGCAATGCCTTATAGGCTGTATCCCTTAAAGAACGGCTGACTCTGATCGGATTATTGTCTCTCAGATAGCGTCTTATCTCACCTATGATCATAGGAACCGCATAGGTGCTGAACTTGACATTGTGTGAAGTATCAAAGTTGTCAAGAGCTTTTATCAGTCCTATGCAACCTACTTGAAATAAATCATCGGGATTCTCGCCTCTGTTGCTAAACCGCTGTATAACTGAAAGTACCAGCCTTAAATTACCTCTAATGAATTCATCTCTTGTCTCTTTATCGCCCCCCTTGATTTTTTCTATCATTTTTTTCATTTCAGCGTCTTTATACACGGGTAATTTGGATGTGTTTACGCCACAAATTTCTACTTTTGATGCCATTTCAAAGGTCCCCGCTTCCCGCCTTGCCCCCCTTAAAGCAAATAAATTGCATCTCTATTATTTATGTACAGCGAAGCCCTTTTTCATACTGTCGAAATATGTCTTGCTTAACCTAACTTTCGAATTTCTTTTTGCAACCTTATTATTATTTTTTTCTCCAGCCTTGAAATATATGACTGGGAAATCCCCATTTCATCGGCAACTTCTTTCTGAGTCATCTCACGTCCACTGACTAATCCAAAGCGCATCTCCATTATTTTTTTCTCCCTGCAAGAAAGTTTTTTTAGCGCATATCCCAATAGATTGCGATTTACTTCTTCTTCAATGTGGTTATAGACTAAATCGCTTTCCGTCCCTAAAATATCTGATAATAGCAATTCATTTCCGTCCCAATCTACATTGAGGGGTTCATCAAAGGATACTTCAGCTCGATTGCGGCTATTCCGTCTAAGATACATGAGTATTTCATTTTCAATGCAGCGAGAAGCATAGGTAGCCAGTTTAATATTCTTTTCTGGATTAAAGGTATTAACTGCTTTAATAAGGCCTATTGTTCCAATCGAGATTAAATCCTCTACATTGACTCCCGCACTTTCAAATTTCTTCGCAATATATACAACAAGTCTCAGGTTTCGCTCTATTAATATCATCTTAGCAACATGGCAGTCTTCTTCTGTCTTAGCATCTTTTGCTGCATCGTCTACAACCAGCTGTCCTATTAGTTTTTTCTCTTCTTCTGGTGAAAGAGGCGGCGGCAATGCATCGCTACCTCCTATGTAGTAGATATCTCTTAATTTACAGAGCTTAAGTAACAGTGCCCTCTTCCTATCCCTCAGTAATTCCAATATCATGCTTCTATATTTACTCACCTTCTAAAATGCCTCCCTCCATAACTTCCGGATGTATCAACAGATCATACTTGTTACCGTCCCGTCCCACGGGAAATTTTCCTTTGTGCACTGCAAGAATGATGTCAACTTTTCGAGGCTCATTACCTTTTTCCAACAGAAGCACTTCATCAGGGCGGATTCCTATTAAAAACCCTTTATCTTTTCCTACGGATTTATAAGGTATGATACGAAATCTTTTGCCCATTTTGCTCGTTTCATCAACCCTATCATCAAAATCAGGCAGCAATTTTCTAATTACTTTCTCTGATACAAGAAATACAGGTTTACCGCTAATAGGGTCTGCAAGAAAATTACCTGTGTCTATCATACCTTTTAAGATATCGCTTTTTGAACCAATGCTTACTTTTACGGATAATTCTTTCATCCCTTTCCATATACGATCTTTAATAAAAGATGCAAAGACAGATAAAATTATCGATGCTAATATTATTCCTAAAAAAACTTGAAGGTAAGTTATCCTCTCTATGTAAAATGCCCCTCTAGAGGTAATGCCTTTCATTTTTAAAAAGTACATAGAACCGATTACAATCCCGCCCATAGCAAAGCTAACTAAGTAAAAGACTAATGTTCCTTGAATCAATCGTTTCAATGTTGAAAAAGAAAAGACCCATGCTACTATTCCGAACGAAAAGCTGATTTTTAAGATTAGTTCTCCCCACCAAGGTATGTTTTCTAGAAAAATAACGAATGCATATATGCCGCAAAATATGCTGCCAATTACTATTCTTAATAATTGAACTTCGAATCCGCATAATTTTTTTGTTAGATATAATATTGCGAAACCTACTAATCCATTCTCTATAAAAAGATACTCCCCATATATAACCATAAAAAAACCCCTCCATGGCTTATCTCAGGATTATAGCCCTTTGGAGAGGTGATATTTGTCAAATTCTAATGTCGATTTAAAATTCTATTTTTGTACCGCATTCTTGGCCGTTTCTGCTAATTTAGCAAAACCTTCTGGATCATGAATTGCCATTTCTGATAACATCTTTCTGTTTATCTCAATTCCTGAAACTCTCAATCCATTCATCATTTTGCTGTAAGAAATACCGTTCTGCCTTGCTCCAGCATTAATTCTGCTGATCCAAAGCTTCCTGTATTCTCTCTTCTTGTGCTTTCTACCTATATATGCTGATCTTAATGATCTCATTACTGCTGTGTTAGCAACTCTATATAATTTACTCTTAGCTCCGTAAAAGCCCCTTGCTTGTTTTAATACTTTCTTATGTCTTCTTCTAGCATTTGTACTTCTCTTTACTCTTGCCATTTTTCTTACCTCCTTATATTTTATTTAGCCAATGCTCTCTTAATTCTTTTTTCATCAGCACTTGTGACTACTGTAGACTGTCTTAAATCTCTTTTTCTCTTTGCGCTTTTTTTGGTAAGAATGTGGCTCTTATATGCTTTATATCTTTTGACTTTACCTGTTCCTGTAATTTTAAATCGTTTACTAGCCCCTCTATGGGATTTCATCTTGGCCATATTAATCTCCTCCTGCTCAAATGATGTTTCTATTTATCTGTTTTGGGTGCTAAAATCATGATCAAATTCCTACCTTCAAACGTGGGCTTCTTTTCAACATCGCCTACTTCCGCTATTGCTTCAGCAAATTTTTGCATAACAATCTGACCAACGTTAACACGGTCTCTTTCTCTTCCTCTGAATCTGAGGCTTACCTTTACTTTGTCGCCATCTTTTAAAAACTTAGAAGCATTTTTTGCCTTTACCATCAAATCATGCTCCTCAA
>JAAYSU010000012.1 GCA_012523915.1 Clostridiales bacterium
TGATATCCACCCGATAATGTACGTTTGCGGCGTGTTGTTTGCAATTAGAATTGTAACGCTAATTATATAACAAGCTGCTCATAATGATATAAGCTAAAAAGCCGTGGGAACGGTAAGTTCCCACGGCTTTTTGATAGTTATATTAAACTATTTCTCTACTATGCAGGGTGCGATTCACCAACCACCGCTAAGCAATTCACCGTTGAGCGCGATGCCCTCATCGCGCCGATAGCAAATTTTTGAGTGCACATTCTTGTGACCCATCACAGGTCATAATAATACGAAAACTCGGCCGGATGAGGTATAATATTAATCGACTCGGCCTCGGCGCGCTTGTTTTTAATCCATGTATCAAGCAGCACCTTAGGAAAAACACCACCGCGGGTTAAGTATTCATAATCTTCTTCCAGAGCATCAAGGGCTTCATCAAGCGATTTAGGCAGTGACTGTAATTTTTTCTGTTCCTGCGCTGGCAAGTTATAAAGATTATAGTCATATGGGCCCCAACCGTTTTTATGGGGGTCAATTTTATTAATAATACCGTCAATGCCTGCCATAAGTATTGCTGCATAAGCATAATAAGGATTGCAGGTTGCGTCAGGGTTTCTAAGCTCAAACCGTTTGGCATCGGGAGATTTTGCATAGGCCGGAATGCGGATTACGGCACTCCTGTTTGATGTGGCATAACCTATTGTGACAGGTGCCTCGAAACCGGGTACAAGACGTTTAAACGAATTTGTCGAAGGATTTGTCAAAGCACAAAGCGATGCAGCATGCTTTAAAAGTCCTCCTATAAACCAATGAGCTTCCCTGCTTAAACCGGAATAACCTTTTTCGTCATAAAATATAGGCTTTCCTTGCTTTTGGAGCAGCATATGCACATGCATACCGCTTCCCGCTTCCGAAAAAATCGGTTTAGGCATAAAAGTAGCTGTCTTGTTCTCTGCAGCCGCGGTATTTTTAACAATATATTTGATAGCCATTGTTTTGTCCGCCATTTCGGTAAGGGTGCCAAGCTCAACTTCTATTTCGAGCTGGCCGGGACCGCCCACCTCATGGTGATGATATTTAACCTCGACACCCCAATCGTCTAACAGCAGGCACATTTTATTGCGCAGGTTATAGGTAATATCGTGAGGCGGAGTAATATGATAACCGCTTTTAGGTGACACATGATACCCTGAATTTATATTGAGATTATCCCCGCTGTTCCACTCAGCCTGAGACGTATCAAGATTAAAAGAAACAGTATTTGGCTTACATTCATAGCTTGCGTGATCCAGCACATAAAACTCAAATTCCGGACCTATAATCATAGAATCAGCTATTTTTGTCTCGCGCAAATATTCCTCTGCCCTAAGTGCGACATTTCTGGGATACTGGTCAAAGGGCTTATTTCCGTCTTGTTCAATTATACGCACATTACCAATCATTGTAAGTGTGGAGATATCTACAAATGGGTCAATATGGGCACTTGATAGCTCAGGAATGAACACCATATCGCTCTTTTCAACAGGGGCATAGCCATAGTTTGAGCCGTCAAATCCTATACCATAATTCATAATATCTTCATTTAATCTTTGATAGGGAATAGTTACATGACGCCATCGCCCATTTATGTCAATCATTTTAAAGTCTATCATCTTAATAGAGTTGTGTTTGCAGTAATCATGTACTTCTTTTACGTTTGAGAACATAAAGTGCCTCCCGGAATTTACAATAATTTCATCATATTATAGCATAACAATATAGAAATTGGTATATAAAATATGATGAAAGTCTGTGTCAAGTTAATGTTGGTGTTTTAAAAATATTTCGAGAGCGCCAAAAAGCATAGAATTTAATCAAACAAACAATTTGAGGATTTTTTGTGTCCCGTTGACTTGTCCATTAATGGGCAGTCTGCCGATGGAATCCGGGTGCGGTAGCCCCGCCGCACCCCTGCGAAAAGCCTTGCTCGCGCTCGCTGCGGCTTTTCGCAGGGGATTTGGCAAGGGTAAGTTCTCGTCCTTGTCGCACAAGACAA
>JAAYSU010000132.1 GCA_012523915.1 Clostridiales bacterium
AGCAGTTTTTATATAGTCTCCAATATCAAGCTGATCTTGTTCGACAGCCTTCCTAATACGCAACACCCTTAGCTGTTTCATGCTGTTCCACTCTGTTACCTGTGCTTTTACTTTGACTATATCGTTAACTTCTATTTTATTTAAAGAAGGTAGTTCCGTATCAGCTACATCCCATTTTTTTGCTGTTATCTCGCCGGTCTTATCTGCCAATAGAAGATCTAAATATTGCTTTTTATTAGAACCCAGCTTTACAGCTATGGACTTAACCATAAAGAAATCTTGTATCTCATCATCAGTATTTAAGAAACTGATATAGTTTTCCTTCATTTTGAGCCCCTCCCTTTCAATACCTATATTATATACCAAAAACAGACTGCAGTCCTTAATAAATTATTTATACTTTATTTTTGAAATAATGTCAACAAATTACAATTATATCTTATAAAAAGACCATTTCGCAAATAGCTAATGGCCTTTATCCCTATAAACATTCTTTAAACTTTTCTATTACAAAATCTATATCTTCTCTACTTACATTAAGGTTTGTGACAAAGCGCCATTCTCCTTCTTCTATACCGCATATCTTAATTCCGTTTTTCATAAAATGTTCAACTAGTTTTTGCTCAGCTATAATATCATCGCCCATTTCAAAGAAAACCATGTTAATATCTAAGCGATCATCCTTCACATCTACACCCGGAATCTTAGAAAGCTGATCGGCTAGATATGCTGCATTCTCATGATCTTCAATGAGTCGTTCCGTCATCTTTTCTAAGGCTATAATACCTGCAGCTGCTAATATTCCTGCCTGTCTCATTCCACCGCCCATTAGCTTTCGATTCTTCCTGGCTTTTTTAATAAATTCTTTAGTGCCTGCTACCATAGAGCCTACAGGCGCTCCTAAACCTTTAGATAGACAGAACATCACCGAATCACAATATTTTGCAATATCTTTAGCATCTACTCCCAGAGTAGTAGCTGCATTAAAGATCCTCGCCCCGTCAAGATGCAACGGTATATTGTGTCTTTCCCCTATATCCTTTATTTCCTCAAGGTTTTCTAAAGGTATAACTGTACCTAAGCCATGTGCATTCTCAACACAGATTAGTCCAGTATGTGGATAGTGGATGTCATCTTCACATCGTATCGCTTTTTCAACTTGTTTAGGATCCAGCATTCCATTTTGAGAAGGCAGGGTCCTCAGCTGCACCCCTGCAATAACTGCAGCTGCCCCTACTTCATGTAATGTAATATGGCAGTCCTCGCCCAAGATAATCTCATCCCCTCTGTTTGTATGTGTCATCACACAAAGCTGGTTTCCAAAGGTTCCGCTAGGAACAAACAAAGCTGCTTCTTTTCCTACTTTTTCAGCAGCTAATTTCTCAAGCTTATTTATCGTAGGATCATCTTCATATACGTCATCGCCCACCTCCGCCTCAGCCATAGCCTTACGCATTTCCTCTGTAGGCAAGGTCACAGTATCGCTTCTTAAATCAATATATCGCATTTTTTCCTCCTAAAAGACTATCTGCCGAACCGTCTTAAGTAATCCTCTAAAAACTTCCGATCTTCTTTTTCGAGCTTTCGCTCACCGGCAAGAGATTCAAGATGATGGGTAAACTCATGCTTTAAAGTTTGAGCTAGTTTCTTCTTAAAGGCATTCCTTCCAAGATTGCCATATAGATGTTTAAAAGATCCGTAATAGATAACTATGTATCGCCCCATACTCCTATTGCTATGATACTCCCCCATGACATATAGGTCCTTGTTCCTACTTAAGGGATTTAATTTAGCTTGGGGCAACAAAACAATGCCTCCGTTTAGCTCTTTATATAATTCCTGCGGCAGTTCTGAGGCTATCTCATTTAACATTATTTCAACCTCATCAATCTCAATCACAATAGTACCTCCAGCTACCTCCTACTCCCACTCAATTAGGGTAGTCTGTTTCACCCTGAATTTTCATGATTTCATAGTGTTTTTTGTGTTTTTATTTGCAATATTAGCCGAAATTTTGCTGACTATCAAAAAAAATCGAGCCATTTTGGAGTCATCTATTCATTCATGAGTCAAAATGGAGTCATTTTGGAGTCAAAATTAAATCCCTGAAAATGCTTAATAAATCGTTTTGGATAACTCGCCATTTGGGCTAATTCTAAATCCTTGAACTTATTATACACCTAAATTATATAGATTACAATTTGCATATAACCTAAAAAGAGTATCTGATTAAAAGTACATTCATACTCTTAATCAGATACTCTTTTTAATTTACATTAATTTTAAACCAATTCATTTTCCTCTGGAACAACCAGTGGATACATTTCCTGAAGCAAAATATGTGTTTCATTCAGTAGAGCCTTCAATTCCTCATCTGAATTTGAATCTCTTATTTTTTTAAATTCACGAGCCAGATTTTTTATTGCATAGGCAAGTTTATCACTTTTAAATTTTCCTACACTGATTTGAACTTTACCAGTTAATACAACTTCCCTTAAATAATCTCCCTTAACTTCACCAGCTACTTTTATCCTTTTATCAATGATTTCAAATTCTTCATCAGTACATCTAAAAGCAAGAGTTCTTGGCCTTTTTCTATTCCTGTTTGGACAAGCCATTAATCAGCCTCCTCATTATATTCTGCATCTAATTTATCAGCAATCTCATTTTGCTTATTTGGGTAAAGGTGAACATAAGTATTCAGTGTTGTTTCAACTTTTTCATGACCAAGTCTTTCTGCTATTGCAACTGGTGTGAAACCAAGCTCTATCAAATGGCTTGCATGACTGTGTCTCAGGTCATGTAGCCTGATTTTTTTACGCCACTTTCTTTTACACCTCGTCTCATTTCACTTGAGAGATATCCCTTTGTAACATTGAATATTCTTGAATTTACATCAAAATTATAAATCCTAGTAAAGTAATCTTCATAATCTGCTACAAGAAATGATGGTATGCTAATAGTTCTTTTACTCTTTTGTGTTTTAGGCTCTGTAATGACATCTCTACTTTTTAAACGCTGGTAGGATTTTGTAATGGAGATCGTCTTCTTATTAACATCAACATCTGCTGGTGTTAGTGCCAACAGTTCCCCTATTCTCATACCGGTCCAATAAAGAGTTGAAAAAGCTAAATAAGATGTATGCTTATCCATCATATGTTCAATAAATGTATCAAATTCTTCTTTTGTCCAAAACTCCATGTCATCTGCCTGTCCCTTACCCATGCTTCCTGCCTTTCTACATGGATTACTTTTAAGTTCATAAAATCTTACTGCATGATTTAAAATCGCACTCAATTGATTGTTAATACTTTTAAGATACGTGTCTGAATAATTCTTTTTCATTAATTCATTTTGCCATTTGCGAACTGTTGACGCTTTAATATCACTCAGTTTCATATCTTTAAAATATGGTAATACCTTTAGATCGATTACATATTTTTTGCTGATCATGGTATGCTCTTTTAATCTGGCTTCCATATCTTCATAATAGACTTCTAAAAAATCACCAAAAGTCATTGTATTATCAGCTTGCTTCTGAGCGAGGAAACTTCTTCCCCACTCTTCAGCTTCACGTTTAGTTGCAAATCCACGTTTGGTAGATCTCTTTCTATTACCTAGCCAATCGACATAAGTATAATCAACTTTCCATTTACCTGTATTCTCATCTCTAATTGTCCTCACAATATTCCTCCTTATGCGCCTAATCCATAATATTTTTCTTCAAAATATTTGATTGGTAACTTACCTGCAATTACAATAAAACCTTGTTCTTTCAATTCTTTGTTTAATTTTCTAATAATTCTGTAGCTCGTTCCAATGCTAATACCTAACATTATTGAAACATCCTCAGCAGTGTAATAAATTTTTTTAGTTTCCATAAAATTTCATCTCCTTTGTAATTAACTCCAAAGGGAATAGCGCTATTTATGCTTTTATTCTATTCCTTTGTCAAATTTTGCTCAATATTTCGTTTATTTTATTTTTGTATACAGTGTAAAATTACTTCCTTATTACTTCTTATTCATAATAGTTCTTTTCTTTTTTGTCATTTAGAAAGTCTCGAATATCTTCAAAATTCTCTGCCCTTCTGCATTCAGGTAATGCATGTATAACTTCTTGATGATACCGGCCATTGTCGCTGGCTCTGACATCTAGTATGGAAATAACACCTGTGTCTGTTTCACTTCGTATCAATCTACCAACGCCTTGTCGTAATTTTATTAACATTTTAGGAATCAACACTGATTTAAGATATTCATTCATATCTGGGTACAATGACTTTTCATAATCACTAATTGGATCTGGTATTGGAAAGGGTAGCTTCACAATAATTAAATGGGACAATACATCCCCTGGTATGTTCACACCTTCCCACATGCTTCCAGTTGCAAATAAAACAGCATTTTGACTTTCTTTAAATTCATCGATGGCTGTATTTCTGCCACGATTCATTGCTATGAGCTGTCGATTCGGATGTTCTTCCTTGATATGCTGAAATATCAGTCGCAATGGCTTATAAGATGTGAACAAGACCAAAGCATGTCCATTGGATGCATCAATTAGCCTTGATATTTCATCCCCCATCATCTGAATGTATGCTTCATCATCAACATTAGGAAAAGGCATCTTCTTTGGAATATAGAGCATACAATTTTCTTTAAAGTGAAATGGTGATGATTTGGTGAGTTCGTTAATCTTCCAATCGCTTATTGGATTCATGCCAAGTTGATGCTTGATATATCTGAAATCTCCATCCACAGCTAATGTACCTGATGTTAAAATCATGGACCGCTTAACTGTCCAGAGATCGTCACCTAATTCTTTGCTGATGACTTTAGGAATGGATGCCAGCATCCGTTGACCTTTAGCTTTGGGGTTTTCCATCCAATAGATATTTGTTTCTAATAGAAATACTCTCAAGCCATCCAGAACAGTTTTAAGGTCAATTTGAAATTGCCTTTCCGAACAACTCATCTTCTTACTGATTTCATGAATGGTGAATACCAATTTCTTCAAAAGCGTCATAGTTCTTGAAGTGATTGTTGTTGGGAATTTTTCTGTATCATCCGAAAATGCTTTTTCGGGGATTTGCTCAGTCAACACATCAAAGAACATCTGGTTGAACGCCATCACCTCGCTTGTTAAATTCTTTAATGCTTTTTGGCTCTTATTCTTAGAATGTGTAGGTGATATCTTCTTCATCAAGTGATTAACTTCATGTTCATTAATGGTTGTTCCATACATCTGATTTGCAGCATCCATCAACTTATGTGCTTCATCAATAATGACCGTTTGATAATCCGGCAATAATGATCTCCGACCATCTTTTCGTTTTAATATGTCTGCCAAATAATAGTTCCGGTAAAATCGTAGCGTTTATTCGGCCCACGCTTAACTCCCTTAGTTTTTGGCTTAAGCATCTGTTGGACTTTATCAAATGTATCTCTGTCGATAATACCCTCATGATGATCCTTGATGTAAAACTTTGTTTTCTGCCCATCATTTGTTACCTGCTTATGTGTTAGGTAGTCTTCTGTGAATGTCTTTTGGCAAATGACATCACCTACATAACGCTCATTTCTTAGGATCGATGTAATGGCAACATTGGTCCAGTCGTTTCTTCCATTTGCTTTCAAATAACCGTTTCTGATGAAGTGATTTGCAATCTCTGTAGGGGTTCTGCCTTCTAAATACTGTCTGAAAATCTCACGTACCGCAGCTGCTTCCTTCTGATCAATCACCCAACGTTTACCCTTTACCTTTTTATAGCCGAGGATCCTGACAAACCTACCTTCTCCTTGTTCGAAGCGTTTTGATGTGGCCCAGGTGATATTTTCAGATGTGCTCCGGCTCTCTTCTTGAGCTGTTGCAGCGAGCATCGTGAGAATGAATTCACTCTGCATGTCTCCCGTGTAGAGATTCTCTTTCTCAAATAGTACATATATTTTCTTGTCCCTTAACTCTCTAATCACTTTCAATGTATCCATGACATTTCGTGCAAATCTTGAGATTGATTTACAGAGAATCAAGTCGATCTTTCCTGCTTTGGCATAGCGGATCATTTTATTGAATCCATGTCTGCTTTCCATCTTTGTTCCGGACTTGCCAAGGTCTGAAAAGACACCAGCAAACTGCCATTCAGAGTTTGAACGGATGTAGTTGGTATAGTGAACGATTTGATTGTCCAGAGAATTCATTTGAAGCTCTTCTTCTGTACTGACTCTGCAGTAGGAAGCAACCCTTAATCTATGACCATCAACCGCTAGGTTTCCTATGCTAAACTCACTCGGACGAATTTTAGGTGTTCCGTATCTAAAGATTCCATCGCTCATGTCTAATGTACATCCTGATATGTTTCTCTCCATGTTTTTTCCTCCTTTCGATTAGTAAGCCATCCCACAAAATTATTTTGAATGGCCATCCAAACGCCTGATTAAAATATAAACCCCTGAAACGCGCGTAATTCAAGGCTTCAGGGTATCGGCGTCATAGTATATATCACTTATAATTAGGTATTTATCAAGTCATTTCTACTATATATAGGAATAAAAATAAGCCGATGCTATAGAGATAACACCGGCTACAATTTTTGCGATTTTTCTTCTAATCGTATTTCATGTAGGCATCAAATCCTGCCTTCTTTAAGCGGGACATGAGGGCTTCTGCATTCTTCTTTTCGCTGAAGGCACCCACCTGCACCCGGTAGTATTTTTTACCGGATTCCTTCTCAGGCTCGACTTCCACACCAGCACTGACCATCTCAAGATTGTCTTTATCAATCCAGGTCATAATGCCAGCCTTCTCATCCATGGTGCTTTTCAGAATGGTTTTACCAAGCAGAACACATTCCTTGCCGCCTTTGATTACTGATTTTCCATTAAACACATCCTGCGTGATCAGATGATAATTCCACTTCACCCAGTTTGGAATAATTGGACCACCTGGATAATAGGTTCTGGCAGACGCTTTGATTTCAACGATATCACCAGCTTCAAAGACCTCTTTGGCTTCGCCTACATTCTCCAGTGCCTTCTTTACTGCAGCTCTAAAGGTGTCCATATTCTCCCCATGCTTTGGAAACCAGTGGCCCACATCGGAGTGGTTTGATGCGATTCCCTTCTTATTTCCTTCCGCATGGCTGATGATATCTTTTTCTGTCAGACCGTACTCTCTACAAAGGTAGACACAAAGGTTGAATGCATTCTGCCATGCTTTTCTAAAGTAGGCTTCATTTTTCTTCACATCATAACCTACCATCTGGTTCTTAGAATAAGAAAACCCACCCGGCTCGCATATCTCAAAACCGATGTGGGTATCATTTGCTTTTCCTCCTGCATGCCAGCCTCTATGGTTCCAAGGCAGGTACTGCCAGATTTCCTTATCATCCAGGAAGGCATGGACACAGACCTGACGATTGATTTCACCAGACTTGTAGGATTTATTCCATCTGCTGAACCAATCAGAAGCCATCACACCAGGTGTTGCAGTGGAATGAACCATAATGCCTTTAGGTTTAATCTTTCTTCCAGCTGTATAGCAATCATTTCTGGTCATGTACTTTGTCTCCAAATTACTTAGTGCCATCCTTATCGCCTCCATCCTTTAGCTGCTCTAGGATGTCTTTGAGCTTCTCTGGAATTGGTAATCCAAGTCTTGTGGCATTTTCAATGATGCTGATTCCTTCATTGGACAGATAAAAGAAAATCACTGCGGTTCTAATAGCACTGCCATCCCCGATGATGTTCTGGTCAATGATGTGTGCTACACCTACCAGGGAGAAAATTACCACTTTCTTAAAAATGCCCCGAGCACCTACATCACTGGATAGATGTTTTTCCAGGACTGCACACATAACTCCTAGCGCCATGATACGAGAAGGATAACACAGGGCCAATTAGTACATTTTATTTGGCGTTTTACGGCTCCGACTATGTCATAGACTCCCTCTTATAAGCCCTGAAATTACTCGTTATGTAAAAAAGGACAAAAAAATAAAGCCCACCACATTGTGATGAGCAGGAATTTGTCTCCTAACATGACCTACTAATGTTTTTACTGAAACGAGTTTCTTCTATTATATATACATAAAAAAACAACCCACTCAGATTCCTTCTAACCTCGGCATGGTTCCGAAGCTAGATTCTCTCTTGGTGGGTTTCTTCATTTCTATTATCTTGTTTTCCATAATGCCATTGGGTGATTTCTAATTCGTTCTAGAATCTTCTCATCTTCAAAGAGCAGCTCAGGAATGTATTCTCCGCTTTCAAACTTATCCAGGAATTCCTTCTCTTCCTTTGTAAGAACCATCAAATCTGTAATGTACTCTTTAACAAGTTTCTTTGCTGGCTCAAGCTCAAAATCATCTTTAGTTTTAATGACAGGATTGAGATCTGTCTTGATCTTCCTCTTAGTAATTGAGTCAATGCCTTTGGTATCAAAGGTCTTGTTTATACTGTTTTTATCTCTCGCTGATATGGCTGCATAGAATACAACGCACTTTCTTAACATTTCCTCTTCCGATTCATCAAAAAGACCATAGTGAATCATGTTTCTTGCATCATATAAGTCCCTGGCTGCAGCTCTGCTTAGCAGCGCATTCATCTTACTTCCGTAAATCTCAAGTGGAGCTAGAGATTTCACCTTATATTCACTGGAAAAGTGTTCAGTTATAATCGGTCTTTCTTCTGCCCCAAGAACGTGGGACCGTAATGAGTAATTGACTTCAATCTTGATATTATCCTTATTCCCGCTGGCTCCCATGTAGTCATAGACCCATGAGTCCAAGCTATGAGGATTTTTTGTCTTGGGATTCATTGAATACCCCTGGGACACCATATAGCGATCAATAGTACTGTTAATAACTTCTCTACTCTCAAGCATTTCTTCTCTACTGTTGGTGATTAAATAATCCAAATCTATATCTACAGAAAGACGTGGCAAGTTGAAAATCGTAAGATTAATTGCTGTGCCACCTTTCAGCGCAAGACTATCTTTAAGAATTGGATTTGTATTTAAATACTCCAAAATATCCGCTAGCCTGGTTACCTTTTCTAATGTATCCCTCACAAATCCCAGTTCTTCAGCTTTTTTCCCTAAATATATAATGTCGTAATTAGACAAGTATATCGCCTCCTTGATCCGTTATTTCAAATAGCCCTTCCGGCACCATCAGTTCCCATTCACTGTTATAGAAGCTGTCGTTCTTCGCTTCACTCACAAGGTACCGTCTGCTTTTTCCTATTTTACCTTTGCAATATTCTATGAACTCCTTCGATACCTGCATCTCTTTTCGATAATGATCAAGGAGATATCCTACCCGTTGATATAGGCCCCGGATATTGTATATATCAAGATATCGCTTCAGTTTCTTTTCATCCAAGTACTGGATTCCTTCCAGGCAGTTCAACAATTCTTCAAACCCACCTATTTTATTGAAATCCCTTATGCTGTCAACAACTGTCCGTTCCATATCAGTTATTCTAACCCCGGTGGTGTTCTTTGCTTCAAAAACACCCTCACTCATCCTTGATGCAACATATTTATAAGTGACATGATCATATTCAAAATGATTGAACTTTGTTTCAGATGAAACATACACTTCATAAAAAACTTGATTTGCTAGCCCATAATATTCAAAAGCACTGTGATGAGAGATATATGCAGTGTCGGTTATGGCGCAAGCGATTTGATACCGAGTTGCAACAAGCTGCCCAGTTGTCGGGTTGACTACAGAGTATATGTTCTTTCGTATCTTTTTGACCAGACCCTTTTTCATCAAACGGTCTAGCTGAGAATAAGCCGTCTTCTCATTACCTACAAGTTTTTTCACATCTTCGATTTTAAAAACCGGATACTTCGCCAGTTCAGTCAACACATCCACTTATCTCACCTCTCTTTTTTTAATTTTGTCATGATTTTCTTCATATTTGAAGAATAACGTTCCACTTTTAAAAATAATATAACCATTTTGAACTGGTGCTATTCATCTTTTTTTAATTTTAGCACGTTATTCTTTAAAAGTAAAGAAAATCGTTCCGTTTTTAAAAAAATCGACTGATTGACCTTTTAAATTTTGTTAGTATAAAAAATAAACCCACCAAGCGGCTTGATAACTACAATCAGGCTACTCAGTGGGTTTCATTCTTGCATTACTACTTTTTCATTGGTAACTTCCAGTACTGCTTTCGACAATCTTTTACAGTCCAGCTCACACCTATACTCAGCTTATATTCGATAACCCCATCAAATAGGAACACTCCTGACTTGATCAGCCTAGAGAAAATATCTCCTCTAAATAGTACTCTCTCCTTCTTAGGGTTGAATGGTTGCAAAGCTAGAAGCTCTTTCCTCAACCACTTCAGCTCCTCGTGAATCTCTGCTACTTTCTCCATCCTACCTTCAAGCCTACGAATCTTACCATGGAGGTCCATGATATAGTCTGTAATCATTTTGATCGCTCCGGTATCCTCACCATGTTTCTTTCCATCCTCAACTGTCTCATAGAGTTTCTGGTAATAGATCTCAATTTCTTTTTCCAACCGTCTTAATTCTTCTTCCTCGTTGGGCTTCAGGCTAACATCTTCTATTACTCTATTAACCAAATCCGATACCTCTTTTGAATTCTTTAATTCCAACAACATGGCCATAAAAGTGTGTTCGATGTTCTCTTCCCGGATTCCTTTTTCATGGCAGTTATCAGTACGTTCTTTTTTTGCCGCCACTCGACATCGCCAATAATGTTTCTCTGTTCCTCTGGTTTCTGGGATATGAATAACTGGACAGTCGCAATACTGGCAGCGAAACACTTTAAAAAATTCTTTTCTTGTATGAAGTTCTCTTCTATTTCCTACTTTAACTTTATGTTTATTGCGCTTGCTATCGATCTTCTCTTGAACCATTTCCCATTTTTCTTCTTCAATAATAACTTCATGATTGTTTTCTATAAAATATATTGGAAGATCACCATCGTTTTTTATTCTTTTCTTTGATATTGGATCACTGACGTATTCCTTTTGATATACAAGCTCTCCCTTATATGCTGGGTTTCTTAATATCTTACTTACTGTTGGCTGCCTCCATGATCTTTTTGTAGGACTTGGTATTCCTTTGTCATTGAGTCTTTTTGAGATCTCCTCCATGCTGATACCCAAAAGGTAATCATCGTACATTTCTTTAACTAATCCTGCTTTTTCTTTATCAATCATCCAGTTTCTATCTTTGTCAAATACATATCCATATGGAGGTGTACTTAAAGTAATCTTCCCACGTTCAGCTCTTTTTCTTTTACTCCAAGATAAACTCTCCCCTAGGTTTCTGGATTCTTCTTGTGCTAATGCACTATAGACTGTGAGCAGAATTTCCCCATCATTATCTGCTG
>JAAYSU010000133.1 GCA_012523915.1 Clostridiales bacterium
GTCATTTCTTTTCACCACCTTCGGAATCACGTTCACCCCAATTCACTTTATATGCATAGAACATAACTATACACATAAACGCCCACAGGATTAGAATATAGCCATAAATAAAAGGGAATCCAAAAATAAATGGTTCTACTTTATTATGGAAGAATAAAACCCCGGGAAATTCCATTGCGGCAAACCCTAAAATCAACAATAACCAAATCAATTTGCTTTTACCGCTCATTTTATGCTTAGTCATATATAATACCCCCTCTCATAATAATGAACTTTGGCTTAGATTAATTGTACCATGACCTTATTAAAGTAATATAAAAGAATATTTAAAATTTTCTAAAAAATTTTGTTATATAATTATCAAAAAATTCGATCCAAAATATTTCATCGAAAGAAAAAACGAATATATTCTTATGATATAGTTGAGATTATAAGAATTATATTAGTAAAAATGATCTTGAAAGATAAAAAGATCGTTAAAATGCTTGCAGTCTTTATTTTGCTGCAAGCATAATAACAAATATTAAGTATTTCTTTATAATTATTTTAAATCAACCAAATGAGCATTAGTTATCTTGATTAGATCAGATACTGGCAATTCAACTTGCAAACCCACCTTACCTGCACTCACCACTATGTAATCAAAATCTGAAGCACTAATGTCAATAGCAGTCTTATATTGTTTTTTCATTGATATTGGTGAACAACCACCTTTTATATAACCAGTAACCTTCGTAATCTCTTTGGATGGAATCATTTCAAGCTTCTTTTCCTTGAAGAATTTTGCGGCTTTCTTTAAATCCAATTCTAAAGCTACGGGTACAATACATACGTAATATTCTTTGCTAGTGCCCTGTGTGACAAGGGTTTTAAATACCCTGGCCGGTTCTACACCTGTCGCCAATGCTACAGATACTCCATCTAAAAACCCATCCGGAGCATCATAACTCATTAATTTATAATTTATTTTATTTGAATCAAGCAATCTAATTGCATTCGTTTTCTTAGACATACCAAACTCCTATCCCAATCGTTACAAGATATTCTACCGATAATCCATGAAAAAATAAAGGAATACTTAAATATTAATTTCATTTGTGACCATTTTCCTTAAATAGTTAATACACAGCACTACAGGTACTGATAAGAAAAACCACAGCGCAGTAAATAATAAGCATACTTGGCCCATAATATTAAATCGGAAATGTGAATAATCCCAGACATTCCAATCGAAAAGCATATTGAATACAAAACCAAAAGCGAACTCAACAAAAGTAATTATTAGAGAACCTAATAGACATTTTTTAAATAGAGATAATTGTTTATAGTGTAAAAAAGTATTATATAGGATCACTAAGCATAATCCCCCAGCTAAAAACATTGTCCAATGCGTATAGCCTCTGAATAAGATCTCTATACTACAATATAAAATTGCTCCAATTAAAAAAATTTGTATATTTTCGATTACCTTTTTCATTACCCATACCTCAAATAAATGCTACAGATAGTTTCTTTCAGATTTTATAAAATACAAGCTACAGTTTTTTCTAATTAGGTAATCTAATCAATAGAATATAAAACAACCATCACACCTAATAGATGAAAAATAATTAGAAATAATCATTGATATTTCATCAGAATTAAGTTAATATTTTAATCGAGACTAATAATGCGGATGTAGTTCAATGGCAGAACACCAGCTTCCCAAGCTGGATACGAGGGTTCGATTCCCTTCATCCGCTCCAATATATATTATTTGTTTTTTCAATCAAAAAGAAGAGGACTTAACCTCTTCTTTACTATTTGATTTATTTAATATTATTTATTATTCTCGCTCATATACAACTTCCCCATCGATCATGGTCATATCAACCTTAAGATTAACAATGTCCTTAGGATCAATAGATAGGATGTCATCAGAAAGCACAATCATATCAGCCAACTTGCCTACTTCCAAGCTACCTTTAATATCTTCCTCATAAGAACTATATGCACCATGTAAGGTTGCACATCTAATAGCTTCCAATACTGAAATTGCTTGTGTGCGATCACATTGAAAGTTTTCTGTTCTGTCAATTCTATTAACTGCCGCATCTAAGACACTGATGCCAGCAGGATAGGATGGGAAATCACTGTGTAAAGAACACTTTATTCCTGCATCCAACATACTACGAAGGGCACAGATATAACGGTTGCGCTCTTCGCCATAAAATTTTACAAACTTTTTACCTAATTTCTGAATAGACGGTACGTTTACACTTGGGCAAATATTCATCTTAGCCATTCGATCGATCAGATCCTGGTCCGCTATTGTGCAGTGTTCAATTCGATGACGAAGGTCGGGACGTGGGTTATCTTTAAATGCTTTCTCATAACCCTCAACCATGAATTCAACTGCCAAATCCCCTATAGCATGAGCTGTAATCTGAGTCTCAGCATCGTTTAGCATCTTTATATATTCAGCAACCTCTTCTCGCTCCCAACCTCGTTCTCTTACCATTGTTGGGTCGTGGGAGTAAGGTTCCCTAGTTGCGCATGAAGGGCCACCAGATCCTCCATCAATCATGAATTTACTAGAACCTATCCTAAAGTATATATCACCTAACCCGCTCATAAGTCCTAGATCAATCCAGTGTTGATTTTCTTCTTTTGAAAATTCCTTACCAAAAATACTATGAAGCAACATATATGAACGAACCTTGAACTCGCGGCTTCTGCAAATTTTTTGCATAATATGGTATGATGTTTTGCCTAGCTCTCCACAATCGTGAATCGATGTAATACCATTCTCATAGCAGTGCTTTAGAGATTTAAGTGCTGCTCTTTTCTGCGCTTCTTCAGGATAGTCGACCTGGCCCCATAACCAGAAATGAGTGTGTCCACGTACCATGCCTGTTAGCTTTCCATCTACTACTTCTACTTCATCCTCTGGATATTTCTGAGCGTCTTCTGGCTTATAAACCCCTAGATATTCAAGCGCTAAGGTGTTATACATACAGATATGTCCACCACCATGCATGCAGTGAACTGGATTATTAGGTGCTACTGCGTCTAATTCCTCTATTGTAGGGTGACGATTTTCAGCTAGAAGCGTCGGCTCATAACCCATCATAGATATCCATTGTCCGGGTTTTTTTATTGCTACGGCTTCTTTAATTAGATCAAGGATTTCTTTAATGGATTTACAACCGAAGGTGTTTATCATAGGAGCATCGGCTCCATCATCGATCAAGCCAGATAGAATCGGGTGATAATGTGTATCTATCATACCTGGCATAAGTGTCCTGCCAGCTAAATCGATTACCTTCGTCTTATCATCGATTATTCTCTCCAAATCTGCATCGGAACCAACAAAAACTATTTTGTTATCTTTGATACCTACGGCTTGTTCAATCCTATCATCAGGATTAACGGTAATAACTTTACCGTTTTTAAATGCAATATCTACTGTACATTCAAAGCCCATATTCTTCTCCTCCTATGACATTTATAATGCTCTTCTTTGAAATAATTAATTCATAATTCTATTTATTCTTTCTAGTAAACAAGGAGGATTGCTCTCGCATCCCCCTTGTTATACCTTTTTAAAACTTATATATCTTAATCAAAGAATAGCTGCAAGGTTTCCTCATCGGATTTTTTACCGATCAAACTAGCTACAACAAATACAATGATTGTGATAATTATAGATGGAACAATAGCTGTTGTTCCTCCAAGGCTAAATCCTGTGGAGCTAATAATTAGGAACGCAGCAACTCCAATAATTGTAGATGCAATTGCACCTGTTGCATTCGCCTTTTTCCAATATAGACCGAATACAATCGGACAAAGGAATGCACACTCTAAACCACCCATAGCAAATAGGTTGATCCATACAATCAGATCAGGTGGATAGATGGTAAAGACAAATACAATTATACCAATAATAAAGGTAGTAATTATACTCATCCTGCCTATCTTCATTTCAAAAGTTTTATCTTTTTCTTTTGCCTCTACATCTTTAGCTATGTAGTTCAAATAGAGGTCTTTTACTATCGCAGCCGATGCCAATATCAGAAGCGAGGATACTGTGGACATTATCGCTGATAAAGGCGCAGCGATGAATAGACCTGCTACAACAGGATTCATATATTTCAAAACTACTGCCGGTATTACGTAATCTGAAGTTGTAATTTCAGAAGCATCTAGAACAGCAGGAGCAAATGCGCCTGTAATATGCATTGCTAGCATCAAGAATCCAACGACAATTGTACCGTAGATAATGGCGCTATGCAAGGATTTCGTATCTTTGAAACCCATTCCTCTAACCGCTGTCTGTGGTAGACCGAGGACACCGACACCGACCAATACCCAGAATGACATTACATATGCTTTCGCTGTAGTGCCACCTGCAGTCGGGCTATTCCAATTTGGATTTACTTCATTCAGAGTTGAAGTAATGGCATCAAATCCGCCCCCTACTTTAACAACGGTAACCAATATGAGAATCGCACCAATTACCATGATAATTCCTTGAATGGTGTCTGTCGTAACAACAGCTTTGAATCCACCGATAGATGTATATATGATAACGACAACACCGAACAATATTAAGCCGTATATATAAGATAGTCCTGTTACACTTTCGAATAGAACTGCACCACCGATAAATTGTGCCATCATCTGTGCCATAAAGAATAATACAAGTGCGATTGAAGATATAATGACGACGGCAGGTGATTTATACCTGGCCCTAAGATAGTCAGTAACAGTTACAGCATTTGTTTTTCTGGAAATAACCGCGAATTTCTTACCTAGAACACCTAGAATAATAAATGCTGTGGGTACCTGGATCATAGATAAGTATACCCAAACTAATCCTCTGCTATAGGCAACCCCCGGGCCTCCGACGAAACTACTTGCACTTGTAAACGTTGCAATCAACGTCATAGCAAGAACCAGACCACCCATGGATCTTCCGCCTATAAAGTAATTATTAATAAAGCCTTTTCCTTCCGAGGCATCTATTTCTGCCTGTCTTTTACTAACATAAAGTCCAACAACAAGATTAAATAAGATATAAATTACAAGAACAGTGAGAAGTATTGCAGTATATGACATTTTTCTCCCTCCTTTCTATTCCTCATCAGATACTTCTTCGAGGTCGAAGTCTTTAAACAGTAATTTTACAACTAAAACCGAAACTACACAGAATAAAACATACCCTACGACACAACTAATGAAAAACCACATAGGCAGTCCTAATACATA
>JAAYSU010000134.1 GCA_012523915.1 Clostridiales bacterium
ATAGCGTCATTCATATTTTTAGTAAGATCAATTTTTAATTGGCTGAGTTTTGCAGCTAGGGTCCCAGGATTGACAATATCAGCTCTGAACAACATACCATATCCTGGATACATGTCTGTTACAGATATTTCAATTTTGTCTGATGACCAAGTCGTTGGCACATAATCGTTATCCCCAATTTTTTTGCCAAGATTTACGGGATTAACTAGCTTGGCATCAAAGGCAGTTGTGGTATAGCCTTCAATACGAGCCATATAAGCGTCTAAATCTGCTTGTTCTGCAATACGATTGTAGCCATCAGGTCTATTCCGCCACCTATCTGTATCGATTTTATGGCTTCCATCACCGATACCATCAAAAATCGCCCAGCCTTCTTCATCAGCATATTGTCCAAATAAGGCAACATCAACAAACCTTACGTCAAGTTCTCCTGTTGACGCTGTCGTGTCTATCTGCAGGCTGTCTGTCCAATAGGCATATCCCATACCCATGAATAGCATACAGCATGCCAGAACACATACTAGTACTTTTCTGTTCATAACCATAATCTCCTTTTCTATTATTGAAAATAGTATATTTTTGTTAATATTATAGTTTGATGGTACTAGTTTTTCATCAATCGAAGGTATAGTTTTGACTACTACTATTGGCCACTTTCTCTACTACTAAGGTAGTAGATGTTGGGTTATGATAGGGTTATAATTCTATCTCATCATAGTCTACTTGGGTTCTCCCCTTGATCAGGAGGGTGGGGTAACCCACTTTCGGGACAACCTTTACAAGTATTCCTTTAACATCATTAGGATCGACTAGTCGGGAATCTTCTGCAGAATTGTTATCTCCTTTTGTTCTATAGGTCAAGTTTCCTAGGCCATCGTCTATTACTTCTATAATCCTATGTGTAATTAATACCTCATCCCTTTTAAACTGAATTATATCTCCACTTTCCAAACTTCTTATTTGCTCCTCGCTTGTTACCTTTTCAAGCAGCACTATATCCCCCGGATAGATTAAGGGCTGCATGCTGCCAGTAACAATCACAGATGGGACAATGGGAAATACACCTACTACGAACCAAATTAAGGCTATGCTGATTATAGCTGTCATAGTTAATTTAACTGCCTCTCCCCTTTTAATCTCATATCTCTTAACCTTATTTACCTGGACTTCATATTTCCTAACTATGAAAACTACACAAAAGATTGGAACAGCTATGCCTATAGCCCCTTCCATAAGCCAATCTAAAACGGCCAGGAAGGGTGAGACCCAGTGAAATATCGTAATTATGCCAACGTATATTATTGCAGGTACAGCACCACCATATAAAGCCAGATATGATAGGAAAATATTCTTACAAAGGGTAGGACCAACAAATTTTGCTATAAAGATAACTATTCCTTCCGCATCTGATACAAGCATTAGACTGTTATAATTTATTTCAAGTGCTGTCATTATCAAGGTGACTAGAATAAAAACTTTAACATTAGATCTGACACAATATGTAGATAGGACATAACTTCGAATCATCTCCCTTGCAAAGAGGAAGGGGATAATAGGGGCAAGGTTATTGAATATTCCCTTAATAGAGTGATCATAGGGGCTGTCCCCTAATTGGGCAATCATAGTCCCTACTATGATCTGTATCATTATTAGCAGAACAGCACAGATCATTGCTTCTATATAGATCTTTTCTATCTTAGATAGTTTTCCTATGGAATGAACTCTAGGAATGAAAAAAATAAAGAGAATAATTAATAGACACCAGATTACAGGGAAAATCCTATGGGTTAATAAGAATGAGTTGAATTTTGCTACAAAGTTGAATCTGGATGCTAAAGATAGAATTATAAAGGCAAGCATTAAGCATTTACTGATAGTACGATATTTTTTGTAATCAACTAATATCCCCGCTTGTTTCCTCACTTTGTACATCCTCTTCTAAAGGAACACTTTTATCATTATTCGGTTCATCAGAAATGGCTTCATCTTCCGTACTCGTTTCTTCCTCAGTTGGAACAGCAACTTCTTCTTCCACTGGTATTATATCTAGATCAACTAAATCTTCCTCAGTAGCTGTTTCCTCCTCTGTCACATATGGAATATCTTCTTTTTTTACATCTTTAACTACTAAATCTTCTTTATTTAATTTAATAGCCGCATCAGTAGCCTCTTCTAACTCTATGTCTTTATTTATCTTAATTTTAAAACTAACCTTGGAATCACCAGCTATTTCGACTTGGTCAGTCCAAAATCCATAACTTATGCTAAACATCATGAAAATTAAGATGCAAATGGCAGTAAATATAGCAATCTTCCTCAAGGTTGCTCCTCCTAATTCACATTAAACTGATCAAGGTTTATGGGTATATCAAAACCATAAACTGCTTCAACTTCTACATAAGCTGATGATTTAGATTTTACTATTCTTTCGTTGGTAGAATCATCTAAATCCAAACTACTCAGATTTACTTTAGGTCTATCATTAAAATTATTATCCCCCACCTGCACTAATGTAATTGTTCCATTCATGGTACCCTTGTGATCTGCCGATGAAATCGTATGGTAGGAATCGAAACTTGCAAGTACATCAGGTAAATAGTCATATACGGCATTAGGAATACTCCCTGTATAGTAGGTTTTAGATTTGTTAGCAATGCTGCATATTGGAGTGACGGTCTCTAAAATAAAATCTGCCCTGCCGATATTATAGTCCTCTTGGGGTGCTACCTGTTTTATTCCGCTACTCTTATCAGCCTTTAAGCTGTAATTGATTATTATAGTTGTGCCTTCTTCAAAATCTGATATGTCAATGGGGTTATCAATAATTAATCTAAGCTTCTTTTTATCCCTATCAAAAATAGGATCTACCTTGAGCTTTTTTGATTTCTCTTCGGTAATTAACTCGGCTGTAACTTTAGATTTTTCTTTAAATATGTTATTAAAGCTACTAGAAGATAAATCATAATCAAGGGTTAATATGTTAGTGTATCCTGCGTAGCTTACTCCTAACATACTAACTACAGTTATTAAAAGGATTACTAATCCAACAATATTATGCTTCTTTCCCATTGTTTACACCTGAAATTCCATTAAACCTTAAATAGTACTTATTCTTACTATAATGTCCATTAGCATACGCCATCGCTTCCATTCTATTGGAAAGCTGCAATTTGTTGAGAATATTACTTATGTGTTTTTTAGTAGTACTTTCAGAAATATATAGGTTGTGACTGATTTCTGAATTAGTTAATCCTTTGCTTAATTCCATTAGTACTTCTAATTCCCTTTGAGTGAGATAATTAGTTAAATCACGGTCATCGATTATATTAAAGGGACAGTACTTATCCCCTCTTTTTATAACATTGAAAACATATTTTATATCTTCAGCTGTAGAATTTCTTAGTATATATGCATCTATATCTAATTCTTTAGCCCTTGTGAATTCATATAAGGATATGGTAGATACGATAAGAACGAATTTTACAGGACAGCCTACAAATTCCCTTTCTTTATATCTACATATTAACTCCAGTCCACCCGTATCCCTTAAGTTTAAATCTATGATCGCTATATCAACTTTCTCTGTTTCTAATATTCTTAAAGCATCTTCTGTATTATCAGCAACAAGGTACTCTTTATTATCTAAATATGAATCCAATACTTGTATAACTCCATAACGAAATAATGGTTGACTATCCGCTATAAGTATACTCATGTTTTATCCCCTAATTCGAATTTAATAATAATATCCCAAATAAATTTTATACAGACAGACCTACTACTTCAATAAAATGCGTTAGACAATTTATTTATCTAAAAGCCATTAGTTCTATTTTTTTGAGCTTGTTTTATCCCATACGACAAATTATGAATATTATTAGACAAAAAATAAAAAACCATTACCATACTAAGCGTACAATAATGGTTTTTACGAACATCTTATCTTACATAGATTACATAGTTATCCTTGCGAGGTTTGGCCTCTGGAATCGGTCCATCTGGATATCCTAAAGTGCAGGCACCCACACCTACATAATTATCTGCTATTCCCCATTCCTTCATGAGAGCTTTACCTTCCTCAGATTCAAACATTTCCTTTTCACGGTTAACCCAGCATGAACCTAAGCCTAAAGAAGCTGCTGCATTAAACATATTGCCTAAAGCAAGGCTAGCATCTTGAATGTAGGTCGCAACATCCTTATCTCCAAATACCAAAATTACAGTAGGAGCATTGAAATATTGAGGATCACTTGCTCCGTTAACTGCCTTATTCATGTCATCGAGCTTTTTCAGGATTTCCTTATCCTGTACTGCGACGAAAAGAGGTGATTGTCTATTCCTTGCACTTGGCGCATACATTCCTGCCTCTAATACGGCTTTTAATTCTTCATCTTTTATCTGTTCCTCTTTATATTTACGTATGCTGCGCCTATTTAACAAAGTTTTTATCGTTTCGTTCATTACCCTACCTCCTATATGGTAAATAAATATATATCGGTCTATATATAAACGATACCATAATAGATGGTTAAATTCAACTAAATGGAATATGATGGGTTGCTATATCCTGGTTCCTGTAATATAGCCGCCATGAACTGCATCTGATATTTTCCCTATACATGCACAGTCTCCAATTACATAGGATTCAAGGAAATTCTCCTTTACAGCTTTAGCAAGCTCATCATCCCTTTTAGCTCCTGTTGCAAATAAGGCTAAATCAAAGGCTACTTTTATTTCCCTTCCGTCTTTGGTTGTACATATTACCTCATCACCCTTTATTTCTTTATAGGAGGTATTTGTCATAATCTTTACTTCATGCTTTTCCAGCTCTTCTAAAAGCGAAACCCTATTTATTATATTTATATCACCGGCTATATCATCCAGCATCTCTATGATTGTCACATGATGGCCCTTCATTGCTAGGCCTAAAGCTGATTCACTTCCTACCAGTCCACCTCCGATTACCACAACTTTCTCATCACCTTTAAGCTCATAGTCATATAGATCTACTACTGTTATTACATTATCCCTATCAATGTTATCAGGTATTATCTGCCTGGCACCTGTAGCTACTATTACCACATCCGGCTTCGTTTCTCTGATTGTATCTATAGTAGCTTCTACACCAAGCCTTAGATCTATATCATTTATTACAGCCTGACGCTTCATATACTCATTAAAGTCTCTTACTGGCCATTTGAAGGCTTCCATGCTGGCATAATTCAACTGTCCCCCAAGTTCTTCTTCTTTTTCTAAAAGGGTTACCCTATGACCTCTTTTTGAAGCAACACAAGCAGCTTCTATCCCCGCAGGGCCTCCACCTATAACTGTTACCCTTTTCGCCTTATCTGCCTTGCTTATTATAAATCTGCTTTCCCGCCCACATTGGGGATTGACAGTACAGGTCAATTCCTTGCCTTCTAATACTCTAGCTATACATTTTTCATTGCATCTAATGCAATGGCGAATTTCTTCCTCCATCCCTAACCTGGACTTTTCTGCCCAGTCAGGATCCGCCAGAAGGGATCTGCCGATAGCAATGAAATCTGCCGATCCATCAGCAAGTGCTTCTTCTGCCACCTTGGGATGATTGAAATTCCCTGCATTAATTACTGGAATCTTTACATTCCTCTTGATGGCATAAGAAAGATCCTTCATGCAAGCTGTACCAAGGTATGATGTGGGGAAAATCCAGGGTATGGATTCATACCTGCCTGCATCCACATTAAGCGCATCGTAGCCAAATTCCTCAAGCAGCTTGCATATTTCAATACCTTCTTCTAGGGTTCTATATCCCGGATACTTTTGATCCACACTGATACGAAAAGTAACAGCAAGGGCATCCCCTACCCGCTTTCTGATTTCATCACGGATCTCCTTAACTATCCTTAGGCGACCATTTAAGTCTCCTCCATATTCATCAGTTCGTTTGTTGATATCTGGTGACATAAACTGATCAATTAAATAGCCTGCATGTCCGTGAATTTCTGCAAGCTCAAAGCCTGCGGTAACTGCATATTCAGCTGAACGCGCTATATTTGACACCATAGTTTTTATTTCACTATGAGTCAACTCTTTACAGATGATGTCAGGATCATTAACAGCCGGACATTCAGATGGTGCAACAGGTGGTACAAGATGGGGGGCATCTGATTGACGACCCATTCCGATTGACAATTGGATACAGGGCACTGATCCATAATATTTAACCATATCGGCTAATTCAGTATGCCTAGCTATTTTATTAGGATGATCTAGGCGCGCCATACCAAAGGTTATGGGTGTTACATCGATTTCACTTTGATAATTAGTCTCAGTTATGATCATCCCTACTCCGCCCTTTGCCCTAGCGGTATAGAAATCTATAAGTTCCTGGGTTATCCTGCTGTCAGGTCCACAATGGCCGGTACCCATTGGTGTCATTACTATTCTGTTTCTGATCTTAACCTTTCCAATACGCCCTTCGGAAAACAGATTGTGGTATCTTATCGAACACATTAAACCGCTTCTCCTTTCTTACAATATTCTATGGTTATTATTAGCAATTATTAGCGGTTTATTATGCATACAAAAAGAGAAGCGGCTAAGTCTTGCCCAGCCACTTCCCTTAGTATATTTGGATTATAGGACTTTTCTTATAAATACATCTACTATATAAGGATCGAATTGTGTCATAACGTTATTTGTAAGTTCTGCTATTGCCATCTCCTTATCCAGGGTCTTTTTATAGCATCGATAGTTTGTCATGGCATCATAAGAATCTGCAACCGATATTATCCTTGAATGAAGGGGAATCTCTTCTTCCATCAATCCCATTGGATACCCCGATCCGTCATATCTTTCATGATGATACAAAACATATTCAGCAATACCTTTAGTTGCATCATACATATTTAGAATACTATATCCGATGCTAGGATGCTTTTTTATCTCAACCCACTCTGTTAAAGTGAGAGGCTCTTTCTTATTCAATATATTTTTATCAATCGAATCTTTGCCAATATCATGAAATAGTCCACATGCATATAGAACTTCTAATTCATCAACTGCAAAACCCATAGCAATGCCTATTTTTCTACATAGCTCTGCTACTCTATGAGAATGCGTGCATTTTTCAGATAAGTTTTGAAACTGGGCAATCAAATTCATAACGTCAACCTGTCTCAGCAATTCATCCGTTATCTGTGTGTTTACATCTAACATTCTTTATTACCCCTAGTATAAGCATTATTGCGACAACTAGCAAGGCTATAATTACACAAATTGAGAATTGTTTCGCAAAATACCATAAAATAAGTGCTATTACTAATAGTATGACTAGTATAATTCTTGTTAATTTCCTAAAAACCTTTATTTCAATTTCTCTCAGAGGTTTATTCAAATCCTCTACGGGTGCAAGTAAAATGATTGTAATTATAGAAAATATTGTAACGGATAAGCAGGCATAGCCATTCCAGGGTACTAACCTTATCGCGATAAGAACTGCTACAACAACAGCATTCGATAAAATGTAACACCTTAACTGTGTACTTGCGTGATACCCTCCTGCGTAAGACCTGATTGGAATATAGGCTAAGATAAAAACAAGACTCTGCCATACCATTCCAAGTAATAAACCTATAATAATTACGGATATTAGATTTACTAATAACACAATACCTTGTCCAACGCCGTAGACGTATATATCTTTATCTTCGGAGGGTACCACGCCTAGAGATATTAATGATTCAACAACCCTCTCGTCAACTCTGCTTTTCATTTAGATTCTACTTAATTTTTTGGCTCCTTCTGGTAATTTTGGCTGGTGCATTACAAACATACAGTTTGTATGTACATTGGTCGTGGTAACCAACAATGCCAAGCTTGCTATTATACCAGCATACTTAACCATAAATTTTTTCAAACCCTACACCTCCTTTAACCAACCGATTAAACCAAGCACTATTACTCTACCAGATAAAAGTGCATTGTGAGGCTTTATGTAATAATCTATATATTTTTTTGTAATTAACTAAGATTTCAATCTATATACATCAGTATGGTTACTAAAAATACATTATCCTCGTAGTCGATATCCATTGTTCCGTCATACTTTTTTAAAACTTTTTCAATATTGATCAGGCCTATTCCATGCCTTTCCTTATCTTCCTTGGTAGTTAAGAGTTTCCCTTCTTCTTCAATTATTTCTCCTTCAAAGGGGTTGTACACTTGCAGTAACAACCTTCCCTTATCATATTTAACTTTTACATCTACATATGGATCTGTTTCAACTCTGGAAGCAGCATATATTGCATTGTCTAACAAATTACCTAATATAATTGTTAGATCAAAGGATGGCATCTCTAGCTTTTCCGGTATATTTAAATCATGCTTTATTTCTATACCCAGCTGTTCCGCCTCCTGGAACTTAAAGTTTATTATACTATCAATTATGGTATTTCCTGTCCTGGCGTAATTCTTAAAATTTTCTAGGCCAGCCGCTATATTTGCAATATAGTTTAAGGTTTCTTCTTTCTCGCCACTTTGAACCAGAGATCTAATAGAAAATATGTGGTTCCTAATATCATGCCTTATTGCACCAGTCGCCTTCAGAGATGACCTCATAATTTCAAGCTGTCTATCATAGTATTTATTCTGTTCCAAAATCATCATACTTTGAATTCTTTCTGCCAATGCAGCTGTTATCACATCATAAAGATAGAAGGTTCCAAAGTTAATTAATAATAATAACACGATACTTGCTAAAACCTGTCCTATCGTAAGGCCTTTAGCCTGGAATAACAGGAGTATTATGTACAAAGATGAGGCAGGAATAAATATTATACATAGCCAATTTAAATTAGGTACAGATTCACCTTTCTTAATATTCTTAAAGTTGTTTAATAGAAGTACTACTACATAAGACAAAATTCTACAGACAATTAAACCGTAAATTGAGGAATAATAGTTTTCTGCAAATACAGGAAACTCGAAATAACCTGTGAATAGGGCCGCTATCATTTCTACACATAGAAGAACCAGGTAAATTAACAGCGCAGATAATATGCGTTTCTTTAAAGTCGATTCATAATTCAATGTCAGTAAGATAAATGCTATTAGATTGCTAAACATAAGTATTATTGGGATATTTACAAATAGATAGATAAAAGTAATACCTAAAAAGTATGCCACATATGATAGTAATTCAATATTTGTCTTAGTTCTCCTTGTTTCAAAGAAGATCTTCATGAAAAGATAAATGGTGTAAGTAGAAAATACGTTGGTTAATATATACACAAGTTCATATAAATTCGGCTGCATTACTCTAAACCTTCCTTTTCATATTGTATTTGTAATTCCCTAGTCAGCTTTCGCTTAGCCTGGCTAATGGGAAGTACTTCCTGGTTAGATACTGTCACCTCATCATATTTGAATTTAGTTACATAGGAATAATTGACTATATAAGACTTATGAATGTGTAAAAAATGATACTTACCGACTTGTTTAAAGACCTCTTCCATTTTACCGTAGAAATATTCCTCACCATCTACAGTAACCATCTTAACGACCCTACCTACATTTTCGAAATATAGGATGTCTTTTACAGCTATTCTGTATTTTTTCTGATTCTTTTTATAGGTAAAAAAACCTCCAAGCTTGTTTGTAAGTTTTAATGCAAGACGTATATCTTTAATTATCTCAATTTCATCAAAAGGCTTAGATAGAAAATGCATGGGTCTAACATCAAAGAGATCTTTGTAGTAATTGTCTTTGCCAGATATATAGACGATTTGCATGGTCTGATTATCTAGATCCTCACGAATTTTTCTTCCCACTTCTATACCATTTATTAGCTTCAGTTCGATATCTAAAAATAGGAGATCGAAATACTCACCTTTTGAAAGGAACTTATATAGTTCTTCACCTGAATAAAAAACTTGGGTATCTACTTCTAGATTGTTTCTTTCGAAATAATTGAGTACAATATTTTCGATTCGGGAGCATATCATAGGCTCATCGTCACATATAGCAATTCTAAACATGCAGCCCTCCTATACTGAGTTAATAAATATTCAATAGATGTATACAACTAGTATAGGATGGCATATTTTTTGAAAATTGTCACTATTCGTAATAATTTATGGTATATTGTACTTTCAGATAGAAATATTAAGCGAGAAAACCATAATCGGTAGTTTTATTCCCACCATCTACTTTTGATATATACATTGCTTTATCAGCTTGAACTATTAATTCATGAATATTTGCAACATCCTTGCTAAAGGAAGCAAGTCCAATGCTTACAGTTAAACTTATTTCATTGCCCTCATATTTAATATTCAATCCAGACACTGCTTTTCTGAAATCGTTTGCGATTTTCCATGCCTTATCAATATCAGTGTTTTTTAAAAGCACTATGAATTCTTCTCCGCCTAGGCGGCCTAAAATATCATCTTTTCTGAAAGACTTTCTCATGGATTTGCCAAACTCAGATATTACAATATCCCCTGCGGCATGACCCAGGGTATCATTTACTGTTTTAAAATAATCTATATCTATAAGTAGAATCGTAAACCTACCATCATTAGAGTATGACAAATCAAATTCTTCCTGAGCCAGCTTGAGAAAGTGCCTTCTGTTATAAAGTCCGCTAAGGTCATCTATGGTCGCTAATCTAAACAAGCAATCATGTATCTTTCTTTGTTCTGTCACATCGCGAATAGCTTTTAACATATACTTTTTCTCATCGCTTGCAGATATAAAATCAGTATGGACTTCATATATATTATCATCAATAATAAGCTCAGCACTTTCCTCTAGTGCTTGTTTTATATCCTCCCTGCCAATAAAAATTTCGTCTATATGTGAATGTTTAAGGGAAATATTTTGCCTTTGAAAAAAGTCCCTAGCCGCTTTATTAAAATCTACAATGCAGTAATCTCTATCTATAAGTATTAGGATTTCAGGGTAGTTTTCAAATACAATATCTCTAGTAATCGTCATAGTAATTTCGTCCTTTGGATTTATAATAATTACAAACTTGATTTTATTACAATAAACTTTCTTTTACAACAAAAAAATCTTAATTTTGTAATTGACTCAACTAACTACATGTGATATATTAAACCTCAAATTCATAAAGTAAAGGCTGTGAAGAAAAAGAGTATCTGTTTTTGAAAGCACAGAGAGAAGATGGTCGCTGCGAATCTTCGTGAAGAAAACAGAGAAGCCCTTTCAAAGCTTTGAA
>JAAYSU010000135.1 GCA_012523915.1 Clostridiales bacterium
AAAACCCTCGAATGCTTTCATTTAATGAATGGTATATACTCTTTAATAGCTACGGGAATGGACGAGGATATTGTAGTTCACCCAATCTTTCAAGGACTTACCATTGCGCTGAAATGTTTGTGGGATGGTAGTCTGCAGTAGCAGAAATAGCCCACCTGGAGCAACAATTATCATTTCTATTAGAAAATGAAAAGTTACACTTGAAAACGTATTTTAAGGGTGGTATTCTAGAGCAAAGTAGAGTAAATATTGTGCGCTTGTCTTTATTTAGACATGTAGTGTCATGGGATGGGATGTTGCCCATGAACGAAAAACTACGGTTTGCGATACAATATTGCGTCCGCTGCTGCATTAAGGAGAATTTAACATTCCATCCTCTTTAGTGTAGTAATCACTTTTGAAGGAAGGAATTTTTTTATGAAAGGAAAAATAAATACAAGAACCCTTATTCTAATAGCTTTATTTGCGGCTATAAGTATTATATTAGCCAGATTTTTTGTTGTATATCTCACCAACAGTTTGCGTATAAGCTTTGGCAATATACCAATAATCTTGGCCAGCCTCTTGCTTGGGCCGATCGCAGGCGGTCTAACCGCTGCTATAGCAGATATTCTAGGAGCCTCACTTTTTTCACCCCTTGCCTGGTATCCGCCTTTAACCATATCACCGGTAATTGTCGGCATTTTACCAGCCCTATTGAAAAAGAGGGTCCTACATAAAGTAACTATCTGGCGCCTTTATATCATCATTTTCATAACTAATTTAATTACAAGCATAGGTATAACCACCTATCTTCTTTCTAAGCTCTATGGCTCGCCCTACTTATCCCTGCTTGCCGTGAGGGCACCCCTATCTATATTAGTCAGTATAATAGAAGGATTGGTTGTTTACATATTGTATAAGAGGCTGATGAAAAACAGTCTCTATTGATATTTCCCGCATCGATCTGAAAAGCACCCAAGCTGTTGCCCTTCGGATTTAATTATGGTAACTTCGCAGTGATTATCACAATCCTGGCACACAAAATGATCCGTTACTATTTCCTCATTGCCTGTAGCAAACCCACGGAAATTCGTTCTTTCTTTTGTATGTTCATATTTTTCTTTAGCTAAGATGGCTGCACCGTAAGCACCCATGACATTATAATACTCTGGTACAAAAACCTCACAACCAAGCTCCTCTTCAAAGGCTCGCTTGATACCTAAGTTTGCCGCCACTCCACCTTGAAAACATACTTTAGATTTTATAGCTTTTCCCTTTGCTACATTAGATAAATAATTACGCACCAAGGCCTTAGACATACCCGCCACTATATCTTCTATCCTACATCCCAGCTGCTGCTTATGTATGATGTCGGATTCTGAAAATACAGCACACCTGCCCGCTATAGCAACAGGATTTTTAGATTTTAATGCAATTTGACCCAATTCTTCTACCCTATAGCCAAGTCTTTCTGCTTGACGGTCCAAGAAGGATCCGGTACCTGCTGCACAAACAGTATTCATGGCAAAATCAGATATTACCCCGTCTCTTATTAAAATAATTTTTGAATCCTGTCCTCCAATCTCTAGCACAGTGCTTATAGCAGGATCTACAGTAGAAGCTGCTACGGCATGGGCTGTTATTTCATTCTTAACAATATCACCCCCTACGATCGCACCTGCTAAACTCCTTCCGCTTCCTGTTGTGCCTACACCCCATATATCATCATCCCTATAGCGATCGCTAAAAAGACGCAGTCCTTCTTTTATAGCTTCAATTGGAGCTCCTCGCGTCTTTAAGTATAGCTGATCTATTATTTCATTCTCCTGATTCATAATAATAAGATTTGTACTTACAGAACCAACATCAATTCCTAAATATAACATTTTCTCCCCTTATACAAATTAAGATTTTTTCTTCTCATCAACATATCTATAAAAGCCTCTATACGTGTAACGTATCCTGCTTCTCCCACCATTTCATCAAACACTATAGATAAGACTGGTAAATTTTCATCCCTTGATAGACCGTCAAATACAGACTTTGCCACAATTTCCGGCATACAGCCAACAGGCAGAATCTGTATTATTCCATCGAAGTTTGCTTTATTAAAACGGTAAATCCCGCTTACAGTCTCCTTTGCATATCCGCCAATTCTATATGGAATATACTCATTAAAGCGTTTGTTAGAAAAATAGCCGCCTAATGGATTGATAACAGTATTGTCTAACCACCACCCTATAGATATTGTCTTTTCAAAGGAAACTCCCATATCCATTAATTTTTCTTCTATATTGTGGTTGCTAAAGCTATCAATGCAAGTAAATATCTCTCCTGTAAGAATGATTTTAATTGGTTCCTTTAATTGATCTAGTTCAAGACTCTCTATAGAATTATGGCCCTTTTCTAAAATTTTTAATGCCATATTAATACTTGTCGTTCTTGCTAAACCTCTTCTGCATTTTTTAACTATTTCTTTTGATTTACCCGCCTGCTTTTCATAGCCCGAATATAATCTTGCTTTTTTTTCTAGCTTCTCAAACTCCTTAATAACTGTATAAACACCTTTTAAAGCTCTTACTATCTCAGCTCTGCTACAATTGCTGTCCTCTACAATAGAAACCAGTCTTTTCTTTAGATTGGGTAGACCAATAGCTGATATGGAATCTAAGAGAATCCAATTATACTTATATCCGTGCCTGTCCAGGACCACCTTCAGCACTTCTCCGTATTCACCTAATCTACATGGTCCCATAGTCGCAGGCATTATAACCGTATCAGCCCCTTTCTCCCAAGCGGATATCAAATTATCAACCATGAGTTTGAATGGCAGGCAGATATCTTCAGGAGATATGCTTGATCCTCTTTCTAGTCCAATCTGGCTGTTATGATCAGGGATTACTAATTCCATTCCAATCTCTTGGAATAATAGCCTGCCGTATATATGGGCATCCCCCAATCTAGGATAAGTAATCCTCACGCATCTTTCTCCTTTCTAAAAGCTCTATAAAGGCCTCTATCCTTGTATTAAAACCTGCTTCCCCAGTATGCTCATCAAGTTTTAAAACTAAGATGGGCAAATCTTTAACCTTATTCCGAATCAATTCAATAGTTATCGAATCTGTGCCACAGCTAAAAGATGAGAGATATATTATTCCGTCAATTCTCTTTTCCTCCGAGAGATAACTTGCTGCGCCATAGTTATCTCTTAAAAAAAGCCAGTATGGCTTTTTCAGCAACCCTATTTGTTGTTTTAGCTTGTAATCTTCAGGAACATCTTCCTCTGTTACTATCCCTATATCCATATTTTTGAGTTTATCTTTTAAATTCATATTGATAAAAGAGTCCTTAGTATTATAGGGATGTCCTAACAACGCAATTACTATTCTATTGTCCAGCTCTTCCCTTTGCTTATTTACGTATAATTCTTTAAATGCGAATTCAAAGGCCCTGCTTGTTTTATAAGCTGATATTCCCAGCAATTTAGCATCCCGTATAAATGCCTTTTTAGCCTTGTTTTTATCATTAAGATAAAGGGGGCCGGTAAAAACTAGATTATCTTCTCCTGTACCACTTTTTACAAGCTCAGGCAACCCACAAAACTTTGGGCAAATGGATTCTCCGTATTCACACTTCATCAGTCTGAGTACTGCAATTTTATCGCATTCTTTACGTAATTTTGAGACATGGCCGTGAAAAACTTTTATAGGCAGGCATGCTTCATCGACACAGGATTTAATACCCTCTTCTAAAATCTTTCTGTTTGTTTTGCCAGAATATATGACATCTACTCCTAATCTATCAAAAAAACACCTTATAAACCGCTCATATCTATGAAACAATAAACCCTCGGGAATTCCTATTCTCATATTCTCTCCAATAAAAAAACTAACGGTATTGCTTACCGTTAGATATTATTGACACATTTTTAAGTTCTATAACTAATTATTAAAATCTATTCATCCGTTTCTTGAGTGGATTCACTAAAATCCAAATCTTCAACTTCTTCTCTTCTCGGCCTGGTTACAGGTCTTTCTTCTTTAGCAAAGTCAAAGTCACTTTCACTTATTTTACCTGAAATAACCTCCATGTTTCCTTTCAGCTCAGAACCAGCCTCCATTGAAACGGATTTTGCTTTCAGATTTCCTAATACAAGGGCAGCCTTCCTAAGAACAATTAATTCCTCTGCACGTATATCACCTTTTATCTTACCACTGATCTCTACACTACCCGCATTAATATCTCCTACGATTATGGAAGATTCGTCAACGGATAATTCGCCGGAAGCAGTAACATTTCCCTTAATATTGCTGCGAACCAGGCTCACATTGACACCCTTAGCATCACCTTCTATTGCGCCTCTTGATAAAATATCTCCGGCAGTTGTCACATTTCCTTTGACTTGTCCATTGATCTGAATAGACGATTTCCCGTTAATAGAGCCTTCAATTACTACGTCCTCGGCAATAACGGAATTATAGCCGGTCTTATTGAAAACATTGTCTCTAGGAGGAAAAATATTAGATGATGAGTCCGTGGTTGTTCTTTGTGGTTTCTCTTCGCTTGTTGCTTTTGATGATGCACCGTTCATTAGTTCATTAACTGCTATTTTAAAATTACTTTGTCTACCCATGATCATACTCCTTAAATAATTTTTTATATATATTAATAAATAAATTAGTTAATATAGCTGAAGGTTATGGGTTTAACCTGATTAGTTAACGGAAGTATCGTTTTCCCTGATGCTTTAAGACTGTCAATTATATCAGGCAGAGCCTGCAAGGTCCCCTTCTTCTGCAGGCTGTCATGAAAAAGCACTATTGCCTTATCCTTTTTATCTATATCTTTTACAACATTGTTATAGATGGAATATTTAGAATAAAATCTTGCCGCATCTCCTGAATCCACATTCCAATCATAATAGAGATAGCCCCTTCTCAACATTTCAGCAATAATAGTCTGATAGATCCCTTCATTATAGATATTTATGCTTCCTCCCGGAAATCTGAATATCTCGGGTTTATTTCCCGTTACCTCTTCTATCCATGTCGCAGTCATCTCGAAATCACTGAGAAAGGCCTCTACCGACGAGTATATTTGACTATAGATATGGGTAGTACTATGTACTCCTATCGTATGTCCCTCTTCGGCAATCTCTCTTAATAATTCAGCTGCTTCTGAACTGTCGTTATATACAACAAAAAATGTTGCTTTAACATCTTTTTCTTTTAGTACTTTTAGAATATCTTTTGTTACTGGAGAAGGTCCATCGTCAAAGGTCAAATAAACGCTATTTGGTACATCATCAAACATTTCTTCATTTCTTTCAACATATAAGTCCGGATATAATTCTTGGTATTCCAAGCTATATTCGGTTTTATTTTCATCAAGAAAAAAAGTTTGCTTTGCACTTGCGAACCATTGCTCATCTACATAAATATTCTCTTTTATTAGCGACAGAGCCTCTACTTCTCTGTTGAGCTCAGAATTTTTAACAGCAAAATGTATGCATAATCCGGTTGGGACTATAATCATTAAGGCAATACAAGTTAAGATTAACCTTTTATAGAATTGAACACTTCCGATTTTCATGCACATTCTCCATTTCAACATAATACTACAAAAAAATCCAAAAATGTGCAAGGTGTTTAGGATATTATTTCATAAATATTTTGAGCCATGTCTTTACTTATATGGTCAGGCGTATCTATAACCCTAACTTTAATCTCGCCGCCTCCAAAGCGTATCTCTATAATGTCTCCTTCCTTAACAGTATTTCCAGGCTTAGCCACCTTCCCGTTTATAAACACTCTATCATTCATACAAGCTTCTCTAGCAACAGTCCTTCTTTTAATTAGCCTTGAGACTTTTAAATATTTGTCTATTCTCATATTACCCCCATAGTTCAAGATGTTTTTATATATAAAAGGTAGCTATTCATTTCCCTATTTTTCACACATTATATCACTATTTCTACATTATTACTATTTCATTTTTTCCTCTTGCATGGAATAGGTATTAACGATCCGATAAATAATGGCAAGATAATTGTTTCAGCTACAATTGCCCACATTTGGATTACAGCAACCCCTGTACCTGCTAAATGCTCTGGCGTCTCAATCAAAGAACAAATCTCACAAATCAATGTGAGAACGCCTAAAAAGATTACAGTAGTTTTTTTCTTGACAAGAAGTAAACCTATAATAAAAAATACCAGCATTATTATATATAAATCAACGCCAGCACCAATAAATGCAAGATTGATCAACATCTTATTGCCCTCCGTTTTTACTGAACCTAGATATTCACATCGTATCATTTCTATGTTCAAAACTCAAACAACTATGCTGTTATAAGGGTAGAAAGCTTGAAAAATACAAAAGAGAGAATAATTACTAATCCTCTCTTTTATTAATTCATATAATATAATTTCTAAATCAACTTACTACTAAACCCAAAATTATTTTGGTTCGAAGTCCACTATTATTTGTTCACAGCATCCTTTAATGCCTTACCAGCTTTGAACACAGGAGCTTTTGAAGCTTTAATTTCAATAATTTCACCAGGTTTTCTGGGGTTTCTACCCTGTCTGGCCTTTCTTTGTCTGGTCTCAAATGTGCCAAATCCAATAAGCTGAACCTTTTCTCCCCTTACTAGGGCCTCTTGTACGCTAGCTACAAATGCGTTTACTGCAACCTCTGCATCTTTCTTTGTAAAACCAGCCTTTTCGGCTACGCTAGCTACTAATTCTGCTTTATTCACGTATCTTACCTCCTTATAAAATTCGCTTTTAAAATATCTTATCACTTTGCTTCACAAACACTTCTATCAATAGAGCGCCTTGGAGTCCTCCCAAAGCTTGTCCATTTCTGAAAGAGTTAGTTCTTCTAATTTCCGACCCTCTTCTTTGGCACTGCTTTCGATAAAGCCAAACCTTCTAATAAATTTCTGTGAAGCAAAATTCAAAGCGTCTTCAGGGTCGACCTGGAGAAATCTCGCTACATTAACAACTGCAAACAACAGATCTCCAAGTTCTTCAACGATTGAATCTTGATTGCTCTTTTTATAGGCTTCAAATAGTTCCTTGGTTTCTTCGGTAATTTTCTCGAAAGCAGAGTCTGTATCATTCCAATCAAAGCCTACTTGAGCTGCCTTTGCCTGAACTTTATAACTCTTTCTTAAAGCCGGCAAAGATTTCGGGATTCTCTTCATAGATTCCGTGTAGGATATCTGGGCTTCCCTTTGCTTCATATTCTCCCATTTTTCAACGACTGTGTCAATACTATCTATGCTAAAATTTGAAAAAATATGGGGATGACGGCGTATCATTTTTTCACATTCACGGTTAGCTATGGATTTCAGATCAAATTTGCCCTCTTCTTTGCCCAAATCGCTATGGAAAATCACCTGTAGAAGTACATCTCCCAATTCTTCTTCGAGATTATCCCAGTCTTTATTGTCTATAGCCTCAAGTACCTCATAAGCCTCTTCAACAAGGCAGGGTTTTAAGCTTTCATGTGTTTGTGCTTTATCCCAAGGACAGCCCTCTTCACTTCTTAATATGCTGATAATCTTAGCTAGACGCTTGACAGCCTCCTCATCTGTTTTCCCTTCTAAATATAAATCTTCAAACATTACTTTTTAAACCTCGCAAATATCCTAATTAGTTTTTCACCTTTAGGCAGTAGCTTTAATTCTTCGCTGGTGATTGCTCTTATAGAAATTAACACGAAACCATAGACCAAAGCTCCTAGTACTATGGAGCCTGCTGTAGATATAGCATTCGCTAAGTTTGTGCTTTCTAATATAGTTCCCAATATTGCGTAAGAAAAACGATAAACGATATAAACGCAAGCAGACATTACTATAGCTGCCGTCAATGGTTTTGCAACAGTCAATTTCATATCAAATCTTGCACCAGTATACTTGCGAACTGCTAGAAGGTTCAAAGAAGATGCTACAATGTATGCTGCAACTGTACCGACAGCAGCACCCCGGATGTTAATGCTTGGAATACCTGTCAGTACATAGGTAATCGCTATTTTAACGATTGCACCTATGAAGATATTTCGAACAGGAATTAACTGCTTTCCAATTCCCTGCAGTACACCGGTTAAGGTCTGGACAGTAGCCAAAAATATCACACCAAATGCTAGTATGAATAGGCTTGGTGCTGCGCTTATTGCACTTGCACGCTGTGCAGGATAAAGCAGCAGCATTATAGGTTCTGCTAGAGTCATTAGTCCGAAGGCGCAGGGCAAACCCAAGATTAAGGCAGTACGCAAACCCAGTTCAACGTTATAGCGTAAAAACCCAATCTCTTTCCTTTTGAAGGATGATGCTACAGCAGGAACTAAACTCATTGCGATTGCCTGCGTTAGAACCTGTGGAAAGTTAATAAGGGGGCCTGCCATTCCTGTCAACTGCCCATAGAGGCTGTTTGCAGCCTCATGGGTAAATCCGCTTGCGGATAGACGGTTTATGACTATAGCCACATCTATCGTATTCATTATGGGCATTATTGCGGCGCCTATGGTAATAGGTATTGCGATTATAAGGATCTGGGCTAAAATCCTACCGCTTGATTCCTTCAACCCGCCAGAAGGTTGCCTTAAATCTTTTTTTATTGTTTTTTTATAGTAAAAATATATTAAAAGTATTGCAATTAGACCTGCAATGGCTCCTGCAGTAGCTCCAAAAGAGGCTCCTGCTGCAGCATATTCAAGTCCCTTAGAGGTAAGCAGGATAGCTAGTATTAATCCTATAGCTACACGAAAGAATTGCTCGATTACCTGAGATATTGCTGTTGGCTTCATATTTTGCAAGCCCTGAAAAAAACCTCTGGTGGCAGCCATTATAGGGACGAAGAACAGGGCCGGAGCAATTGCCATCATGGCGTATTTGGCACCTGGATTTCCCAGACGATTTACTATCATATCAGCTCCGAAGAAGAGTATACCGGAAGAGACTATTCCTATTGTAAATAATAAGCTAAATGATATCCGAAATACTCGATATGCTTCATATGATTCCCCAATGGCGCTCCTTTCTGCCACCATTCTTGAGATAGCGACAGGAACACCTGCCGTTGAAAGGGTTAATAGCAGCACGTATACAGGATAGGCGGTTTGATAATAGCCCATTCCCGTATCCCCGATGATATTCGCCAAAGGAATCCGGAAAACCGCACCTAAAACTTTTATTATCAGACCAGCCACACCCAGTACGACAGCACCCTGTAAAAATGACTTCTTTGTCATCATATCTCCTTTAAATTTAGATTAGTTTAAAGACGCAAGTATTCTATTTTTTGATTTTTCAACTTCATGTTTAACTTTTTCTATATCTAAAGTTAAGTATTCTCCCTCACGGTAAAGAACCTTGCCATCTACCATGGTTAATATGACATCGCTTCCTGAGGCGGAATATACCACGTTATTTACTAAGTTATGCACTGGATACATATGTGTATCCGAAATATCCAACACTACTAAATCTGCCTTATAGCCTTCAGCTAATTTACCTGTATCGGTTCTTCCTTGACCTAATGCGCCTGCTCTTGTTCCTGCATATAGAGCCTGTTTTGGTGTTACCAAGGTTGGATCCTTATATTTCTCCTTGTGTAACAAGGAAAAGAATTTAATCTCCTCCAAGTAGTTTAAACTATTGTTGCTTGCCACACTGTCTGTTCCGATAGCTACATTTATACCTTTTTCCAACATCCTGGGAACATTACATACGCCACTTGCAAGCTTCAGGTTACTTATAGGGCAGCTTGCCACCGTAACTCCCTTTTCAAAGATTATCTCTATATCATCTTCCTCGACCCAAACGCAGTGGGCCGCTGTAGTTTTGCTATCAAGAAGTCCTAGATCGTTGAAATACTCTATAGGTGTCTTTCCATGCCTTTCCTTACATTCTTCATGCTCTTTTTCAGTCTCAGATACATGTACGTGCATGTTTGCACCAATCTCTTTTGTGAATTCAGCGAACTGGCGGACTATCTTAGGATTGGAAGTATACTCTGCATGAAGGCTCATGTCAACCTTAATCCTTCCATCGCCACTATTATTATATTTATCGAAAAGTTCCTTGGATTCCTTATATGCGATTAAATCCTTCAAATCTTGATCGGTAAAACAGGTTAAACCCCTTCCTAAATTGCTTTTTACCCCGCTTTCAAGAATAGCATCTGCCATTCTATCACAAAAATAATACATATCAGTTGTAGAAACTATACCAAATCTCAAGGATTCGGCTATACCTAGCAGGGTAGCATAATATACGTCATCGCCATTTAACTTATCTTCGAATGGAAAAATTCTATCATTTAGCCATGATTGAAGAGACATGTTTTCACCGTAGCCCCTCATAAGGGTCATAGGTGTATGAGCATGGGAGTTAAAAAAACCACTCATCAGTAGTTTGCCTTCACCCTCATATATTTGACCATAGTCCTCCTTGGGCATTTCCGTACCAATATAGTCAATTTTATCTTGTTTTATACCAAGGTAGATTTTTTCCTTAACTTCTAAATTTTCATCCAATATATTTATATTCTTAAATAGCATGACCTTGTCCTCCATTCGTACAATTAGGATAAAATTATAGCATATAAACAAGAAAAAATCCACTTGCGCACTGCTTAAGTGGATCTCTCACATAATAAGTTTTGACTAAAAGCTATTATTAATTCTCCATCTGTTTTGCAAGAAAATCAGCTGCAATCTCAGCCGCTTTCATTTCAATTTCACCCAATGGATTTCCGCTTTCTCTTGAATAAAATATTACTGAACCAATCGGATCACCTTGAGTTACTATCGGTACAACTATCTGAGACTTGTAATCCCTGTTTTCACTTTCCTCGTTGGTTATAGGATGAACATTATCTTCCCCTGTTAACAATACGCTCTTCTTATTTTGGATTATACGCTCTATCTCGGGACTTATGCGTTTTTCTAAATACTCCTTTTTTGACGTTCCTGAAACAGCTACAATCTGGTCGGTATCTGTTATAATAGCGGCATCTCCTAATACACTGTAGGCAGATTCAATAAACTCCCCTGCAAATTGATTTAATTCACTGATCGGCGAGTACTTCCTTAAAATCACACCACCTTCTCTATCGGTATAGATTTCAAGTGGATCACCTTCTCTGATTCTCATAGTACGCCTGATCTCTTTAGGGATTACAACTCTGCCAAGATCATCTATTCTCCTTACAATTCCAGTAGCTTTCATTTAAATCCATCCTCTCTTAATCATATACATTTTAGCTGTTATTATTATTTTCCAAACATGGAGTAATATTCGTAGATTTTGGAATAAAAAAAAGAGCCCGATTAAAGAGCTCTTTAAAAAAATTTTTCTTATATTAACCTAAATATTCAACGCCAAATTCATTTCGGATCTCAGTAATTTTTATATTATACAACTTGGAAATCTCATCATTTTCAAGTTTGTTTTTTATCAAATCCTTAACATCTTCAAAGGACTCTATGCCTTGATTTTTATCAGTTACCAGAATTATATGGTATCCGAATTGGGTCTCCACCACGTCACTCAACTCGCCCACTTCTAGAGCGAAAGCGGCTTCTTCAAACTCAGGAACCATCATATTTCTTCCGAAAGTTCCCAGATCTCCACCATTTGATGCCGTTGCATCGGTTCCGTGTTCAGCTGCCAATTCACCGAAATCGGCACCGTCTTTTAGTTGAGCCAGAATATCCTCGGCTAACTCTTTATCTTCAACCAATATGTGTTTGGCAGTAACTTCATCTACTTCAAACAGCGATTGATTATTGTCATAAAAGGATTTTATATCCTCCTCAGCAATCTCAGCCATATCACCTTTCAGTTCGTCTATGAATACTGAACTAAAATATTGACCTAGAAAGAAATTATTTAGAAATTCATTGGATATTTTATTATCTTTCATGTATGCATTAGCTACTTGGTCCTTCCCAATCTGATCTATTACTTCATCTATATCTTCATTATAGCCTTCGGGTAGAACACTTTCGTCTTTCCCATAATACAGCTCTATCGATTTAAGTGATATATAGTCTTCCAAAAGTGTAGCCTCTATGCCCTCAATACTTTCCTCCGGCAAGCTTTTCAAGTCGATCCCCTGGAAAAAACTGAATAACTGCACATACCGGTCTAATTGTCCTTGGGTAATTTCTTCCTCACCTACTTTGGCGATAACAAGATTTTCATCTTTGCTGTCTCCGCAAGCAAACATTGTAAATACCATAGCTACTATTAACAAGCCCACCCATGTTTTCTTAAATTTCATCTATTATATTTCTCCTTCGTTCCTTAGTAATTAACTATTCAACCATTATACTCTCCTGCACCATATTTGTCAAAAACGAAATGGTTTCAAAAAGTCGATTTTTCCCCATAAGACTTAGCTTAATAAAGGGCCTGATTCCACCATGGACCAAAATATTATTTCCATACTTTTCTACAATTTTTGATATCATATCCGCCTTCAATCCGTTATCCTCGTTGAAGCTGAATACCAGCTTTTGTTGCTCCTGATGTATCCTCAAAATGCCGACTTTACTAGCTAGAGCCTTTATTAAAGCAATATCAATCAAGTTCAATGTCTCCTTCGGTATATCTCCGAACCTATCCAGAAGCTCATCTATAACCTCACTCTTATCGCTTTCATCTTTTATTGATGCAATTTTTTTATACATTTCAAGCTTGATTAGTTCGTCTTCAATATAGCTTGAAGAAATATATGCTTCAACTTGAATCTCTACCGAAGTCTCCTCATCAGCTAACCTATCTGTCTTTTTACCTGTGAGTTCTCTTACTGCATCATCAACAAGTTTGCAATAAAGTTCATAACCGATCATCATCATATGACCATGCTGTTCGGTACCCAAAATGTTTCCTGCCCCCCTTATTTCCAAGTCCCTCATCGCTATATGGAAGCCTGCACCGAATTCGGTGAACTCACGTATGGCACGCAGCCTTTTTTCAGCCACCTCAGTCAATACTTTGTCTTTCTGATACATCAGGTAGGCATAGGCCATTCTATTGCTTCTTCCAACCCTTCCCCTCAACTGATAAAGCTGTGCAAGCCCGTATCGATCTGCATCTAAGATTATCAGTGTATTGGCATTTGGGATATCTAAACCAGATTCAATAATAGTTGTAGCTACTAAAATATCAATATTATCATTTACAAATTCAATCATTATATCCTCTAGTTGCCTTTCGTTCATCTGCCCATGGGCAACCGAAACTCGTGCTTCTGGAACTAAATCCCTTATATGGGAAGCAATCTTTTGAATTCCCCTGACCCGATTGAAAACGACATATACTTGTCCCCCTCTGTCCAATTCCCTTTCTATCGCTTCCTTTAAAACATTATCATCCTGTTCCATTACATAGGTCTGAACAGGATAGCGTTCTTCGGGAGGCTCTTCTATCAAGCTCATATCCCTTATTCCTACCAGGGACATGTGCAAGGTCCTCGGGATAGGTGTTGCAGATAGGGTTAATACATCAACGTTTTTTCTAAGCTTTTTAATCTTTTCCTTATGCTGAACTCCAAAATGTTGTTCTTCATCTATTACTAATAATCCCAGGTCATGAAAACTTACATCATCTGAAAGCAACCTATGGGTACCTATCACTATGTCAAGTTCTCCTTTTTTAAGCTTATTTATTATACCTTTCTGTTGCTTATCTGTTCGAAACCGACTTAACATCTCTACACTAATCGGAAAATCTGCAAACCGCTCTTTGAAAGTATGGTAGTGCTGATTTGCCAAAAGGGTAGTGGGAACAAGCACAGCAGCCTGCTTGCTGTCCGTAACACATTTAAAAATTGCTCTCGCCGCAACTTCTGTCTTCCCATATCCCACATCCCCGCAAAGCAGACGATCCATAGGTACAGGTTTTTCCATATCCTTTTTTATCTCTTCAACACAGCGGAGCTGATCAGCGGTTTCCTCATATGGAAACAGGTCTTCAAACTCACGCTGCCAAATGCTATCCTTTGAAAAGCTATGGCCTCTTTCTGCCTGTCTTGCAGCTGAAAGCTCTATCAAATCCTTTGCCATGTCCTTTATTGCAGATTTTGCTCTCGCCTTTGTTTTTTTCCAATCACCGCCAGAAAGCTTATTTACTTTCGGCACACTGCCTTCAACACCCACATATTTTTGAATGAGATCCATCTGTTCAACTGGTACATAAAGAAGATCTTCACCGGCATATTTAATCTTTAGATAGTCCTTTCTTATCCCTTGGATTTCCATCTGTATTACGCCAATAAATTTTCCGACCCCATGATTTTCATGAACTACGTAATCTCCGCTACGAATATCGGTAAAGGATTTAATTATATGTCTTTTGTCTTTCTTTTTCTTAGTTTTTCTCTTGGCTTTTACGAATATATCGTTATCGCTAAAAATGACGAGCTTTTCTTCCGGAAACTCCATTCCTGAAGATAGGGCACCATGTTTTACTGAAACTTTTTCTTGGAGTCTGCACTTTCTTACGAAGTGCTGCATATTTTCTACTCTATCCTTTGTAGAGCAGCTTATTGTAATATTATAGCCCTGATTAGCGTACCTTGATAGCTCCGCCTCAAGGAAATCCATCCTGCCGCTAAATACTGTAGCCTGTTTTGAGACAATATTAATAATTGCATCTAGTCGATCTACACCTTTAATTTGCTTTTGGAAGGGAGTAAATAAAAGGATCGGACCCCTTTCGTATATCTTGAAAAAATCATCCTGGCCTGAAAAGGCTCCAAAATCATCAGGTGCAGCTTCTCCGCGCTCTAAGAATACCTTGAAGTCCTCCCTATACTCAGTCTCTGAAAGTTCAAGGGTATCCATTACTCGTTCTGGATCATCAACTATTATCAAACCATCATCCTTCATATAGTCCCAGACCCTTTCTGGTCTTTCGTAGAAATAGTGGATATAGTTTTCTAATAGCTGAATATTTGTCCTGGTTTCAATGTACTCTAAAACGCGACCCATACGGTCTTTTAGCCTTTCCTTTTTTTCTATGGGAAGTTTCTTCATGAATTTTTCATAGTGAGATTTTATACGAGTAGCTGCCTGTTCAAATAAATGCTCTGATTGAACTATAAGCTCTGCAGGAAATATCTCTATAGTATTCAAACTGCTTATTGATCTCTGCGTAACAGGATCAAAAAAGCGTATGGAATCCACTTCAATATCAAAAAATTCGACACGGCAAGGATAGTCTTTATCTGGAGGAAATACATCTAAAATTCCTCCCCTTATGCTATATTGGCCTTTTGCTTCTACAGAGCCAACCCTCTCATAGCCCATATAGGTTAATTGCCTTTTTAGCTGTTCCATATCCTTTGAATCTTCTAAAGAAAGGGTTATACTATGTTCTATAAAAAGGCTTTTGGGTGCAAGCTTTTTCACAGCACCCAAGGCGGAAGTAACTACAATACACTCCTCTCCCTTTACCAATGGAATCAGTGCAGAAAGGCGATCTAACAATAGATCGTGGCTTTTAGCATCATAAGTGATTCTAAATTGCTCTTCTTCAGGGAGAAGTATAACTCTTTTACCAACAAAAAAAGGCAAGTCTTCTGCAAGCCTTTTTGCCCGGGCATAGGAAGATGCAATAAGCAAAACTTGTCCGCCTCTTGCCTCGGCAACGACACCAGCAATTTTTGCTGATCTGCTATCCGAAATGCCTGATATATTTACTATTCCAGTTGCACTTTTCGCTATATGTTCTATTCGGTGGAAACCTTCCCTGCCTCCCTTTTCAATCATCTTTGTTACAATCCCTTTGCTCCAAATCTTTTTCCATGTCCTTACTTGTAGCATTATATTCGTTCATTGCACTATCTATACCCTTTTCAAGTATGCATTCTAGTGCTTCTACAGCTCGCGTAATGCTCTCTTCTATGGTTTTTTTATCTTCTTTTTTAAAACCACCTATAACATAATCAGTAAGTCGCATAGGCCCTTTATTTCCACCTATGCCAATTCGCAAGCGGGGAAAATTATCATCTTGTATATCATATATTATTGAACGCATGCCATTGTGGGTTCCTGCGCTGCCCCTCTTCCTTATCCGGATCCGTCCGATAGGTAGGTCCACATCATCGTAGACTACTATTAACTTCTGTAAATCTATTTTATAGTAGGATAAAACTTCTCTAACACTGTTTCCAGATAGATTCATATATGTTTGTGGTTTTACTAGCAAGACTTTTTGGCCGGAGATAATACCTTCCCCGACCAAAGCTTTGTGTTTTATTTTATTAATTTTTATAGCGTGCTTTTCTGCCAGGAGATCCAAGGTGATGAAACCAACATTGTGTTTGGTGTTTTCATACCTTTTTCCCGGATTACCCAGTCCTACAATAATATACATAGTCCTTAATCGAATAACCTGCTTATTGAATCATTTGTAAATATTCTTATCATAGCCTCAGCAAACAGTGGGGCTACTGATAATATCGTAATATTGTCTAATCTCTTTTCCTCTGGTACAGGAATTGTATTCAAAACTACCATTTCCTTAATAGCTGATTCTTTTATACGCTGTATAGCCGGACCCGATAAGACGGGATGGGTTGCACAGGCGTATACATCCTTTGCCCCTAATTCTTTTAAAGCGTTAGCTGCATTGCAAATAGTGCCTGCAGTATCTACCATGTCATCAATTAGAATTGCATTCTTTCCTTCGATATCTCCAATAATATTCATAATTTCGGATACATTAGCCTTGGGTCTCCTCTTGTCAACAATTGCAATCGGAGCATCCAACGGGTGAGCCATATTTCTCGCCCTTACTACACTGCCGTGATCAGGAGATACTATTACAAGATCATCAAGCCGCTTCTCTTTGAAATATTTTACTAATATGGGGATGCCTAATAAGTGGTCCACAGGTATATTAAAATATCCTTGTATCTGATATGCGTGAAGGTCCATAGTAACTACCCTATCCGCACCGGCAGCGCTGATAATATCGGCTACTAATTTAGCTGTTATTGGATCTCTGGCCTTAGCCTTCCTGTCCTGCCTTCCATAGCCATAATAGGGTATTACAGCATTAATCCTGCCAGCAGATGCTCGCTTCATAGCATCTATCATTATCAACAGTTCCATCAGATTGTCATTTACGGGATCACAGGTTGATTGAACTATATAAGTATCGATACCCCTAACCGTTTCCCACAGGTTGACGGAAATTTCACCGTCACTGAATTTGCTGACTGTTGACCTACCAAGAGGTTTACCCATAATAGAGGCTATTTCCTCAGCCAGTTCCATATGGGAATTACCTGCGAATATCTTAAAATCAGCTAACGCACCGTTTTTCATAATCTTTCTACTGCCTCCATTCCTACTACTTTCTCTTTTTTATTATACCCCGTCTTTCGACCCATCCTTCTATGAATATTTCCTTCTCTCTACCTATGCACAGTGATCCTTCAGGAACATCTCTCGTAACAGTAGTCCCAGCAGCCACATATGCTCCCTTGCTAACCTTAACCGGCGATATAATATTTGTATTGCAACCTATAAAAGCACCATCCTCAACTGTTGAGCGGTGCTTATTTATACCATCATAATTAACGAATATAACACCACAGCCTAGATTCACGCCCTCTCCTATATCCGAATCTCCTATGTATGTGAGATGAGATGCCTTTGAGCCATTCCCTATTGTCGAATTCTTCACTTCGACAAAATCTCCCACCTTGACATCTTCACCAATTTTACTATTAGGTCTTAAATAAGCAAAGGGACCAATTTTACTCCTACTCCCTACTTCACTATCTATTATGACAGAAAGCTGTATGCTGACATCATCTGCAATTTTGCTATTCTCAATCCTAGTATTCTGATCGATAGTGCAGTTTTTCCCAATTACTGTGTTGCCTTTTATTACAACACCAGGACCTATAAAAGTACCTTCCCCAATTACAACTGAATCATCTATATATGCGTTCTTCCAATCTAAAAATTTTACCCCTGACTCAATATGCTTTAAATTAATTTTAAGCCTATTTTGTTCCTTCTTGCTCTCTTCTAGTAATATTTTTTCAATGGTTTCATTTTTAAGATCCATCTTAAATATTCCCCTTTTAAGTTTACTTCATGTTAAGTATATCACCTATGACTATCATCGGCAAGAATTCATATTTCTATCACAAAAAAGACACCTAGATTCCTCGTCGGTGTCTCTTATTACATCACTAATTGTATAAATAATAAATAATTACCCTTCTGCTACCTTTTCCTCATCTATATATCCCTCGGGAACCTCCTCAGAAACCTCCTCTGAAGCCTCAACCACCTCTTGAGCTTGTTCCTTATTCCTTTCTTCTAGAACTCGTTCATACTCCTCAAAGATAGCTGACTTGATTCGATTTCTGGTTTCCGAAGTTAATGGATGAGCGATATCTCTAAAATCCCCTTCTCCCATTTTTCGGCTTGGCATTGCAATAAACAAGCCATTCTGTCCTTCAATTACCTTAATGTCATGAACCACGAATTCATCATCGAAGGTTACTGAAACCACTGCCCTCATTTTGCCTTCGTCATTCACCTTACGAATTCTCACATCAGTGATTCGCATGGAATACACCACCTCTCCCACAGTACGAAATTACAAAAATAAGCGTGCATCAATATAAAATTGATTTAAATCAATTATATATTCAATTGCTATATTTTTCAAGTAAGTTTGTGTTAATATCTAAAAATTTGAATAATTTTAGCATCTTCATCGACATTTTCTAGCAATAATAATGGATAATAATCGTTTATCTTCTTTTTTTTGGGTTCGGTTGACGCTATAACAACTCCTGTCCCCACTACTTCAACATCAAATTCCCCCAGTATTTCCCAAAGTCCCTTGATGCTACCCCCCGCACGCATGAAATCGTCAATTACTATTGCCTTCTTACCAGGTTCAACTGCCCTCTTTGCAAGCGACATTTTTTGAATTCTTTCAGCTGAGCCCGAGAAATAGTTTATACTTACTGTGGAACCCTCTGATACTTTACTTTCTCTTCTCACAACTACCAATGGAAGATTCAGCATATGTGCTGTCATATATGCTATGGGAATCCCCTTAGTTTCTATAGTAACGACATAATCGGCAGCTCTATCTATAAATTTTCCTGCAAACATCTCAGCTACACCGTTTACTATTTTAGGATCAAACATAAGATCGGAAGTATAGAGAAATCCACCACCCATTATTCTGCTTCCGTCGGATAACTTTTCGCAGAGATAATCTAATAGTTCATCACCCCGTTTTTTAGACATAACAGGTACAAACTTAACTCCCCCTTTAGCGCCAGCAGTAGTCTCTATTGCCCCTAACTCAATTTTAGCTAATAGTTTTTTTGCTATTGATACATCCTCACTTATAGTCGATTTGGCCGCGTGGAATAGGTCACAAAAATATTTTAAGGAAAAAGTTTGGTTTGGGTTCTGAGATAATATTCTTACAATAGCGCCAACGCGTTCAGTTCTCTTCATATATATCCTCCATGTTACGAATTTTTTTTAATTATGTATTAATAATATTCGTATAAATATTATTTGTCAATTAATCATTTTGCGAGTATGATTTACTAGACAATATGATATAATCAAACAGGAAATAAATTAATCAATTGGAGGAAATTCATGCTAAATCTTTCAGACTTTAGACATATACACTGTATAGGCATTGGAGGAATCGGACTTTCAGCTATAGCTGAAATTTTTCTAAAAAGAGGATATTGGGTCTCCGGTTCCGATCTTAAAGAAAGCGACCTCACCGAAAAGTTAAAAAAGGACGGAGCCTTAATTTATATAGGACACGATGAAGCTAATGTTGCAGGGGCAGATATCCTTATCTACTCCTCTGCAATTTCTCAAGACAATCCTGAAATTTTAGCCGCTAAAAATATGGGGATCCCTATTGTAAGCAGGGCTGAAATATTAGGCGCCCTTATGAAGGAGTATAAAAACAGCATTGCCATTTCAGGTACGCACGGTAAAACCACTACGACTTCTATGGTATCTTTAATATTAGAAAACAGCAATTTAGATCCAACTGTTCTGGTCGGAGGAAACTTGCCGACATTTAACGGCAATGTAAAGGTAGGAAAAGGAGACTATATTGTCACCGAGGCCTGCGAATATATGAATAGTTTTTTAAGTTTACACCCGCGTCATGAAATTATTCTAAATATTGATTCGGACCACTTAGACTATTTTAAAGACATTAAACATATAGTAAGATCCTTTGAACAGTTTGCAAAGCTAGTTCCTGAAGACGGAACCGTAATAGCATATGACGCCAACCCATTTGTTAATGCAATCATCAAGGATTTAAAATGCAAGGTAATTACTTTTGGATTTAACGAACAATGTGATTACCATGCTTCAAACATCACATTTAATTCCTCAGGAATGCCATCATTCGATCTATATTCACATGGGGAGTTTCTATGTCATCTTCAGCTGTCAATTCCGGGAGAACATAACATCGCCAACGCCCTTGCAGCTGCCGCATGCTGTCATAATTTAGGTGTTAGTCTTTCATGTATAGCATCAACTCTGGAATCCTACAAGGGCACTCAGCGTAGATTTGATGTGGTTGGCATTACAAAAAGTGATGTACGCATAGTAGATGATTACGCCCATCATCCAACGGAGATAAAAGTTACATTAAATGCTGCAAACAATATTCCTCATAATAACTTATGGTGTCTATTCCAACCCCACACCTATACAAGAACACTGGCTCTATTTGACGAGTTTGCAGAAGCCTTTGATGAAGCCGATAAAATCATATTTGCAGAAATATATGCTGCAAGGGAAAAGAATATTTATAGAATAAGTTCTAAGGAGCTTGTTGCTGAAATAAAACGAACTAACCCCAACAAAGAAGTATACTTTTTTGAAAGCTTTGATGAAATTGCTAATTTTGTGATAAATAATTCTGAACCGGGGGATTTAGTCATAACCATGGGGGAAGGAGATATATATAAAGTAGCAGAGATAATCATTGAAAAGGATGGCTGTAATAGCAAAACTGAGACCTTTCTATAAGAAAGGTCTCGTTCTCCAATATTCTTGTTCCCAAAGCTCTTTTTCTCTTTCTTTTAGCCTTCTTAACTTCTCTCTTTCCCTTTGTCTGGCTAATCTTCTCTTCTTTATCTGCCTACGCTTGATCATGATGTAGATAATAAGCAGTAGGAATATCATTATCAGGGTTGCAATTACATATTTATATATCTTTTTGGCCGTTTCATCGGTTATTCCGAAAATAGAGAGAGTTCCTCCTTCTTCTATTTGCTCAACTGCCACAGCATCATACTCCGCTAGCAGTTCATCCCCAGCATAGATTTTAACAACCCCTGCCTTTTGCCCTTTTTCTACAGGAGCAATCAATGAATCATATAGCTCCACCTCAGAGCGAATCAGGTTTTCTGAAGCTTCTATTGGTAAAGTAACAAAAACAGGCTCTGCAATTGCAACAGCCACACTATTATCTGCCCCTCTTTTTACACTTACTATTCCTAGATCCTCGCCTGCCTGCATGGAGTTAACAGTCTTAAAGTTATCAAATCCGTAGTCTAAAAGCATAATGCAGTCAGCAAATCGTCCCATATCGGTTGATGCCATAGTTACTGCAATCAACTCAGTATCTCCTCGCCTTGCTCCAGCTACAAGACATCCTCCCGCCTTGCTGGTGTAGCCGGTTTTAATACCGGTAACATCATCATATTTGCAGACACGAGTCTGCCCATTTATCATTACTTTATTAACAGTGTCATAAAGCATTCTGTTGGTATTGTATAGATAACGGGTTTCCTGTAGATTTGTCTCTTCAATTGTATATTGATATGTTGATACAAAATCTCGAAAGAGCTGATTCTCCATAGCATATCTGGCAATCAATGCAAGGTCATAGGCTGTGCTTACATGTTCGTCTTCATGTAGGCCATGGGGATTTACAAAGTTAGTATTTTTCGCTCCCAGCTCTTTGGCTTTCTTATTCATGAGCCTTGCAAAGCTTTCAACAGTACCGGACATTTTCTTTGCCAAAGCTACAGCAGCATCGTTTGCTGATTCTAAAAACAATGCATATAGGAGCTCCTCTACCGTAATCTCTTCTCCTTCTAAGAGATAGATACGGCTTCCCCCTGTGAAAGAAGCCTCTTCATCTATATCGACATAATCTGACAAATTCAGATTCTCCAAAGCCAAGATACCTGTCATTACCTTTGTGGTGCTGGCAGGATAATGCGGTATATGGCTATTATGTTCATAGAGTACTTCGCCTGTGGTTGCATCTATCAATATAGCACTTTGTCCTGTAAGTTGTAGTGTCTTATCTGTTCCAAAAGAAAATGTAACCGATGATAAGACAATGCATAAAATCAGTAATATATTTAATGATATTCTTCTCATAGCCCAACCCTTATTTTCTCTTAGCAAAAAAATAATCTGTCAGTTCATAACCATTATCGAAATAAATTCCTTTTGCGCCTGAACTTTCTCCATAATACTTAGAATTATCGGCCTGTTTTTCATCAGTGCTGTCATAGAACACAAACGGAACTGGATTTCCTGCATGGGTCCTAATTGATATAGGAGTTTGATGGTCAGGCAGTACAAGAAATCTGTAGTCTTCCCCTGAGCTATTAAAATATTCAATTATAGGCTCTACTATTTTTTCATCAATTAATTCCAGTGATTTTATTTTACCTTCTATATCACCTTGATGCGAACATTCGTCAGGTGCCTCAAGATGTAGAAAGATGAAATCTTTACCCTCTTTAAACTGCTCTATTGCTGCAGCTGCCTTCCCTTCAAAATTAGTATGAATTGTACCTGTAGCTCCAGGGACATCTATAGCATCAAGGCCTGCGCATATTCCGATTCCTTTTATTAAATCAACTGCAGAAATAGCAGCCCCTCTTACATTATATTTATCATACAAGGATGTCAGTCTAGGTTTTCTTCCCTGCCCCCAAATCCAAATTGAGTTTCCAGGATTTTTTCCATTCTTAACCCTTTTCAGATTAACAGGATGCTCTGATAACAGTTTGTAGCTATCTCGCATCATTTTTTCAATAAAATCTGCTCCTTGTCCTTTGGGAAGATATTCTTCAATTTTTCTGTCCAATATATCGTGAGGTGGCGTTAAGTCATAATCCACACTGCCCTTTTGCACAATCATGGCATGCCTATAGCTTACTCCGGTATAGAACTGAATCTCTTCAGTCCCAAATTCCTTATTGACCGCTTCGATAAGCTCCCGTGCTTCCTCGGTAGTAATATCTCCTGAACTGTGATCTATTATAACCTTATCGCCATAATCTCCTTCACCTTTTAAAGTAACCAGATTGCATCGAAAAGCCACATCTGTGTCACTCATATCGATTCCCATACTTACTGCTTCTAAAGGAGATCTCCCTGTATGATAGATCTTTGGATCATAACCCATAACTGAAAGGTTTGCTGCATCGCTGCCCGGTGCCATTCCATCAGGTATGGTTTTTACCATACCCACAATACCCTTTGATGCTAACTTATTGATATTTTCTAAATTAGCTGACTCTAAAGGTGTCTTGCCACCCAGCTCCTTTATTTCCTCGTCTGCAGCCCCATCGGTAACTAGTATAAGATATTTCATTTTATCGTATCCTTTGTTTTAGTTTTAGAGTATATTCGACATTCAATTTGATATTTTATCATACATTATTGTTTCTTAACAAGTCTTAAACGAAAATCGATCTTTTCATTTGATACATCCTCATGTCTGCCTGGTGTATGGCAATAGGTATCCCTTCTTTATTTTCCACTTCTGCAATACCGTATGAGACTGTAACTTTAAAATCAAATTTATCAATATTTCTAATTCTTTCAGTACAACGTTCAAGGATTGCTTCGGCCTCTTTAATGCTACATTCACTGAGAAGCAAAAGAAACTCATCCCCACCAAACCTCACTACCATATCTTTATCCCTTACAGTTGACTTCAATATCGAGGCGATTTCTACAAGAACATGGTCGCCTACCAGGTGGCCGTATTCATCATTTATATATTTGAACTTATTTACATCTATCATTGAAACACACAGCGGTTTATTGGACAAGCAATGTCCAAAATTTTCTATGTATTCGCTCAAATAAATCCTGGAATATGTATTGGTTAAACCATCAATATGTGCGCCTTTTTTGTATTCATCCCTTTCTTTCTCAAGTCCTTTTACTGTTCGTCCTATGTTTTTGTAAGTAAAAGCATTGGCAATTAATATCAATATTAATATCACCAGGGGGAAATAGAAAAGCAAAGCACCCATAGCTGTATCTAATCGCCCATATATGGTGTCATTGGAACTTGATGCCGCAAAGTAGACATCAGTATGTTTGCAGCCCTTTATGTACCATGTAGCTTTCTCATCATCAACTATATATTCTCCTTCATTCAGCATGGTCCATTCATTATCGGATAGAATTTTTTCAAGATCTGCCTCCGAAAATATTTCATGAAACATATGTCCCTGGTGTACCCCTTGTAAAATCTCTGGTAGGTCTAGGTAAATAATATCGTAGCCAAGTATTTCTTCGCCTATTTTTATGGGTGAAAATACAGTTACTACTGAGCTATCAAGGTCAATAAACGGAGTAATTTCAGAAACTGCTGGATTTCTATCAATGCTCGTAAGGTCAACATTGCCTAGGCTAGCAATCACATTGCCATCAACTACTCTTGCTGCACCTGTGGCAATATCCTTTGTTTTATAATACTGTTTAGTGTGCTCCATTAAGTCTTTTAGAGTGATATTTCCCGCTTTGTATTCAATAATACTTTGCTTTAGTTCAGCCTTATCTGAAAAATAGTGAGCAGTATTCATACTATTTTCTATGAATAATTCAGTTGCATACCAAACTGCCTCAGCAGAATGAATAAATTGATGCAGGTTATTCTCTTTCAAATCATTTCCGATAGGTCGAAAAATTGTAAGGTATGAAATAATGCAAACTATACACATCACACCAATTATTATATATCTTATTCTAGTCAATACATTTTTCATTATTAATCTCCACTAGTCTTAAATATTTCTTCGCTTATATATACCTAGAATATATAACCACAAACTATTGGGAAATTCAAACAAAACATACAGCTATACTTTTGTTAGTTTTATAAAATAATTGTTAGGAATAGAAAAATACAATACTTTGTGCTATACTAAAGAATATTGTATTTGGAGGCTAAGGTTATGAATACAGATAATAGAGTTTATAATTTTTCAGCAGGGCCCTCGACTCTCCCTGTTGACGTAATGGAGCAAGCAGCTAAGGAAATGCTAAACTATAAAGGCTGCGGAATGTCCGTTATGGAAATGAGCCATAGATCTAAAGATTTTTTAAATATTATTGAAAAAACAGAACAAGACCTTCGTGATTTGATGTCTATACCAGACTCTTATAGGGTTCTGTTTTTACAAGGCGGAGGAACGCTGCAGTTTTCAATGATTCCACTTAACCTATTTAGAAAATATAAAAAAGCAGACTTTGTTATAACCGGTTCTTGGGCAAAGAAGGCTGCCAAAGAGGCATCTAAATATGGTGAAGCTAATGTTATAGCATCATCAGAAGACAAGATGTTTAGCTATATACCGGAAATAACTCAAGATATGATCTCTGAGGAATCAGACTACCTATATATAACCTATAACAACACTATTTACGGCACAAGGTTCACAAAGCTACCGGAAGCAAAATCTCCCCTGGTTGCTGATATATCATCTATGATATTATCCGAGGAGATTGATATTACAAAGTTTGGCTTGGTCTTTGCCGGTGCTCAAAAGAACATTGGTCCCGCCGGACTAACAATAGTGATAATAAGGGAGGACCTTATAGGCTTTGCTCCTGAAGATACTCCCATAATGCTGGATTATAAAATTCATAGTGAAAATTCCTCACTATATAACACTCCACCTTGCTACTCCATATATATGGCAGGCTTAACGCTAGAATGGATAAAGTCGCAAGGTGGCGTAAAAGCAATGCAAGAGATTAATGAAGAGAAGGCTGCACTCCTTTACAAGGCAATTGATGAAAGTGACTTGTTCAATTGTCCGATAGAGGAAAAGGATCGATCTCTTATGAATGTAGTCTTTGTAACTGGTGATCCTGAACTAGATAAAAAGTTCATTGCCGGCGCAAAGGAAGAGGGCTTGGTCAACCTCGGTGGACACAGAACAGTTGGAGGTATGCGTGCCAGCATATACAATGCAATGCCAATAGAAGGCGTAAAAGCTTTGACCTCATACATGAAGAAATTTGAGCAGAACAATAAACGATGACATAAGGAGTGATAACAATGTATAAAATCGCTAAGCTAAACCATATTTCACCTAAAGGATTGGCTTGCTTTACAGATGAATATGAAATAGTAGAAGATATTAATGAAGCCCACGCTATAATAGTCAGAAGCCACGATATGAAATCGATGGACTTCTCACCCAATCTACTGGCTATTGCCAGGGCAGGGGCAGGTGTAAATAATATACCCATAGAAAAATGCTCTGAAAATGGTATTGTAGTATTCAATACACCAGGAGCCAATGCTAATGCAGTCAAAGAGCTGGTCCTTACTGGTTTGCTGATGTCAGCAAGAAATCTAACAAGCGCTATTGCATGGACTAAGACTTTGACAACGGATATTCCGAAAACAGTTGAAAAAAATAAATCAAAATTCTCAGGTCATGAAATAAAGGGTAAAACCCTCGGCGTAATAGGCCTCGGTTCTATTGGAGTTCTCGTTGCTAATGCCGCCGAGTGTTTAGGCATGAAGGTTTTAGGCTATGACCCCTTTTTATCAATAGAGCACGCTCATGCCTTGTCAAGCAATGTTGAACTTCATGAAACACTTGACTCACTACTACCCTTGTGCGACTACGTTACTATACATGTACCCTTTATGGAAGCTACTAAGGAAATGATAAATAAAGAGCGTCTATTAAAGATGAAGAAAGATGTTTGTTTACTCAACTTCTCAAGGGATCAGATAGTAAAAGAAGATGACGTTTTAATAGCGATTGACAAAGGTATAATACGTACCTATGTAACAGACTTTCCGAGCGAACGCTATTTAGATAATGAGCAAGTAATATGCATACCCCATTTAGGAGCTTCGACATATGAGTCTGAGGTAAACTGTGCCATGATGGCTACTGAAGAACTTATGGACTTTCTTGAAAACGGAAATATTAAAAACTCGGTTAACTTCCCTACCTGTAACCTTGGCCTATGCACTACCAAGGCTCGCCTGGTAGTCCTTAACAAGAATGTACCAGCTATGCTTGGGAAAATAACCGGAATTCTGGCAGACAAGAACGTCAATATCAGCGACCTTGTAAATAGAAGCAAGGGAGATTATGCAGTTACTTTGGTGGATGTTGACTCTGATATAGATGAAGAAGAGATTAAAGAAGCTTTGAATGTTGAAGGGATTATTTCAGTTCGCGTTATCTAGTTTCTTCTATGGCTGCATTGAAAACAATCCCAATGACTATGACAAAGCCTAGGATATAGAACCAGATCAAAAGACCCACTATGGTAGCTAGGCTTCCATAGAGAAGATCATAATTTGAAAAACGATTAATATAATAGGAATATATCCAAGTTGAAACAAGCATCCCGGCTGAAGTTAATATGCTTCCCGGGATCAGTTTTTTATAGGGTAATTTCTTAGTAGGCAGTAAATAGTAGATGAAGCTGATAGTAAAGAAGTATATCGCAATTCCTAAGGGCCATCTTAAGGCATACCATAATTGATTATAGTTGTAATGAACACCCAAAACATTATCTACATAATAGCCTATTAACATCATTAAAGGCTCACCATAAACCAGTATCGCCAAACTAAAAACTATAAGCAATATCGTGATAATTACAGTAACCATTGCCCTTATTCTTTCTTTTATAAAGCCTAATCCTGAATTTAATCCCGTATAAGTGTAGTTGGCTATCCTGATCATAGAATATTGGGCCTTAGAGGCAGACCACAAAGCAAATACAACAAAAATTATATTTACAGTCCCGGAGGGGGTATGGGCAAAATACTGACTTATATCAATAAATACATCGTCAGATAAATATTCTTCTAAGAGATCAGTGATGATGTCAAGAGAGATAGAAAACACACCTAGGAATTCACCTAATATGATGAACAAAGGCACCATTGACATAAGAAAAAAGAATGCTAGCTCAGCCGCAACCCCTTGATAATAAGGTTTTTGCATTCTAACAAATACATTAGTTATTATATCTTTTACTCTCTTTTTATTCATAGATTAAGGGACCTCAATTGCCTTTCAAGCGACTGCAGAGCCATAGCCCTATGACTTATCTTATTTTTCTCCTCAGAAAATAATTCCCCAAAACTCTCTTTATAACCATCAGGAACGAATAAAGGATCATATCCAAAACCATTTTCTCCCCTTGGTTCGAACAATATATGCCCCTTACACTCACCTCTTGCCACAACAATCTTATCCTTTGAAAACACCATAGTAATCACTGAGACAAACTTGGCACTTCTTTGCTCAAGGGGTTTGTCAGATAATAGTTTTAAGAGTTTCTCATTATTCTTCTGGTCATTTCCTTCTTCACCGGCAAACCTTGATGAGTGAACCCCAGGTGCACCATCGAGGATATCAACCATAAGGCCGGAATCGTCGGCTATAGTAATTTCACCGCAGAGCTTATGTATTTCCAAAGCTTTTTTTAATGAGTTCTCTTCAAAAGTTTCGCCGTCTTCCTCAATATCAATATCAGGTACCCCTGCTTGCGAGCGAGATATTACTTTATAACCAAAAGCTTTCATAATTGCATCGATTTCTAAAATCTTATGTTTGTTTTGTGTTGCTGCTACTACAATCATTACATTAATTCTCCTCTACTTTTTTGCAATAATCGAAAAAGAAGTATCCTAAAGGTGTATAGTAAACTCCAGAAAGATTATTTGATATCATATAGGGTTGAGTATAAAAATATATTGGAGCAAGGACCTTATCAGCCAGCAGCATGTCTTCAGCATCATGCATTAGCTGGAATCTTTCTTCCTTGTCCTTTGTAGTCTTAATCTTATTGATTAGCTCATCATATAAAGTATTGCTGTATTTTGCATCGTTGTTGCCACTATTGCTTACCCACATATCTAAAAAAGAAATCGGATCATTATAGTCTGCAACCCAACCGTTAATAAGGATTGAATAATCCCCTTCTTTCTTTTTATTAAAAAACTCATCCCTATCGAGTCCAGTCAAATCAACCTTAACCCCAAGTTTAGTTTCCCACATATCTTTCAATGATTCCGCTATTTCCCTATTACGATCTCCAAAATTATAAATACATTCAAGAGTAGGAAGGTCTTCTAAATCCGAATAACCCGCTTCAGCTAATAGCTCTTTCGCCCTTTCACAACTTAATTCATAATCATCATAGGATACTCCGTAATATGCTCCTCCTTCTTTTCTAAAATCAGAACCTAAACCAGGCGCATCATAAATGCCATAGGGAATAAGACCTGCAGCGGCAATTTCTCCTGTCCCTGTAATCTTAGATACAATATAGTTTCGATCGATCACAAGGGAAAAGGCCTCTCTTAACAAGGGATCCGAAAAAGGTTCTTTACTTGTCTGAAAGCTAGCATAGGATGTTCCGATGTAGTTAGCGACCTTAACTTGTTCTTGTTCCGACAGTTTTTTGGCCTTATCAACGGGGAAATACCTTGCAAAATCAAGTTCTTCATTATCAAATGCAGCCAGTATCGCATTATTATCTCTCATAAGCACAAACTTGATAGAATTGGGGCCTAGATTCGAAACTTCATAATAGTTTTCATTGGCTTTCATTCTTATATATGAATTATGCACCCATTCACTCACCACATAAGGTCCGTTGCTTATATAGGTGGAAGCTTTGTAAATCCATTGTTCACCATATTTTTCAATAATATCTTCGCGTACAGGAAAAGTCGCAGGAAATGCAGCGATGTTAATGAAATAAGGTACAGCCGTGTGAAGGGTAACTTCAAAAGTATAATCGTCAAGTGCATAGGCTGCAAGCCTTGAAGGACTCATTTGTCCCTTTGAGATTTCAGCCGCATTTTTAACACAGTCTAATATATAGCTATATTCAGCACCCGTCTCAGGATCAACCAATCTCCTCCAAGCATATTCAAAATCATAAGCAGTTACAGCCTCTCCGTCAGACCATAATGCTCCCTTTCTAATATGAAATGTATAGGTTAAGCTGTCATCGCTGACATCCCAACTTTCAGCCATTCCAGGTGCCAGGCTAGCATTTCCCTTGCCGTCATCCACCCATTTCACCAATCCCTCAAAGGCATGGTTGAGCATTATAGCTCCATCTATAGTATTGTTTAAAGTAGGATCCATAGTTAGGGGCTCAGATGACAGACAAACAGCAATACTAAAGCCATCCACTTCATCTGTTTGTAAAGAACTGTTATTACATGCATTAAAAGAAGAAAAAATAGAAAATGATAAAAGTATAATTAAAAGTCTCCTCATTGTTACTCCTACAATATAAAATTCGTCTATATTTTATACTTGCACCAATCAAAGGTCAATATACTTCAATTTTATAAAAATCCAAAAGGAGGCTTCAGCGATTGTTCAGCTCAGCAAACTCCAGCATGTTTCTACACAAGAATATAACTAATAATGATACTATAAAATTGCATATTCCGATTGCCATAAAAGATTGAACTATAGGCGGGAAAAGATCAACAAGGGTATTAATTAAGGTGGCTGCTGTTATCGCAGGTATTGATATTACAATCATTATTATAATATAAATAAATACGGTAATAATTTTAAGCGTGATTCCACTGAAGAAGCGTTCCACTAAAATATTTCCTGCGTTAAACAGCAGACCAAAGGATATTCTTGCAAATACCACAAATATTATCTCAATTATGCTTAGATCGAGAATAAGCCCGATTATTGCAAAAAGTATTATAGCTTCTACTACCAGCTTCATAAGGCTTTCGCGTAGGCAGTGCAAGAGCTTTATGAATGCAGGTTCAGGAACTAAATATATATAGGGTAGTACTAGCTCTCTTATCCATCTTCCTAGGGCAACACTAAACACCTGCATGTATGTTGCAAAGCTGAATGCTGCTACAATACCTACATTTTTCATAAATATGGCAAATACAATATTTACTATCATAAATATCAAAGTAATTCTGTCTAATACGAAGACTCTGGATCTTCTACTTTCCAAGAGGTGCTTGTAATAGAAAGTACTAGCCCCAAATCCTTTGCTTATGCCTATCCTGCCTAGCTTCACCTTATGGGGCAGGGCAGAATCGATCCTGCCTTCTTTGCTGGCATTAATAGCAGTATATGAAGCTTCTGTAGCCTGCAAAACATCCTCGTAGTAGTCTGCTTTTGACCTGGTCAAAATTGCGACTATAGCTCCTACATATATAACTGCAGCTAAAATTCCTAATAAAGCTTTAACCCCTTGCCCTGTCCAAAGGCCTACAACTGCTGCCTGGATCCACCCAGCTATAGGGAAAAGTATTATAGGTAGATCATTCGCAACAGAAACTGCTGCATTGACCATATTATCCTTATCTAGATATATAGTAATCAAAGCATAAAGGGCAGCGATTCCACAGATAGCAAATATGATGAACTTGCCAACTGTTTTACGCCTATCATCCCCTGCCGTTAAAGAATAAATCATCATAGCAGAAAGTTGGCCAGAAAAAATGACAAGGGCATAGCCTAGTAATATATAGATCAGGAAGACTAATGACACCCCATATACCGAATTAAGCCATCCATATTGAAAGATTATAAATAGGCCCACCAATAATGAAGTCCCCATCTGCTGTATAAGTCCGTAGAGCAGTACTTTCTTCGTGGGAATTGGTGCAACAAATACCAAAGAAACATCAGGCATCGAATATAGGCTGGCTCCTTTAGAAAGGCCATTTAGACAGTTCATCACAAAAACCCATATATAGAGAGCCGTTATCATTGCATAAACTTCTGAGATATGGCGGTATGTTTTAGCAAATTGATTTGATGGATTGTTAATTGCCGATATAACAACTAGGGCTATTATAAATATAATAATAATGATTGCTCCTGGGTTCTTTATCGTATTTTTAATACGGTTCTTAAACCTTGTTAAAATTAAATATGCTAAGGCTCTCATTCTTCTGCCACCCTGCCTTCGGTTATCTCAAAATAGAGCTCCTCCAAGGTTTTTTCATCACTACCGTCCCTATTAAATTTTGTAGCTTTAATAGAGCCATTTACCATTATGTGGGCAAGATCCCAATAGTCTTCAACGCTATCGAGCATGTGGGTACTTATTAGAATCGTTTTGCCACTATCCCTAAATTCACGAAACATATTCTTAAGCTCTTTGATTGCATGGGGATCCAAACCCACCATTGGCTCATCAAAGACTATAACCTTAGGCTTGTAGAGTAGTGCACAACAGATAGAGAGCTTCTGCTGCATACCTTTAGACAGTTCTTTTCCAAGCTTATCCTTCTTATCCCAGAGCTCTAATCTCTTCAAAAGCTCTTGGTCATAACCGTCATCACTCAATCTATATACACGTTTTATAAACTCCATATGTTCACTTACTGTTAAAAGATCATAAATTGCAGGCATCTCCGGTACATAGCCCAATACCCTTTTAGCTTCTAAGGATTTATTCTCATTCCCATCAATCTCAATCTTCCCAAAAAATCTAAGAAGCCCGGCAATACATTTTATAATAGTGGACTTACCGGCACCATTTGGTCCCAACAGTACCGCTATCTGTCCCGGCTCCACCTCAAAGCTAATATCATTATTCGCCAGCACCTTCCCGTACCTTTTAGTTACTCTTTCTACTTTCAGCATACCGAAGCTCCCTCATATAATTGAATTTCTGTATTCGTCAACTTCTATACTAAGCCTATAATTAGTTTTCTTCAATATATTATTAAAATCTTTTAAGAGATTAATATATTCACTTTCATTAGCTGTATTTACGGCTTGTTGATAGGCCTTCTTTACCTTATCTTTTAGAACGCCTTGGTTTTGATCGAAAATTGGTGAATTTGGTGAACCGAAAAATGTGAGCACTTTATATCTTTCATATAGTTCTCCCATCGTCTCGGCTTTTTCAGACTCTTGATATTTTAGCAAAAACTCCTCAATAACAAGTGCCCTATTAATTACCTCATCCCAACTAATAACCGGTGCGGCATCCTTTAAAGCCAGCTGGTCGGACTCGGTTTTCATGATCCTGAAGTATTCCTCTATATCAGCTTCAGCATATGTGCTGAATTCCTGATAGAAAGAGTAATCTATTATGGGGAAAAACTGTGCTTCAGCTTCCGCCACCTTATAGCCACACTTAATAGTTTCCACTACGAGTGCTTTTATCAATTTATCCTTTATTATTTCAGGATTATTAATATCAACCTGACCATTATTGTACTCTTGCTGAAAGTGTCTTTGAATTGTATCTATAAAGAAGCAATCCTCAATTATACTTATGTAATCCTTATGATAGTCTTCAAATTTAAGAAGCATTAGTGATGCTTTTTCTTCTGATAGGTCCCCTATGTTTTCTCTCATAAAAGCTAGAACGTCATTGAATCCCGCTTGTTTTACATCAATAATATTATTAAATTCTTCTATTATCAAGTCTTCATCAACTTGTTCATTACATGCCGTCACAATAATTAGAACAGAAATAATCAGTATTGCAGTTATAGTTTTTTTCATACAAAAACCTCCTCTATATTAAGACGTACAATACTGATCAAAGTTCCAGTTTTTGCTTATATTATTAAGTTTTGAACCAATAGCATGTAGATCACAGTGCCTGCTCCTATCGAAAGCAGGGTATTACTCTTCCAAAGATGTAGAATAAGAATACATACAATAGCGATGGCTTCAGGTATGCCGTAAGGAGGATTTGTCAATGAAACCCCCTTAAGACAATATATTACCAGCAACCCTATAACTGAATAAGGAAGTACTTTTCCTAGATATAATACAAAGGTGGGAGTCTTTTTATTTGACGGAAAAAGTATAAAAGGTATTGCCCTGGTCAAAACAGTTCCCACAACCATCATAACAACCGTTATCAAAGTTTGTACAGGAGTTAAAGTCATTCTTCCATCCCTCCCTCCAGCTTGCCCCGAAAGATTGTCAGTATTACTAGTATTAAAATCATTGCAGGGATAATGAAACCATCCTGCCCGAATATTAGCAAACAAATAATTGGTGATATCAATCCTACTAAAGCGGGAATATGATTCTTTGTAGATTTCCACTGATTTATAAATATAACTACAAATAAAGCTGTTAGCACAAAATCCAATCCTTCTGTGTTGAAATTAACTATATATCCCAGCAAACTACCTATTGCTGAACCAATCACCCAATAAATATGGTCAAGCAATGTTATAAAAAACATAAACCAGTTTCTATCGATGCCTTTCGGCGCATCAATAGAACACTGAATAGAGAAGGTCTCATCTGTAAGCCCAAATACTAGATATGGCTTAAACTTACCTGTCCCTTGGTATTTTTCCAACATTGAAATGCCATAAAAAAGGTGCCTGGCATTTACCATCAGAGTAAGCAGGAATGCATAAATAGGATTAAATATCGAAGTAAGAAGTGTTACTCCCACATACTGCATCGATCCTGCAAATACAAAAACACTGATAAATAGGGTCCATCCTATACCAAATCCCTTTGTATTCATCAATATTCCATAAGCCGCACCTAAAAAAAGATAGCCGGTCATGACCGGTATCGTGTGAGGGAATGCGGCTTTAAAAGCTTCTTTTTTCTGATTCATTAAATCCTCCGCAAAATTATCATAAGTCGTGTAGATAAAATCAAAGGAGTTTTTAGAAAACCCCTTTGAAACATTACATCTGATCCTATCTTACAGGGTTGCTTGTGCTTTCTTTCAATATGACATCATGGGCCCCTCCCTCTACTATACTTGTAGCAGAAACAAGGGTTAATTTAGCATTTTTGTGTAGTTCAGGAATAGTCAATACTCCACAATTGCACATGGTAGCCTTGATTTTATTAAGAGTTAGTCCAACATTATCTTTTAGGCTGCCCGCATATGGCACATAGGAATCGACTCCCTCTTCAAATGAGAAATCATCCTCTTCTTCCCAATCATATCGTTGCCAATTGCGTGCCCGCTTACTTCCCTCTCCCCAGTACTCTTTTACGTAATTACCGTTAAGGTTCAACTTATTAGTTGGACTTTCGTCGAATCTAGCAAAGTATCTTCCCAGCATAAGGAAGTCTGCACCCATTGCGAGGGCAAGTGTCATATGGTAATCATAGACAATACCACCATCGGAACAGATGGGAATATAGATCCCCGTCTCTTTAAAATACTCATCCCTTGCCTTAGCCACATCTATTACTGCAGTTGCCTGGCCGCGCCCTATTCCTTTCTGCTCCCTAGTTATACAGATAGAACCGCCTCCGATCCCAACTTTAACAAAGTCTGCACCTGCTTTGGCTAGGAATAGAAAGCTCTCCTGATCCACTACATTGCCGGCACCAACCTTCACCTGGTCTCCGAAGTTTTTGCGAATATAGTCAAGTGTTTCCCTTTGCCATTCTGAATATCCTTCGGACGAATCTATGCAAAGGACGTCTGCCCCTGCGTCTAATAAGGCGGGGACTCTTTCTTTGTAATCCCTTGTGTTAATTCCTGCACCTACCATGTATCTTTTGTGCTCGTCCAAAAGCTCGTTTGGGTTTTCTTTATGCATTTCATAATCCTTGCGGAATACAAAATGAGTCAGTCTTCCGTTTTTATCGATAATAGGCAGGGCGTTTAATTTATTGTCCCAAAGTATATCGTTAGCTTCTGAAAGAGTTATCCCTTCTTCAGCATATATTAACGAACAAAAGGGTGTCATAAATTCTTCAACTTTAGTATCTAATGACATTCTGCTAACCCTATAATCCCTGCTCGTTACTATTCCTAATACTTTCCCATCTGGGGTACCATCATCTGTAACAGCAACTGTTGAATGGCCTGTTCTTTTCTTCAGAGCAAGAATGTCCGCCAGGGTTTGGTCTGGCCTTATGTTAGAATCACTTTTTACGAAACCGGCCTTGTAGCTCTTTACCCTTTTTATCATCTCCGCCTCTTTTTCTATGGGCTGAGATGCATATATGAATGATAGACCGCCCTCTTTTGCTAGGGCAACTGCCATCCTATCATCGGATACTGACTGCATGACTGCAGATACCAATGGAATATTCAAGCTTATCGCAGGTTCTTCTTCAGCTTTCCTATATTTTGTCACAGGGGTCTTAAGGCTAACCTTATCTGGTATACATTCCTTTGAGGAATATCCCGGTAACAATAAATATTCACTAAATGTCCTTGAAGGTTCATCAATAAACTTTGCCATCTTTCATTTTCCTTTCTGTATTAGGGTGTTTCTAAATACTCTTCTAAAGTAAGTTCTTGTTCATATATCCTTGTTGCAACTTTTTCTCCCACATAGCGTAAATGCCAAGGTTCATAGAGATAGCCTGTGATATGTTCCTTCCCTTGGGGGAATCTGATTATAAAACCAAATTTATGAGCATTCTCTGCTATCCATATACCCTCATCCGTGTCTGCGAAATCTTCAGTTAAGGCATAATTTACACTAGGAGAGGATATATCTACGGCTAGACCTGTCTGGTGTTCACTCTGACCTGGCCTTGCGCTAAAACGATTTGCGGCTTCTTCGCCTTCTCTAGCCACATAGTTATCCCAAAGTATTTTTTGAAAACTATATGACCTATATGCAGTAGTCATAACTATTTCATATCCTTCTTCTTTTGCCGCTTCTACAAGTTTATGGAAGTGTTCTGCCGCTTCTGCTCTCATAAATCTACTGCCAGAACTTCTATCTGACGCATAATAGCGTATGGGCTCTAAGTCATCTGGTTTATAGTCAGCTTCTAAATGGTTTTGTTTGTTAACAAGAATCAGCAAGCCTCTTTCTTCCGCCTCAAGCCTATCTTGCCTATCCTTCTCTTCTTCAAGATCAATATCGCTAATCTCTTCCTGGGGCTCCCTAACTTCCTCATTTTCTACAATAACATCTGGTTTTGAATTGTTAATATTCTTAAAGCCATCATTTATTCTATCTAAAGCATCCCTATCAAAAAATCCCACATTTAATAAGATAAATGACTCTAAAATTAACAAGGCACAGACTATTAATATTATTAAACGCTTAACATCAGCCATTAGCTCTCCTCAATCGAATATTATAATATTTTATAGTATATCATAATCGATTTTACTTCAAGTAAATAAAACTATAAAAGGGCGGAACTATTTCTAGCCCGCCCCTATTAAATCTCCCGGACTACATTCTAGGAAATGTAATTCCAGGAAATCAACAAGGTGTTTGTGATAACTTTTTATTATCATTCTATCACCTCAGTCATATCTTTTGAAAAATAAAATTTATTATTCATTTTATATAAAAATATTATTCTCCAATAATTGACTGATGATTCTTAATAAATATGATAATATAATATAACTAGAAAAAGATAGGAGAACTAAAATGTTCCGAATAGTAGCTGACTATATTAGTACATATAGAAAAACCTTTGCTTATGCAGGGATTTGTTTTGCTACATCTGTAATATTAATCTTTTTAGCAAGGACAAGTCAGATCTTTGCTCAATTGTATGCAACTAGTGTTTTTCCTATTTTCCAAAATACAATCGGAAGACTATTCTCTCCAATACCCTTTTCAGTCTTAGAAATATTAATATATGCCACATTAATACTAGCGTTATATAAACTAATTAAGATAATTATATTTAGAAAATCTAAATTGATCTCTAAGTTTTTTCGTCAGTCCATATGTTTTCTATGCAGCATACTTTTAATCTTTACTCTTACTGCATCTATAAACTACAGCAGGGCTACATTTGCAGATGAGACGGGCCTTTATGTCCCAAACCGAACCACCGAAGACCTGATCAAACTATCACTCATGTTTATCGAAGATATATCAGGTCTTTTAGAACAAATTAATATTGATGAAAATAATTTGTTCATATTAGATAGAAGCATGATCCATGAAAATGCTATTACTGCAATGAAAACCCTAGGGGAAAGATATCCCCAGCTAAGAGGCTATTACCCAAACCCGAAAGCTATTATCTTTTCGAATGCTATGTCTTATCTTGGGATTACTGGAATCTACTCACCTTTCACTATGGAAGCAAACTATAATAATGATGTGGCTGATTACATAATACCTTTCACCATATGCCATGAACTAAGTCATTTTAAGGGCTTTATGAGAGAGGACGAAGCTAATTTTATTGCCTACCTGGCATGCAATAGCTCAGATTCAGCCGAATTTAAATACAGCGGAAAGCTAAATGCTCTAATCTATACTTTAAGAGCCTTAAATGATCATGCTACTGTATCTGAATATATGGCAGTATATGATCTTATCCCTGATCAAATTAAAGCCGAGATAATATACAACAATCTCTACTGGTATGAGCGCACGACCCCTGTAACTACTATGGCTAAAGCTGCAAACGACCAATATCTGCAGGCTAATGCTCAAGCTGACGGTGTTAGCAGTTACGGCAGGATTGTAGATTTATTGCTAGCAGAGTATGCTGATCAAATTAACAACGCAGTATTGCTATAACAAATAAGTAAAGCCGGAGAATAGTTCTCCGGCCCTATTGTTTAGTAATAAAATCTTCTTCTCCTCCTACCGAAAAGTTCGGTAAGTAGTAGTATATTTATCAAATCTCCTAAAACTCCTCTTCTGCGTCTTCGGCCATATCTATAAGGGCTTATTAAAACATTTACTTCTTTCGCAGTCTCTTCAACTGATTCATTTAGTTCGGGATACAGTCTGCATAAATTATCGTAAATCCGATCAGTCATTTGATCCAGCATTTCCTGCGATGGCATTCCTGTACCGTATGCATCCATCTCATCACACATCATGACTACATAGGGCTGTATTTTATAATATATTTCAGGATATACCATGCGAAATTCCATAGCCTCGTTTGCAGCCGATTGCATCAAGTGTTGATTATTCACTTTTCAAGCTCCCTTCTAGTGTTTAGGGCAAAGTATTACCCAATACAGCTTATGATGATTGAGCTAGAAAAGTTTCTATCTTATATCATTAATTTACATATTTCATTGCTAAACTCCAGTGGATCTTCAATTGATAGTCCCTCTATCAACAGCGCCTGATTGTACAGCAGGTTTGTATATGACTTAAGTTTATCCTTATCCTTTTCATAGGCTTCTTTAAGGGCCTTATAAACATCGTGATTGCGATTTATCTCAAGGACCTTTTTAGCTACAATACTTTGATCTGTCGGCATATTGTTAAGAACCTTTTCCATCTCTATGCTCACAGCCCCCTCGCTAGATAGGCACACCGGATGGGTCTTAAGTCTTTTTGACAATCTTACATCAACAACCTTTTCACCTAGAGTATCCTTCATAAACTTGAATAGATCTTTTGAAGATTTGTCTTCTTCATCTTCTTCTTCCTTATCAGCCAGTTCGAGATTGCTGTCGGAAACTGATTTAAATTCCTTCTCTTTATAGTTCATCATTATTCCTATGGCAAACTCGTCTACATCATCTGTTAAGTAGAGTATCTCATAGCCCTTATCTGAAATTAGCTCAATCTGAGGAAGCTTGTCTATCTTTTCTATAGATTCGCCTGAGGCGTAGTAAATATATTTTTGATCCTCTTTCATCCTCGAAATGTATTCATCCAGTGTAACCATCTTTTTCTCTATAGATGAATAGAACATTAATAGATCCTGTAAATCTTCTCTATTAAGCCCGAATTCGTTGTAAATGCCAAACTTAAGCTGTCTTCCAAAGGATTTATAGAATATTTCATATTTTTCTCTGTCATTTTTAAGTAAATTAAGGAGCTCTGACCTAATTTTGTTCTTAATGTTCTTTGCAATTAGTTTTACCTGACGATTACTTTGTAGCATTTCTCTGGAAATATTCAAGGATAGGTCTTCAGAATCAACCATACCTTTTACAAAACTGAAATAGTCAGGTAGTAAATCAGGACATTTATTCATGATAAGGACGCCGTTGGAATATAGCTCCAGTCCCTTTTCATATTCCTTAGTATAATAATCGAAAGGAATCTTTTCGGGTATATACAATATGGCGTTATAGCTCACTAAACCGTCTGCAGAAACATGTATATATTTTATTGGTTTATCATAACCATAACGTTTTTCAGCATAGAAATTTTCATAATCTTCTTCCTTGAGTTCATTTTTATTCCTACGCCAAATAGGAACCATGCTGTTTAAAATCTGCTCTTCAACAAGATCCTCAAATTCATCTTCGCTTCCCTCTTTCAACTTTTTAGTAGTTATATCCATCTTGATCGGATAGCGAATATAATCGGAATATCTCTTTACAATAGAGCGCAAATGATATTCCTCTAAGAATTCATCGTAATTTTCTTCCTCTGTATTTTCTTTTATTTTGAGGATGACCTCTGTCCCTACTTCTTGTTTATCGAACTCATCAATACTATAACCATCAGCACCTTTTGATTTCCACCTATGTGACTGTTCACTGCCAAATGCCTTACTTATTACAGTTACCTCATCCGCTACCATGAATGCAGAGTAAAAACCGATGCCAAATTGACCGATAATTTCATGTCCTTCTTCAATTTCATTTTCCATCTTAAAGCTATATGAGCCACTTCTTGCAATGACTCCCAGATTCTTATCAAGTTCTTCTTTTGTCATTCCGATTCCTGTATCGGCAACCTTAAGTAATCTTTTTTCCTTGTCTACTGAAATTTTTATATAATAATCGTCTTTGTTAAATTCGATATTTTCATCTGTTAATGCCTTGTAATATATCTTGTCAATGGCATCACTTGCATTTGACAGGAGTTCTCTTAGAAACACTTCCTTTTTAGAATAGATTGAATTGATCATCAAGTCTATTAGACGTTTAGATTCTGCTTTGAACTGTCTTTTAGCCATGCGCATCTCTCCTTCCTTGACATATTATTAGCACTCGATTGCATAGAGTGCTAATAATAATATATCATTTCAGAAGAATTTGTCAATCTTCGAGGCCCAATTTGAATCCTTATATATAGCCCTCCCCACTCCTATTAGATCGGCTTTCTCCTGGGCTAATAAATCCTCAGCGGCATAAATATCTGTTACGCCCCCTGTCAATATTACAGGTATAGATACAGCTTTCTTTATTTCCTCCGATAAGGGCGAAAAATATCCTTGACCCTTTAGACTTGGGACATCATAGCCGCAAAGCCCACCTGAAATATCAAGAATATCGACTCCAGCCTTTTCGAATTCCACAGAGGCCGCAACACTGTCTTCTATGGTAGTTCCTCCATCCATGTAATCACATGCACCTAACCTGAGCAGTATCGGGTAGCTATCACCTACAGCCTCTCTAACTGCTTTAATCACTTCTTTGTGAATTTTGATTCTGCCTAAAAGGTCTCCTCCGTACTCGTCTGTTCTTTTGTTTGTCAATGGCGAAAAGAACTGATTTAAGAGATAACCATGGGCAGAATGTATTTCCACAGCATCAAACCCAGCTTGCTTAACGCGTATGGCAGCATCCTTAAATTCATTAACTATTCTCTTTATCTCCTCTGTCGTAAGTTCATTGGGAATCTCGCTTCCCAACCTAGGATTCATTACAGGAGAAGGGGCTATAGGATCCATGCCGGTAACTTCTCTTTTTGCAGCACTTCCCGCATGGTTGATCTGCATAGCGGTTTTTGAACCGTTTTTTTGGATGGTAGATGAAAGTTTCTTCAATTCTTCAACAAGTTTATCATCTGCTATTGATAGTTGATTTTTGCTAGCCTTGCCTTGCTCCGCAATATAGCTATGCTCTATTATGATTAAAGAAATATTTCCGCCCTTTGATTTTTCATCGTAATAGCTTAATATGTCTTCGCTAACCTCGCCATTATCCTTAGCCTTTGCAGTTGCCATAGGAGGCATAACAAGCCTGTTGTGTAAATTTAGTATCCCTATATCTAAAGGTTTAAGTATATTTGACATAAGCATCTCCTCAATTATTATCTCATTGCCAAGGTAACTTCACCGCTAGCAGCAAGAACATCGCCGTTATATACCTCGGCACTACATGTAGCTATAGCTTTTTCGATTCTTTCAGTCAGGATTTTAGCATGTATGGTTATAGTATCGCCTGGTTCGATCATGCTCATAAATTTAACCTTATCAATCCCGATAAAATATGGAATAGTTCCTTTGTATCTATCTAGGGTCAGTAGCAAAATATCGGATGCTTGAGCCATACATTCTACCGTATACACTCCCGGCAATACTGGCGAACCAGGGAAATGCCCCTCGAATATGTCTCTTTCAGGACTAACATAAAATTTTGTAATTATCTTCTTGCCAGGCTCTAATTCCAATACCTCATCGACAAGAAGCATAGGATCTCTATGAGGTATAATCTTTTTAACCTCTTCTAATGTAAGTTTTTTCATTGCTACCTCCTTAAATTCTTTATCAGCTCCTTTTTACCATATTATATCTACCTTATCAAGTAACCGTAATTCAAAGAGTCCGGGTTTCCCCGGACCTCTTCAACAAGAACTGAAATTCCCACCAGTGAAATGAAAACCCTTACGCATCCCTTCTTCTGTGTAATCTAACGAAAGTCCCTCCAGATGTCTCTCAAGATCGCTAGCATAAACTACCTTTATTCCGTTCGATTCAATAACCTTATCCATTTTGTGTTGCTGCTCATCCAGAGCAAGTCCTAATTTAGGTCCACCTCACCCAAAGCCTCCATAAGAAATTCTCAGCATCTGTTTTTCCGACCTGTCTGTACCTGCAACAATCTCATTAATCTTTTTCGCAGCAGCATCGCTAATAGTAATCATAAGTTTACCTCCATTTTTTTTACTACTTACTATATTTATGCCTTAGAACCATAAATGTTATTATTATATTTAATATAATAAATCGTATACTACAACTTAATCGAATATAAGGGATGATTTATATGCCATAAGAAGATCTGTGATGAGAAAAAATTATTGATAATAAAAAAATCCGATAATTATCGGATTGCCTAAACCATATTTATTATGGCGGAGAGTGTGGGACTTGAACCCACGGGGCTTTCGCCTTACTCGCTTTCCAGGCGAGCTCCTTAGCCACTCGGTCAACTCTCCGCAAATCACATACTTTTATAATATACAATATTTTTAGATTAAAATCAATATCAAAAGATGAATTTCACAATTTACCATCTAGAGAAGTCAAACATATGATAAATATTTTTTGTCATTCGTATTTTCTTTTCTCTTATTTGCCTACACATAGATTCATATGTGCATTTATAGCCTACTTCTATATTAAGATGGTTTGATTATAATAGACAAATTGCAAAAAATCTACTATAATAAAAAAGTCTAAACGAGTCCCGTTGGTCAAGTGGTCAAGACGTCGCCCTCTCACGGCGGAGTCAGGGGTTCGACTCCCCTACGGGATACCAACGTAAAACGCCTTAAACCAAGTTTTATCAATGGTTTCAGGGCAAGAGCTTGGGAGTAGGTTTTGGGTGAGAGTTTTGTCCTTACCAGGGAGGCCCCTTCTCTTCCTCAGGAACGCTTCGCATCCTTTTTCCGTCTGCAACTGCAACTTGGCTATATCAGAGAATGCCTGATTTCCCTATCCTTTCGACTTTGCCCTAAATTCCACAGGAAATATTTTAGCGGCTTTTTGCCGCTAAATGTCAATCCCGATCCGGGTATATACTTCCTTGACCGTCTTCATGATCTCTTCCCAGTTTATGCCCTCTGCATAATCGAATATCTCTTGGTAGTTCTTCCACAAAACCTTCATCTCGGGGTCCTGAGGACGTAGTGTCTCAAGGACATATATGTCATAGAAGTCCAGGTCCTTAAGCTGTCTCGATGTCCGGATCATGACAGCAGCACCTCCACGTAGCGGTGGATGATCTTTTCCACAGAAAACATCTTCGCGTAACGCATTAGAAGCGGAATATTCTTCTCCTTGCTCCTCATGTAATCCCTGACCGCCGCCTGCAGGGCCTGTCTGTCTACCGGCTGTCGGCTTCGCACAAGATCGCAGATTGTCCGCTCCACATTGTATACCCTTACCGTGTGGCCGGCCGGCGTTGTCGCTTCCGTCAGCCCCACCGTAAACAGCTCCCTTTTGACTTTGAACACTTTCACTCCTTCGCGCAATAAAACTGTCGCGTTGGATCCGTACGGCAGCGAAATCGAATAACGCAGCGGCTCCCGCTCTGCAAAGCCGAGAAGATATAGCGCAGTCTCGTGCGAAAATATCCCGGATGGGTACCGCGTTTGAATGACATGAAACTCATCATCCCAGTAATCGGCCGATTTGTATAATCCATTGGCTACCCGCTCAAGGCCATTCTTTCGCACATAGTCGCCTAAATACGCCCTCGAAATTCCGGCTTTCACCGCGTCCGAAGTTTTTAAATATCCTTTGTTCTTTTTTACCAGAAGGTCAAGTTTGTATTTCATACTCATGTTATTGCTCACCACCTTACACTTACTCTCTAATTATGTACCATTAGAGATTGAATGTAAAGTATTTTTAAAAAATTTTTGCGATTTACACAAATTTAGATATATGAACGTTTTATTTTTACCCGTCATACACGGTACCGTCCGTATTCAGATCCTGTCGTATACCATTTGTGGTCGTCAGGGGTTATCATTCCCAAATCGCAGTCCATATATCGGGGCATGGCCACAGCAATGTCATTATAGAAATCTTTGTAGTCATGTGGGAGTTGCTCTTGTAGGCATTGAAAAATAGCCAATCATTATCGCCCTCTCAAGGCGGAGTCAGGGGTTCAACTCCCCTACTGGATACCAGAACTAAAAACGCCTCAACCAATTGTTTAAAAGGTTTAGGCGTTTTGTGTTATAAAACCTTATTTATCCTTTATCTAATTCTTCTTTATCCTCGGGTACACATGTATTACCTTTGTCGGGCAAACCTTTGAACATAGGGTGCAGTTCGTACATTTTTCATAGTCGATAACGGCATGGTTATCTATTACATGTATGGCATCGAACTTACATTCCTTTACGCAACGATTACATGCTATGCATCCTATTGTACAGATCTGTCTTGTTGCCTTAGCTTTATCAATTGAGCTGCAGCCTACTACAACTCGGGTTTTTTCAGGTACTATTTCTATCAAGTAATTAGGACAGGCCTTAGCACATAGGCCACATCCTACACATTTTTCCCTATCTATTACAGCGATTCCATTTTCTATCTTAATCGCATCATAATCACATACAGCTACACAGTCGCCAAATCCTAAGCAGGCAGTTTGACATTTTCCTCTGCCCTTATAGAACAATTTGCTTGCTTGGCATGTGGGATATCCTTGATAGTCCATCGAATAGCTAGTTCTATCTAAGGTCCCCGAGCATTTCATAATGGCTATTTTACCTGCCGCTTCTTCAAATTCTAGCCCTAGAATTTCGCTGATATCTTTTACAACCTGATTGCCTCCGGGTGTACATAGATTTGCTTTTGTATTTTCCCTATCTGCTACAAGGGCATTTGCATAATCTTCACATCCAGCAAAACCACAAGCACCGCAATTAGCACCAGGTAAGGCTTCTAATACCAATAATGCTGTCTCATCTGTTTCTACAGCCATAAATTTAGCTGCAATTGTAAGGATCACACCGGCAATGAGTCCGATGAGAGCAACTAATAATATGGGCGTAATATATTGCATGGTCTCATCCTCCCTTCTTCCTTAAAGTCCAAGCAGGCCATCTATTACGCCTGCAAATCCCATGAATGACAGGGAGACGATAGAGGCCGCAATTAGGGTCGCGGGAATTCCTTTAAATGCTATCGGGAAATTATTATTTTCAATTCTTTGTCTAACTCCTGCAAACAATACCATGGCTAACAGGAAGCCAATTCCTGCTCCTAAAGCATTTACTATAGACTGTATGAAAGTATAGCTTTCATCTATATTTAAAATAGTAACTCCCAATACAGCGCAGTTGGTTGTAATTAATGGCAGATAAACTCCTAAGGATTTATACAAAGCAGGCATATTCTTTTTTAAAGTAGTCTCTACCAATTGTACCAAAGCTGCTATTACCAATATAAATACGATTGTCTGAAGATATTCAATTCCCAATGGGATCAGCAATCCCATGTAAATAGGAAAAGTTACTATAGTAGCCAACACCATGACGAAGATAACTGCAAAACTCATCCCTACTGCAGAATCTAATTTCCTCGACACGCCTAGAAAGGGGCATATTCCTAAAAACCTAACTAGCACAAAGTTATTTACCAGTATAGCACTGAATAATATGATCACCATTTCTTTCATTATTCACATCCCCCTTCCTCGATTTTCGCACAAGCTGCAGCTGACGGGCAACCTTCACAACCTATCTCTTTCTTTTTAATAGCTCTGCCCTTTGTCATGTAGTTTATAAATGCTACCAGGCATCCATAGGTAAAGAATGCGCCTGGTGCCAGCATAAAGATCGACATAGGCTCAATAAGGTTTGCTGTAAGAACTATCCCCATCCAAGAGCCAGAACCTAATATTTCCCTTATAGTTCCCATAATAAATAGGGCTAAGGTGAATCCAAGACCCATTCCTATACCATCAAAAGCTGAATCTATAACCTTGTTTTTGTTAGCAAACATTTCAGCTCTACCTAAAATGATGCAGTTTACAACTATAAGCGGAATAAATAGGCCTAAAGATTCGTTGACTTCAGGAGCATATGCCTGTAAAAGGAATGATACCAGTGTCACGAACCCTGCTATAACTACAATATAGCAAGGGATTCTAACCTTATCTGGAATAATACTTTTTAAAATCGATATTACTATATTCGAACATATTAAAACCGCCATGGTGGAAACTCCCATACCTAAACCGTTAATGGCTGTTGTGGTAACAGCCAAGGTGGGACATGTACCTAAGAGCAAAATAAGTACGGGGTTTTCTTTTATAATCCCATTTTTTAATAGAGTAATTTTATTCATTATTTAGCACCCCCTAGCTTTTCGAATTGCTCAAGTGCGGTTTCAACCGCTCTAAATATTGCATTCGAGGATACTGTTGCTCCAGTTACAGCATCAATACCATTCTCGTCCGATGGATTCGCTGATATCGTCACTTTACCCTCGTATTGAGAAAGATGCTCTACAGTCATTGCCTTTGTGCCCAGTCCCGGTGTTTCCTGATGGCTTGTAACCTTAACTCCTTCTATCTCTTTGGAGCTATTGATACCTACCATTACAGTTATATCGCCACCAAATCCCTTATCGACAATGGTAAATATCATTCCGGATCCATTATTTGCTTGATATACTTCAACTACATTATCAATAAGTTCTATACCTTCCAAAGGAGAAAAACCCTCTGCTCCTTCGGGTAGTACTTCGGCACGTGCAAGATTTGCTTTTTCCAAATTGATCTCTTCTATAATTGGTTTTGTTATTTGGTAAGTAATAGCTAATGCAGCTGTTACCACCAAACAAATTATTACCAACACCAAGGTAGGTGCAATCAATTCTTTTGTTTTAACATTAGTCATTCTTTACACCTCCATATACATTTGTTCTTGTCAGGTTATCTATATGGGGTGTCAAGATATTCATAAGTAAGATAGCATAGGATACTCCTTCGGGGTAAGAGCCGTATAACCTTATAATCATTGTCAACAGCCCGCACCCTATACCGAAGATAATCTTACCCTTGGTTGTCAGCGGCGAAGTCGTATAGTCAGTAGCCATAAAGAATGCCCCTAGGAAAACACCGCCAGCACATATATGAAATATTGGATCATTGCCTGTTACTACTGCGAAAACAAATACTGTCGCAATAAATGCCACCGGTATCGTAGGTTCTATTACCTTTCTTACAATTAAATATATGCCACCAATTAACAGAGCTATTGCACTTGTTTCTCCTAAAGAACCCCCGATAAAACCAAGAAACATATCCAAGTTAGATGGGACTGCATCTGAACCCGTAGCTATAACTCCTAAAGGAGTAGGTCCTGTAACTGCATCTACCATTCCCATAAGCTTTTTAGGCAAGGGCCAAGTTGTCATGGGAGTAGCGAAAGATATTAATAGTACAATTCTGGCAGTAATTGCAGGGTTAACAAAATTCTGCCCGATTCCTCCAAACAGCTGCTTCACAATAACTATTGCTACAAAACAACCTATAACTGCCATCCAAAAGGGTAAATTAGCAGGCAGATTAAATGCAAGCAATACTCCAGTTACAACCGCACTATAATCGGAAATTGTATTGTCTTTCTTCAGTATGTAGTTGAATAATCCCTCAAAGATAACACAAGCCACTACGCAGACTATGGTCAATACTATTGCTCTCGTTCCAAATACAATACCGGACATAATAAATGCAGGAATCAAGGCAATTATTACATCTAGCATAATCTTGGAAGTATCTACATTGTCAAATATGTGGGGAGAGGAAGAAACAACAAGATTTCCATTATTATATTGCTCCATTATTTGTTCCCTCCTTCCATAACTTTTTGCTTAGCTAATTTATTTACAAAGCTCAACTGTTTTTTCGCAGGACACACATAAGTGCAGGTTCCACATTCCATACAAGATAGAACATTGAGCTTCTTCAATTCATCCACATCATTCTTATCATAGGCCTTTAGTATTAACGTAGGCATCAACCTCATTGGACAGGTTCTAACGCATCTGCCACAATTAATACAAGCCGTTTCCTTGGGTAGCTTTACCCAGTCTTCATCAAAGGCCAATATAGCGTTGTTGTTTTTAATTATCGCCATATTGTCATTGTAGATGGTCCTTCCCATCATAGGGCCTCCCATTAGAATCTTTTTAGGAGGTTTCTTATAACCGCCGCAAAATTCTATTAAATCCTTTATTGAAGTTCCGATTAAAACCTCAACATTTTTGGGCGTATTAACTGCCGTACCATCAACAGTTACCTTTCTAGTTATCAAAGGTATACCAGTCTGAACATATTTTTCTAAAGCTACTATTGAGCTTACATTGGACACAAGTACACCGACATCCGCAGGAAGTTTACCTATGGGAACCTGCCTGCCTGTAACTTCATATATTAAAACTTTCTCTGCACCTTGGGGATAAATTGGCTTGAGTCCCATGACTTCAATTCCATCAGAATCTTTAAAGGCTTCACTCAGTTTCTCAATCGCAGGGGCCTTGTTTAATTCAATTGCTACAACAACTCTTTTAATACTAAGATATTCCTTTGTCCTCTTAATCCCTTCGACTAACAAGTCGGTATCTTCCATCATAGTCCTATAGTCAGAAGTGATATATGGTTCGCATTCCGCACCGTTAATTATCAAAGTGTCAACCTCGTCGAGGTTCTTAGGACTGAATTTAACATGTGTCGGAAAAGCAGCTCCTCCAAGACCTACCAAGCCAGAATCTCTGACTGCTTTTATAAAGCTTTCTCTATCCGTTATCTTAGGAGCTTTCAAGTCTTCTATCAATTCCTGTTCCTTATCCAGCTCAATGGTTACAACAGGATCCCATATGCCCATCATGGTCATGTTCTGATCTATTGCCGTAACCTTCCCTGAAACACTGGAATGAATCGGTGCACTAACAAAAGCGTCTGTATCACCAATTACTTGTCCAACTTTCACCATATCTCCAACTTTTACCCTAGGCTGACAGGGCGCACCTATGTGCTGTACCATAGAAATGAATACTTTGTCTGGCAGTGGCATCTTCTCTGTAGCGCTATTCTCTGTGTTCTTGTAATGCCCAACCTTAACTGCTGGCAAATGCTTACTAAAAATGCTCATAATTATATCACTCTCTTTATATTTATTTATTAACAAGCCCCTCGGGGACACCCTAGACCATTATAACATAAAAAATTTATTAAATTATAATACAATTTGTTGTTTTCTGTAAGAATAACCGAATTATTTAAGAACATCTACTACAAATAATGCCATCTGTTCTTTTTTTAATACTTTTTTGTGTATAATTTTCTTTTGCTCTAAATCTTTTAGCCCAGAAGGAATTCTTACCCCTGTTTCTTTATATAAAGAACTTATATACTTAAAACCATCATCTTCCTTTTTAAGACCAATTGCACTAGCTACACTATCTGCAAATTTATAGGCGCTGGCAGTAGAAGCTATCACTGTGGGAGTTTCATCCCCTGTCTCTTTTTTATAATCCTGATAAACCTTGTATCCTACTGCAGTGTGGGTATCAATGAGATAACCATGATCCTTATACATCTTACTTATAGTTTCCATGGTCTCATCCTCATCTGCAAAGCCACCATAAAAATCAGAGAGTCCTTCTTTTATTCTATCGCTGACTTCATATCCCTTATCATTTTCTAGAGAATTCATTAGTGTAGATATTTCTTCTCCATTCTCTCCTGATAAGTGATATAGCAAGCGTTCCAGGTTGCTGGAAATGAGAATATCCATTGAAGGAGAGCTGGTAATATAGAATTCACGCTTTATATGGTATGCTCCAGTGTTTATGAAGTCTGTTAATACCTTATTCTTATTAGAAGCACAAATAAGCTTATTAACCGGGAGCCCCATCTCCTTTGCATAGTAGGCCGCCAATATATTTCCAAAATTACCCGTAGGTACAGTAATATTTATCTTATCTCCAGGGTTGATTACCCCATCTTCTAATAGTTTCACATATGACCATACATAGTAGACTACCTGAGGTACCAGTCTGCCTATATTTATCGAATTTGCTGAGGATAGCTTGTACCCCTTCTCCGCAAGCTTATCTGCAATATTTCTATCATTAAAGATATTTTTCACTCCCGATTGAGCATCATCAAAATTACCTTCGATAGCAAATACATGAGTGTTACTACCTTCCTGTGTAACCATTTGTCTGGCCTGTACCTGGCTTACTCCCTTGTTTGGAAAAAATACTATAATCTCCGTATTGGGTACATCAGCAAAACCCTCCAGGGCAGCTTTGCCTGTATCTCCAGAAGTAGCAGTAAGAATTGCAATCTTCTTTTCTTCCTTTTCTTTTTTCATAGCAGTAGTTAAAAGATATGGAAGGATTGAAAGAGCCATATCCTTAAAAGCTGCTGTTTTACCATGATAGAGTTCAATAAAGTAGGCATCATTGCCCTTCTTGACAGGAACTACTTCTTCAGCCTCAAATTTAGAATCATATGCATTATATATACAATCTCTCAACTCATCTTCAGTAAAGTCAGTCAGAAACTTAGGGAGTACATGAGAAGCTAGCTGCCTATAATCTAGTCCTATAAGTTTGCTGATATCTATATCCAATTCAGGAATCCTCTCAGGTACATATAAGCCTCTATCCTCTGCTATCCCTTTTATTATTGCCTGGGCAGAGCTCATCAAATTTTTGCTTCCCCTTGTACTCTTGTATTTCATACCTAAACACTCCATTTCTTATTATTTATAACACCTTTAATATATTAACAAATATATCGGCTGATTACTATAGACAAAACTATATAATTTGCAATCCTTTACATACAAAAAAGAGCAATTGCTATTTTGCTCTTTTAAATGTTTATGTATTCTTATCGACTGGGATTATTCTTCATAAATTATGTTTTCAAACAAAGTAATTAGCTCTTGAGGATATCTTGCCCTTTCTTTTCTTAGCATCTTTATTGCAGTTTTTATATCATATGCCTCCCTATAGGGACGATGGGATGTAATTGCATCAATGGTATCGGCCACCATTGCAATCTGAGCGATGTGGGATATTTCATCTCCCTTTAAGCCGTTGGGATATCCGCTTCCGTCTAGTCTCTCATGATGCTGCATAATGATATCAGTAAATTCCTTTGGAATATTGAATGTTTCAAGAGAACTTAAACCCAACTCGCAATGCTGTCTCATGCAATCTTTTTCCACTTCATTCAAGGCCTCAGGCTTTTCTATTATAGCTTTTGGTACCAACAGCTTGCCTACATCATGTAGCAATGCTGCCAATCCAATATTGAAAAGCTCTTCATCAGTATAGCCCAGCCTCTCAGCCAACATCATTGAAATTATGGCAACATCTATTGAATGTGTATAAATCCAGTTGACGTAATTGGGTAAAGCATTGATATATATCCACCAGGGTTCACCCTTGGATTCAAAAATTATATCGCTCAATAACTTGTTGGGTTTTTCTAAAACAAGTTTGTTGCGGATATTCAATTTCTTTTCAAATTCCTCAGTATTAGGAATTTGAATATCCTTAGCCATTTCCTTTGAGGCTATAGCAAAGCCTCTCATACCAACACTATTATCTTCGCTCATTATTTCCAGTCCGCAGCTTTCAAGCCTTAGAAGTTTTAATATGGTACTTTCTGATACCTTTTGGCCCTCTCTTAATAGCAACATACCATTTTTATTATAAATATTCTTTCTTGTAAAAAATCCGGCTCCCTTTTCAGTAAAGAAATCCTGATGCCTTTCAATGAAACTTTTTACCATTATTTAATCATTCCTTTACCTTGTTATTTTCTGTTTTATATTAAAACATATTACTGTATATAAATTGAATTTAATTCCATTATATTTCAAGCAAAAACATCTACGATTATAGCATAAATAAATCAAAAAGCAATTAAATTACTTAAAATTTCAGAAAATTAAATATTACTTCCC